>NZ_JAKPCB010000088.1:0-160431 GCF_023347575.1 Brenneria tiliae | reverse complement strand
GCGCAGGGAAAGAACGGGAAGCTAATCGTGGGGGCGGTGATGAGAAAGCTGGTGCACTGGGCGTGGGGCGTGCTGAAATCAGGGCAAGCGTTCGATGTGGAAAAAACGCTGGCGAAAGGCTGATGGTGGTAGAGGAAGCTTCCTCTACGGGGGGTGGAAAAAGCGGAGAGAAGTCTTCACTGCTGGCGCTGCGTTGCCAGAGATGCCCGCCTGCGCGGGCATGACGGAGGGGTAGGCATGGTGAATAAAGTGTCTTGACCGCTGACGTTCAACACAGTATCTGCGTAGGCAGGAATCTTCCTGATATCAACGCATTAGCTGAAAGCAGATCCCCGCCTGCGCGGGGATGACTATGGCGGAGTGGGTTTGTCAGTAACCTTAATCAACTACTGTTGATTGGCAACGGTTCACTGCCGTACAGGCAGCTTAGAAATACATCCAGCGCGAGGCTACAGTGGCCGAGGCGTTCACTGCCGTACAGGCAGCTTAGAAATTGCTACATACGCAGGAACCGGCTTTCCTTCCGTTCACTGCCGTACAGGCAGCTCAGAAAAAAAGACTTCCCCGCAAAAACTTCTTCATGAGGTTCACTGCCACACAGGCAGCCCACAAAAGTCAGCAGCGTTGCCGGGCTCCTCTGGCGATAGCGGTTTTCTTGCGCGCAACAACGCGCGTGATTACTGCCCCGCCCGGCGCGGTTTTTTTGTCTATTGCCTTCCATCGGGAGTAAAGTTGCATTATTGGCATTAATTTTCGTCAGGAGGGCAGGATGT
The DNA here is from genome assembly GCF_023347575.1 of Brenneria tiliae. NCBI lineage: Bacteria > Pseudomonadati > Pseudomonadota > Gammaproteobacteria > Enterobacterales > Pectobacteriaceae > Brenneria > Brenneria tiliae. Next base: position 159,658 of record NZ_JAKPCB010000088.1, on the reverse strand, counting down.
ATCAGTCAGTTTTATTACCGGTGGACGTCAGCGAACCGGAGTTAACGGAAAAATCGTTGCAGCAGGCCAGGTTTCTGGTGGAAAAAACGTCGGCCAGCCTGCGGCTGCTGTATGTGATATCCACGGTGCCGGACTATATTCTGAACCGGTTTAATCCGCAAACGCATCAGTTTGAAGACACGCTGGCAACGGATATCAAGCAACAGCTGAAAGCTATCGCCGATAAGCTGGCGCTGCCGGAGGAGCGGCTTTCAATCAGCGTTCGTATGGGATCGATTTATGATGAAATTCTGAAAGAGGCCGAGGAGGTCAACGCCGACCTGATTGTCATTGGTTCGCGGCGACCGAGCGTGACCACTTATCTGCTGGGTTCCAACGCTTCCGCTATCGTGCGCTACGCCAAAACCTCCGTGCTGGTGGCGCGCTAGTCAGCCATCTCCGTTCTGTTATAGCGCAGGGATAAGAGCCGCCGGACGGCGGCTCCCCGGTCGCTTATTGAATGGCGGCGAAAGCCGCGGCGACGCGCTGAACGTTGCCGTGGTTCAGGCCCGCGATGCACATACGGCCGCTGGCGATCAGATAGACGCCGAACTCTTCGCGCAGGCGATCGACCTGGGCCGGGCTGAAGCCGGTATAGCTGAACATGCCGCGCTGGGTCAGCAGATAGTCAAAATTGCGCTGCGGCAACGCTTCTTTCAACGCCGCGACCAGCGTCTGGCGCATTGCCAAAATACGCGTGCGCATCTCTTCCACTTCGGCCTGCCAGCCGGCATTCAGCGCCGGGTCGTTCAATACTTTGGATACCACCTGGGCGCCAAAATTCGGCGGTGACGAATAGTTGCGGCGTACGGTGGCTTTTAGCTGGCCCAGCACGCGCAGCGCGGTTTCCTCATTTTCGCACACCACCGAAAGGCCGCCGACGCGCTCGCCGTACAGTGAGAATATTTTCGAGAACGAGTTGGCGATCAGCGCCGGAATACCCGCGCCGGCAACGGCGCGAATCGCATAGGCATCTTGCGCGATGCCGGCGCCGAAGCCCTGATAGGCGATGTCCATAAACGGGATCAGTTCGCGGCTTATCAACACCTCGATAACGCGATCCCATTGCTCGTTGGTCAGGTCGGAACCGGTCGGGTTATGGCAGCACGGATGCAGCAGCACGATGCTTTGCGCCGGTAGCTGTTGCAGGACGGCGAGCATCGCGTCGAATTTTACCCCCAGCCTATCGGCGTCAAAGTAAGGGTAGGTATGCACCTTGAAACCCGCCCCGGAGAAAATGGCGATGTGATTTTCCCAGGTCGGATCGCTGACCCACACTTCCGAGTGCGGAAAGTAGCGTTTCAGAAAGTCGGCGCCGACTTTCAGCGCGCCCGAACCGCCGAGCGTCTGAATGGTGGCAATGCGGTTGGCGGTCAACGCCGGATGATTTTTGTCAAACAGCAGGTGCTGAATGGCGGTACGGTAAGACGGCAACCCTTCCATCGGCAGGTAGGAGTTTGCCTGCTTGGGCAATTGTTGCAGTTCGTCTTGCGCGGCGCTGACGGCACGAAGCTGCGGAATAATGTTCTGTTCGTTGTAGTAAAGCCCGATACTCAAATTCACCTTGTCCGCGCGCGGATCCTGTTTGAATTTTTCCATCAGCGACAGGATGGGATCGCCGGCGTAGGCATCAACGTTTTGAAACACGGTGTAACTCTCCTAAATCTATGGGGTATCGGGCAACGGTTGTCTCGGCATCGCTCAGACAGTCAGACCGCGTAGCGGCCGGGGCGATGGTTCATCGCGATAATCAGGTTCAGAATAATCGCGCCCAGAATGGAGGCGATCAGCATCGGTATGCTTACCACGAACAGGGAAGTCAGCACAATCACAATATCCACCCCCATCTGAAATTTTCCCGCGCGCAGACGGTATTTGTCTTGCAGGTAGAGCGCCAGTATGTTTACGCCGCCCAGGCTGGCCTTATGGCGGAACAGCACGATAAACCCCAGCCCCATAATCAGGTTGCCGAACAGCGTCGCGTAGAACGGGTTCAGCCGATCGAAGTGAATAAATAGCGAATGCAGATCGGAAAATAGCGACACCAGCGCCACGGCGCAGAAGGTTTTTATGGTGAATTTCCACCCCATCCGGCGGATGGCCAGATAATAGAACGGCAGGTTGAGCAGGAAAAACGCCGTACCGAAGGAGACGTGGGTCAGGTAGTGCAGTAAAAAAGCCATACCCGCGGTGCCGCCGGTAAGGGCGCCGGCCTGACGTAGCAGAATAATGCCGAAAGAGACCATCAGCGTGCCGATCAGGATCGCCAGGACATCTTCCAGCGGGGTGTGCGACAGTTTTTCAGTAGCGATAACGTTGTCCATGATGGCGGCTCAATACGTAGTCAATAACCGTGGATATTAAGCAAAAATTGCACCAGATAACCCGCTGGCGGGCCTTATACGGAAGGGCGACGCCAGGGGAAGGGGATAACTTATTGAATCATAAATATGAAAAATATGCACAGATAATGCATTGGTTGGCTTCTTGGCGTCTATGTTGTGCGTTTTTTAACTATCTTATGCGTGTTTCAGTGATTATTTGCACCAATAAAAGGCGGAGTGCCCCATCTCAGGGCAACGGCGGCGCTTCGGGCGTCATCAGGCCATTTTCCTTCAGCCGGTTAAGCACCACCGAGGTTTTCAGATGCGCCACGCTTTTGTTCTGTGACAGGATCTGGCTGATCAATGCGCTCAATCCCGGCAGATCCGCCACCGCCACTTTCAGCAGATAGTCGGCATCGCCGGTGGTTTTATAGGCGTCGATAATGGCGTCGACTTCCCCCAGCATCTGGTGGAATTTTTCGACGTATTCCGCGGTGTGGTTAATCAGCCTGACCTCGATCAGCCCCAGGCACTCCAGGCCAACGGCGTTGGGGGAGAGGCGGGCGTGATAGCCAAGAATAAGCTGGGCCTGCTCCAGCGCGATACGGCGCCGGGAGCATTGGGAGGCGGAAAGCCCGACCAGTTCACTCAGCTCCTGGTTGGTCAGACGGGCATTGGCCTGCAATAGCGTCAGTATTTTCAGATCAAAGTCATCAATGTTGTACATGGCTCTCTCTACGCGGCGCGGGAAAATAATCTCCCAGACTACCAGTTTTTTATCCCGCGTTGTCTATGGGTTTTTTATCGCCGGCGTCCCGGCAACGGCGGAAACCCGCCGGGCGGAACGCGGTTCGCCGCGCTGTCGGCGCGTCTCATTTGTGTATACTGCTGCTTTTGCCAACCGTCTATTTTTACTTATGGGGAAAACGTAATGATCAAATGGTGTCCGTTTGCTTTGCTATTAATCGCCGGAGGCGTAAGCGCGCAGTCTCATCTGGATAAGGTTCAGCAACAGGGCGTGCTGAACGTGTGCACCACCGGGGACTACAAGCCCTATACCTATCGACACGCCGACGGGCGCTACGAGGGAATTGATATCTCGATGGCCGAGTCGCTGGCGCAAAGCCTGAGCGTGAAGGTTAACTGGGTGAACACCACCTGGAAAACGCTGATGCCGGACTTACAGGCCGGTAAGTGCGATATCGCCATGGGCGGCATCTCCGTGACGCTGGCGCGGCAAAAGGCGGCGTTCTTTACCACGAGGCTGGACGTGGATGGAAAAATCCCGCTGGCGCGCTGTGAGAATAAAGGTAAATACCAAACCATTGAACAGCTTAATCGGCCTTCCGTGCGTCTGATCGAGCCGGCTGGCGGCACCAATGAAGCCTTCGCGCATAAATATTTGCCGCAGGCGACGTTGATACTGCAAGACAACGTGACCATCTTTCAGCAGTTGGTGGATAACAAAGCGGATGTGATGATAACCGAAGCGTCGGAAGCCTTATTCCAGCAGAAACATTACCCGGCGCTATGCGCGATTAACCCCGACAAGCCGTTGCAGTACGGAGAAAAGGCCTATATGTTGCCGCGCGATGACATCACCTGGAAGCAGTACGTCGACCAGTGGCTGCATTTGAGCAAAGCCACCGGTGAATACCACAAAATCGTAGGGGAATGGCTGGCGCTCAAGCCGTAATCATCCGCTAAAAGGCAGGCCATCATCGATGGCCTGCCTTTGGCTATTCGTCGCTATATTCCAGCCGGGTGCGCTGCGTCAGGCGGGTAATAAGCTCATAGGCGCTGATCCCCGTATGTGCGGCGATTTTTTCCACCGGCAGCGCCTCACCCCACAGGATCACCTCGTCGCCCACGCGGTCCTGCGCATCCGGCCCCAGGTCGACGGTAATCATATCCATTGCCACGCGCCCGGCGAGCGGGACTTCACGGCCGTTCACCCGCACCGGCGTGCCGGCCGGCGCGCTGCGCGGGTAGCCGTCGCCGTAGCCGATGGCCACCACCCCCAGCCGGGTATCGCGCTTACTGGTCCAGATGCCGCCGTAGCCAACGGGTTCTCCCGCTTTGTGCTCGCGCACGGCAATCAGCTGCGAGGTCAGGGTCATGGCGGGCTGGAAACCAAAATGGGCGGCGTCTGCGGTTTCCAGCGGCGAGACGCCGTACAGGATGATGCCCGGCCGCACCTGATCGCGGTGCGACTGCGGCCACAGCAGAATACCGCCGGAGGCGGCGATGGATCGCGCGCCAGGTTTATCGGCGACAAAAGCGTCAAAGCAGTCGAGCTGGCGTACGGTGGTATCCGCCTGCGGCTCATCGGCGCGGCAAAAATGGCTCATAACGTTCACCGGTTGCACCACATTGCGGCATTGCGCCAGCCGTCGGTAGAAGGCTTCGGCGTGTTCCGGCAGCACGCCGAGGCGATGCATTCCGGTATCGAGCTTCATCCACACGCGAACGGGCTGCGGCAGCGTCGCCTGTTCCAGCGCGGCGAGCTGTTCCGGGCTGTGAACGGCGGTTTCCAATTGATGCTCGGCCACCAGCGGGAGTTCGTCGGCGGAGAAAAAACCCTCCAGCAGCAGGATGGGTTTGTCGATGCCCGCCGCGCGCAGCTGCAGCGCTTCTGAAAGCCGGGCGACGCCGTAGCAGTCGGCGTCGCAAAAGGCGCGAGCCGCTTCAATGATGTCGTGGCCGTAGGCATTGGCTTTCACGACCGCAACCAGGCGGCTTTGCGGGGCCAGTTGGCGGATCCGTTGCAGATTGTGACGCAGCGCGCGGCGATTAATGACGGCGGTTGCCGTTTTCATTCTTTAGTCCTTAACGCACTATGCTCGCTGTGCGTTATTCGTCATCGTATTGTGGGCCGGCGTAATTATCAAAGCGCGACCACTGCCCGTTAAAGGTCAAACGAACGGAACCGATCGGGCCGTTACGCTGTTTCCCCAAAATAATTTCGGCGATGCCTTTCATGTCGCTGTTTTCATGATAAACCTCATCACGATAGATAAACATAATCAGGTCGGCGTCCTGCTCGATGGAGCCGGATTCTCGCAGGTCGGAGTTAACCGGCCGTTTATCCGCCCGCTGCTCCAGACTACGGTTAAGCTGGGACAGCGCGACGACAGGGACTTGCAATTCTTTTGCCAATGCTTTGAGCGAACGGGAAATTTCGGCGATTTCCAGCGTACGGTTATCGGACAGGGACGGAACGCGCATCAATTGAAGGTAGTCGATCATAATCAGGCTCAGGCCGTCATGTTCGCGAAATACCCGGCGGGCGCGGGATCGAACTTCGGTTGGCGTCAGGCCGGAGGAGTCATCGATGTACATATTGCGTTTTTCCAGCAGGATCCCCATGGTGCTGGAAATGCGCGCCCAGTCCTCATCGTCCAGTTGGCCGGTACGGATACGGGTTTGATCCACGCGCGACAGCGACGCCAGCATACGCATCATGATCTGATTGCCGGGCATTTCCAGACTGAAGATCAGCACCGGTTTATCCTGGGTCATCGCCGCGTGTTCGCACAGGTTCATCGCAAAGGTGGTTTTACCCATCGACGGACGCGCCGCCACGATAATCAGGTCGGATTTTTGCAGGCCGGCGGTCTTTTTGTTGAGATCCTGATAGCCGGTATCCACGCCGGTAACGCCGTCGTGCGGTTTCTGATAAAGCTGTTCGATACGGGCGACGGTATCTTCCAGGATACGGTCGATACTTTTCGGGCCTTCATCTTTGCTGGCGCGGTTTTCGGCAATCTGAAAGACGCGGGACTCCGCCAGATCGAGCAGATCTTCACTGCTGCGCCCCTGTGGATCGTACCCGGCGTCGGCAATTTCATTGGCGACGGAAATCATTTCGCGCACCACGGCGCGTTCGCGCACGATATCGGCATAGGCGCCGATATTGGCCGCGCTGGGGGTGTTTTTCGCCAGCTCGGCCAGATAGGCAAAACCGCCCGCCGATTCCAGCGCACCCTGTTGTTCAAGGGATTCGGACAGGGTGATCAGGTCTATCGGCCGGCTCATTTCCAGCAGGCGCTGCATTTCGGTGAAAATCAGACGGTGGGCGCGATTATAGAAATCGTTGGCGACAACGCGTTCGGCGACGTTATCCCAGCGCTCATTATCGAGCATCAGGCCACCCAATACCGATTGTTCCGCTTCCAGCGAATGCGGCGGAAGCTTCAGACCTTCCATCTGGCGGTCTCGGGGTTCATTCGATTTATTGGTCGGTCTTTTTTCTGCCATGAAACGAGTTCTTTTACCGGTTGATTTGCCATTGGTTAAGAGGGCATTGTATATCTGAAAGCGACGAATAACACACTTCTAATACGCACAAAGAGAGGAAGCGATATGGCAAAACGCATTCAGTTCAGAGCCTACGGCGGCCCTGAGGTTCTGCAATATGTTGATTTCACGCCCGCCGAGCCCGCAGCGGGCGAGGTTCAGGTAGAAAACCGCGCCATCGGCATCAATTTCATCGACACTTACGTGCGCAGCGGCCTGTATCCGGTTCCCGATCTGCCTGCCGGGCTGGGAACGGAAGCGGCGGGGGTGGTGGCGAAAGTCGGCGCGGGCGTGCGGCATCTGCAGGTCGGCGACCGGGTGGTTTATGCGCAGTCGACGCTGGGATCGTATAGCGAGGTGCATAACGTGGCGGAAGAGCGAGTGGCGCTGCTGCCGGACAGCATCAGCTTTGAGCAGGCGGCGGCATCGTTCCTGAAAGGGCTCACGGTTTACTACCTGTTCCATCAGACTTATGCTCTCAAACCGAATGAGATCTTTTTATTCCATGCCGCCGCGGGCGGCGTCGGGCTGATTGCCAGCCAGTGGGCGAAAGCGCTGGGCGCCAAACTGATCGGCACGGTGGGGTCCGATGAAAAAGCGCAGCGGGCAAAACAGGCGGGCGCCTGGGAAACCATTAATTACCGCACCGAAAATATCGCCGGGCGGGTCGCCGAACTGACCGGCGGCGAAAAGGTGGCCGTGGTGTACGATTCGGTGGGGAAAGATACCTGGGAACCTTCGCTGGACAGCCTGCGCCGTCGCGGATTAATGGTCAGCTTCGGCAATGCGTCCGGGCCGGTAACCGGGGTTAATCTGGGGCTGCTGAATCAGAAAGGGTCGCTGTACGTTACCCGCCCGTCGTTAAACGGGTATATCACCAATCGCGCCGAACTGGAACAGGCCGGCAATGCGCTGTTCTCCCTGCTGGCCAGCGGCGCCATCAAGGTGGACGTTCCGGCCGACCAGACCTTTGCGCTGGCGGACGCGCAGTCGGCGCACCGGGCGCTGGAAAGCCGCGGCACGCAGGGTTCCAGCCTGTTGATCCCCGGACGATAATCCATTTTCCCGCTGCAAAACAAAAGGCCTCCCTTGCGGGAGGCCCTTGCCATAACGCTTATTTCATCAAACTGTATGTAGGGTACAGCGGGCGTCGTTATATAAGGTGCCACTGCCTGCGTGACGGTTGTTTTCTGACGCTGATGAAATCTTGTTGTTTGCTGCTTTTGCCCGCTCAAGGGCCGGACTGCAAAGCCGCCAACAAATTGTGGCGACATCCTAGCAGCCGCAAAAGGGGAAAAATATCTGCTGGCGCACAATTTTGCATAAAAGCCGCAGCGGGATGCCTTTACCCAAGGCTGCGATGGGTTATCCGCGATCGATTACCGATAATAACGCAGCGGTTTTTGTTGGAAATGACGCCATATCCACACCGCCGCGACGGCCAGCAACAGCCAGGGCAGCACTTTGATGGCCATCACGAACAGCCCGCCGATCAGCATAAAAAAGGCGGCGACAAACAGGGCGGCGATAACCCCCAACAATGACACTCCGGTCACCATCAGCATGATAAAAAAACCAATAACGAAGAAAATTTCCAACATGGCGCGCTCCTGTTGCGGCTGAATGTGCTGTACACGAGATTAATCCTGATGTATCGGCAGCCGTGGCGTGATTGTCGTCGGTTGCCGCATCAAAGTCATGCCATAGGGTATAACAAGAATCGTGCCAGGTTGTGTCGCTGGTAACTTACTGATTTATCAGCAACACATAAAGAAGGGCGCGTGCGCTGTTAGTCAAAAAGACTAACTATTGGTCTTTTCAGCGCGCGGAGTGGTTAACCAGCGCCAGCGCTCGTTCGACGACGGCGGCATCCGCCCCCGGCTTGTGCGCGTTTTCACTCAGGTAGCGCCGCCACTGACGCGCGCCGGTCACGCCCTGAAACAGGCCCAGCATATGACGGGTGATATGGCCCAGCGCCGCGCCATGGGATAATTCGCGCTCGATATAGGGATACATGGCCTGGACCGCCGCGACGAGATCCGGGCTGGCGGCCGGCACGCCGAACAGTTCAGCATCCACCTGCGCCAGGATGCCGGGGTTGTGGTAGGCTTCGCGCCCCATCATCACGCCGTCCAGATGCTGCAGGTGGATTTTTGCTTCTTCCAGCGTTTTGACGCCGCCGTTAATGGCGATGGTCAGCGCCGGAAAGTCGCGTTTCAATTGATAAACCCGCGGGTAATCCAACGGCGGAATTTCGCGGTTCTCTTTCGGGCTCAGGCCGGAGAGCCAGGCTTTGCGCGCATGCACGATAAAGGTGTCGCAGCCGCCGCGCTCGGCAACGGTGTGGATAAAGTCGCACAGAAATTCATAGCTGTCGCGATCGTCGATGCCGATGCGGGTTTTCACCGTCACCGGGATGGCGACCCGGTCTTTCATCGCCCTGACGCAGTCGGCCACCAGCGCGGCTTCCGCCATCAGACAGGCGCCGAAACGGCCGTTTTGCACCCGATCGGACGGACAGCCGACATTCAGGTTCACCTCGTCATAGCCGCGCTGTTCCGCCAGCCGCGCGCAGTGCGCCAGCGCCTCGGGATCGCTGCCCCCCAGTTGAAGCGCCAGCGGATGCTCTTCTTCGCTGTAGGCGAGATAATCCCCTTTGCCGTGAATAATGGCGCCGGTGGTGACCATCTCGGTATACAGCAGGCTCTGGCGGGTCAACTGCCGGAGAAAATAGCGGCAATGGCGATCCGTCCAGTCGAGCATCGGCGCAACGGAGAAGCGGTGGGGGCGGTATTTCTGCGGGTTTTCAGTGTTTATGCTTGTTTTTGCTGATTTTTCCGTGGCTATATTTTCGTGCATTTTTATCATTTTTGCGTATTTACGCTTTGTCAGCACCCCATATTTATGGGGACCTTAAAAGCGAAAAAATTAATATGGCATACTATAGCATAGAGATGGGTTAGCGCGCCGATGACACCATGCGCTACCGCTGTACTGTAGGCGTGAAAGAAAAGGGTAAATACGTTTATCGTGAAAATAAAAGATTCGGCAAACAGGTAAAAGAAATTTTAGTGCATTCTGTCATTACATGAAGGCTACAGTAGTGGCCTCATATCATGCAGCAACAAGTTTGTGCAAGGTTGACGTGTCAACGTTCTGCTGAGCTACCCAAAGACTGTAATTGCCCTGAAGGTTTAGCCAAAACTTCGCCGAACTACCCAGAACGGTGGATAGCCTCACAGCCATTTCAGGACTGATAGCGGCATTGCATGCAACAAGACGTTGCACGGTCGAAGGCGCGACATCGAGCGCCCTGGCTAGTTCTCTGATGCCTACGCCCAATTCTTCCAGGGTTTCGGCAATGATTTCCCCCGGATGCGGGGGGTTATGCATAGTCATCAGTGGTAATCCTCATAATTAACGATATAGGCATTCCCATCGATAAATTCAAATGTAATGCGCCAGTTCCCTGTAACGGTTATGGATCATTGCCCTTTTTTTTCCGGTTATTAATAGCTTTCCCGTTCCCGCGCCATACGAAATATTATATCGGTTGTTGCGCGTTGCGCAACGCTTGTTTATATATTAACTAACATGGAGCAGTAGGCTTTCCGCATTACGACTAAGGCCGCAACACCTGCCGCAGGCGCTCGGGCACGCTTTGCGCGTACCGTTTCAGCTCGGCGATAAAGGTCTCCACCAGCGCCGAGGCCGGGCGGTGCAGCGGACGAATCAGACTGACGGTAAAAGGGACATCGATACTGAACGCGCGCGCCACCACGCCGGAAGAGGCGTAGTCCAGCGCGGTCAGCGGATTAACAATCGAAAGGCCCACGCCGGCGCGCACCATCGCGCACACCGATGCCGCGCTGTGGGTTTCCAGCACCATTTGGCGAGCGACGCCTTCCTCCTGAAACAACTTATCCAACAATTGACGATAGCTATCGGCGCTCGACAGGCTGATAAAAGGTTGAGCGGCGAAATCGGCCGGGGTGAGCACGTTTTTAGCCGCCAGAGGATGGCGGGCCGGCAGCACGCACACTTCATTTAGCATCATCAGGGTCTGACGTTCGGTCCCGGCCGGGGTGACGCTGTTTTCGGTCAGCCCCAGATCGTGGCGCTGGGCGGAGAGCCACTCCTCCAGCAGCGGCGACTCCTGCGGAATAATGTGCAGATTAAGCGACGGATAGCGGCTCAGCAGCGGTTTACAGACTTCCGGCAGCAGCGATTGGGAAAATACCGGCAGACAGGCGACCGATAGCTGCCCCTGCTGAAAACGGCGGATATCGCCTGCGGCGTTGATGATTCGCTCCAGCCCGTAATAGGAGCGCTGTACTTCTTCAAATAGCTGTAGGCCCTGCGCGGTGGGGTAAAGCCGTCCGCGCTGGCGTTCGAACAGCGTCATCTGAATCAGTTTTTCAAACCGCGCCAGTTCGCGGCTCACCGTCGGCTGCGAGGTGTTCAGCAGCGCGGCGGCCTCCGTCAGATTGCCGGTGGTCATTACCGCGTGGAAAATCTCAATATGTCTCAGTGATACGGCCGCCATCGTGGATCCTGTTTGAGTCACCTGGTATATCAAAAATGAATAGAGTAAGCATATATGGATATTTTATTACCATATAGGCCATCGGCATAATACAAACATTCGCTAAATGGTCATTTTTTTGTTTCAGGGAAACGTTATGCCGCACGATTTGAATGACGCCACGCACGCGCTGAATGCGCAAAGCCTGCGCGAACTGCCGGCCCGCTTCGGCTGCCCGGTGTGGGCGTATGATGCGCAAACCATCATCGAGCGTATCGTCAGGCTGCGCCGCTTCGATACCATTCGCTTTGCGCAGAAAGCCTGTTCCAATACGCATATTCTGCGTCTGATGCATCAGCAGGGCGTCAAGGTGGATTCGGTATCGCTGGGGGAAATTGAGCGCGCGCTGGTGGCGGGGTTTGTGCCGGGCACCGACGATCGTGAGATCGTCTTTACCGCCGACCTGCTGGATCGTCCGACATTACAGCGGGTGACGGAGCTGAAGATCCCGGTCAACGCGGGGTCGGTGGATATGCTGGAACAGCTGGGCCGCCAGTCGCCGGGGCATGCGGTGTGGCTGCGGGTCAACCCCGGTTTCGGCCACGGCCACAGCCAGAAAACCAATACCGGCGGCGAGAACAGCAAACACGGCATCTGGTACGGCGATCTGCCGCAGGCGCTGGCGCAGATCCGGCGTTACCAACTGAAGCTGGTGGGCATACATATGCATATCGGTTCCGGCGTGGATTACGGCCATCTGGAGCAGGTGTGCGACGCCATGGTGCAACAGGTGATTACCCTGGGCCACGATATTGAGGCGATCTCGGCCGGCGGCGGCTTATCCATTCCCTACCGCGACGGCGAAGAATCCATTAATACCGAACATTACTACGGGCTGTGGAATGCCGCCCGCGAGAAAATCGCCGCCCATCTGGGGCATCCGGTGACGCTGGAAATCGAGCCGGGACGCTTTCTGGTGGCCGAATCCGGCGTGCTGGTGGCGGAAGTGCGCGCGGTGAAGGACATGGGCGGCCGTCACTTCGTGCTGGTGGACGCCGGTTTCAACGATCTGATGCGTCCGGCGATGTACGGCAGCTATCACCATATATCCCTGCTGCCGGGCGACGACCGCAATATCGGCCAGGCGCCGCTGCGCGACAGCGTGATTGCCGGGCCGCTATGCGAATCCGGCGATGTCTTTACCCAGCAGGCGGGAGGCGGCGTGGAAACCATCGCGCTGCCGCAGGCGCAGGTGGGGGATTATCTGGTGTTCCACGATACCGGCGCTTACGGGGCGTCCATGTCCTCCAACTACAATAGTCGCCCGCTGCTGCCGGAAGTGTTGTTCGAACAGGGAAAGCCGCGGCTGATCCGCCGCCGCCAGACGCTGGAAGAGCTGCTGGCGCTGGAATTGGTTTAAAAACGCTGTGCCCTCAACCGGGGAGTGTTTGACACTCCTCGTACTATTGGATACCGTGCTGGAATGATTGCCAACCACCCCGATCGCGACCAGATTCGCCTGGAAAATGTGCTTACCGCGCTAGGTAACCCGCTACGCCTCGCCGTACTGCGGGTGCTGGCCGACGGCGGCGAATACTCCTGCGGCTCGGTGCTGCGGGGTATCTCGAAGTCAACCCTGACTCACCACTGGCGGGTGCTGCGCGACAGCGGCGTAATTTGGCAGCGGCCCTACGGGCGCGAGAATCTGCTGTCGCTGCGCCGCGAGGATCTGGACGCGCGCTTTCCCGGCCTGCTCGATGCCCTGCTGGGCGCGGTCGAGTACGATCCCGCCACCGCCGCGGCGACGGCGAAAAACCCGCCGCCATCCCAGACCGACGACCCTCGGTAACCCTCTACCTTTACCTAATGCGGTAGCACGATTTTGCCGTCGGATCGCGGCGATGGCGGTCGGCCGTCAGGGGTATTACATTACCCGGCATAATTTTACAGTTGGTTGCATTTAGAGCAGAACTCTTTCGATTCTGTGCTGGTGTACCCGGCGCGCTATCTCTAGAGTATCAAGTCCCAGAGGTATTGATTGGTGATAAATCGATGTGCTCTGTACATTGAACCATTTGATTACACCAACCTACGCGGATGCGTAGGTTTTTTTTGCCTTTAATTTAAGCTGGATTCATCAACCCAGCACCTGCTTTTCGCTCAGGAAATCAATAAATACCCGCACTTTCGGCAGCATATGACGGCTGCTCGGCCAGACGACGGAGAATTTTCCCGCGTCTTTCAGATAGGGCGCCAGAACCGATACTAGTTCCCCGGATGCCAGATAGTCCCGCACGATAAACTCCGGCACATAGGCAATGCCCAGCCCTTGCAGCGCCGCCTGCAATAGCGATTCCAGATTGTTGCTGCTGAGCGCCAGCGGTAATGCCACCGGCGAGGCATCGTCGATATCCCACTCTTGCCATTGGCCGTTATTGGGAAAGCGGTAACGCAGGCAGGCGTGATGTTGCAGCGCTTGCGGGGTCTGCGGCGGCGGTCGGCCGGCAAAATAGGCCGGACTGCCGACAATGACGAAACGAAACGGCCCCAGCCGGCGCGACATCATTTGCGAACTGATTAGCTCGCCGCTGCGGATCGCAATATCAAAGCCCTCATTAATCATATCCACCATGCGGTCGCTGAAATCGAGATCCAGTTCCACCTCGGGGTAACGTTGCCGGAATTCAGGCAAATGAGGCAGCAGCATGCGATAGCCAATCGCCGGGGCGGTGATGCGCAATTTGCCGCGCGGCACGGCGGAGATCCGCACCAGCTCCTGCTCGGCCTCCTCCAGTTGCGTCACGATATGCTGGCAGCGCTCGAAGAATAGCTGACCTTCATCGGTCAGGCTGATGCGCCGGGTACTGCGATTGAACAAACGCACGTTGAGTTTTTCTTCCAGCCGCGCCACGCTTTTACCGACCGCCGATGCGGAAATGCCTATCCGTTCTGCGGCGGCGACAAAGCTCTGGCTCTGCGCCGCGCGCACAAACGCCACTAATCCGTTGAGACTATCCATCGCACTATCTCCCGCCTATTCGAGCGCTTTAGTCCGTAATGAGCGGACGTGAAGCCTATTTTTGTTTAATTAAAGACATTTTATCATTTTTAGCACGAATTACTTTTCTGGGGAAAGCGATGAAGTCTTTATCTATCCGCGCGGCGGGCAGTCTCCGCGTGCTGTTCACCGTGTGTCTGGCGTCGGTGATCCTGCCGCTCAACTTTGTCGGCGGCGCGGTGGCGACATCGGCCATCGCCCATGAGCTGGGGGGCGGCGCTCAGGCGCTGAGCTGGATCACCAACGCCTTTATGCTCAGTTTCGGCTGTACCCTGATGGCGGCCGGCGCGCTGGCGGATGAATTCGGCCGGAAGAAGGTGTTTATCGGCGGGGTGGCGCTGTTCGCGCTGTTTTCTTTATTGCAGGCGCTCAGCGGCAGCCTGATCGGGATTAACCTGTTGCGCGCGGCGCAGGGCGTTGCCGCCGCCGCGGCATTGGCCGGGGGCTCCGCGGCGCTGGCTCAGGAGTTTACGGGGCACGCGCGGACTCGGGCTTTCAGCCTGCTCGGCAGCAGCTTTGGCATCGGCCTGGCGTTCGGGCCGTTTCTTGCCGGGACGCTGATCGCCCATTGGGGCTGGCGCTCGGTGTTTTTTTCCATCGCCGCCGTCGCCCTGCTTTCCCTGCTGACCGGCACGTCAAAAATGCGTGAAACGCGCAACCCGCAGGCAACGGGCATCGACTGGCCGGGAACGCTGTCGTTTACCGCCATGTTGGCGCTGCTGACCTGGGCGCTGATGGCTATTCCGCAATACGGTCTGCGCAGCGCGCCGGTACTGTCGCTGTTGGCGAGCGTGGCGCTGTTGCTGGCGGTGTTTATCCGCGTGGAGCTGCGGGTGGCGCACCCGATGCTTGAGCTGTCGCTGTTTCGCTTCCCGCGTTTTATCGGCGTACAGGCGCTGCCGCTGGCCACCGGTTTTTGCTTTGTGGTGCTGCTGGTGCTGCTGCCGATGTTGTTTATCGGCGTGGTCGGTTTGAGCGAAGCGCGCGCCGGGCTGATGATGATGGCGCTATCGCTGCCCATGCTGATCGTTCCGCTGCTGGCGGGATGGCTAACGCGCTGGATAGCGCCGGGGAAACTGTGCACCGCCGGGCTGGTGATTGCCGCCGGCGGTCTTGGCTGGCTGAGCCAGGCGGTGCTGGCGCAGGACGTGCCGGGGATGATTGCGCCGATGCTGGTGATTGGCATCGGCACCGGGCTGCCGTGGGGACTGATGGACGGACTGTCGATCGGCGTCGTGCCGATTGAACGGGCGGGGATGGCGAGCGGCATTTTCAGCACCACGCGGGTGGCCGGTGAAGGACTGGCGCTGGCGACGGTCGGGGCGATGCTCGCCGCGTTTATCCATAGGGCGCTGCTGGCCTCCGACGCCGCCGGAAATGTCGGCGAGGCGGCGCAGCGGCTGGCAACGGGAGACCTGTCGCGGGCGCAGGGTCTTCTGCCGCACTCCAGCGCGACGCAGCTTCAGCAACTTTATGCCGCCTCGTTTCATCCGTTGCTGCTATGGCTGATGGCGATCACGCTGCTTTCCGCGCTGGCGGTTTTTTTCGCCCTGCGACGTGGAGAAGCGCACCCGGATAGGCCCGCTGCGCAGAGGGAACGGGGATAAATAGCGTATTGTCTTCTACTATACTGGGCTATACCCGTCATACTTCAAGCTGCAGATGCGTTGGCTGCGTTCAGTCACCCGAATCACTTACCTGAGTAAGCTCATCGGGATTAAATGAAAGACATCCTGTCTCTCACCGGAGGCCAGCCGTTGGCTGGTCAAATTCGTTCCCGACGAATTTGTCCTTCTCTTGCCGCCTTCCTGCAACTCGAATTATTTAGGGTATAAGATATTTTGATACCGGGCGTATTTTGGTTACAGTGGCCCACCGTTCTGCTTTTCGCAGTCCATAGCCTTTATCTGTCTATTGGGAGAAGACATGGTTTATACCCTGTTACGCTGGGTGTTCAGACGACTGTACCGCATCCGGATTGAAGGCGACAGCCGCCATTTTCAGCAGTCCAAACTGTTGATTACCCCTAACCACGTCTCCTTTCTCGACGGCGCGCTGCTGGCGCTGTTTTTACCCATCAAACCGGTATTCGCGGTCTATTCCACCATTTCGGATCGCTGGTTTATGCGCTGGCTGAAGCCCTATATTGACTTCGTGCCGCTGGACCCGACCAAGCCGCTCGCCATCAAGGGGCTGATTAGGCTGATTGAGCGGGGGCAGCCGGTGGTGGTGTTCCCCGAAGGGCGCATCACCGTGACGGGATCGCTGATGAAAATCTACAGCGGGGCGGCGTTTGTAGCGGCGAAATCCGGAGCAACCATTGTTCCCGTGCGGCTGGACGGCGCGGAGTTCACCCCGTTCGGTCGGCTGTCCGGGGTGTTCAAGCGCCGCTGGTTCCCGCAGATAACCATCAACTATCTGCCGCCCACCACGCTGCCGATGCCGGAGGCGAACAGCGCCAGAGAACGCCGTATTCTGGCGGGCGAACATTTGCATCGGATTATGATGCACGCCCGGATGGCGACGCGGCCGCGGCACACGCTTTATCAGGCTTTTCTCGCCGCGCGCACCCGCTACGGGCGGCGCTCCCCCTGTATTTCGGATATCTCGTTTAAAGAAGACAGCTATCAGGGGCTGCTGAAAAAATCGCTGGGCGTCGCGCGGATTTTGCAGCGTTTTACCCGCGAAGATGAGCACGTCGGCCTGCTGCTGCCCAACGCCACCGTTACCGCGGCGGCGATCCTCGGGGCGTCGCTGCGCAACCGGGTGCCGGCGATGCTGAACTATACGGCGGGGGCGAAAGGGCTGCAAAGCGCCATGAAGGCCGCCGGCATTAACACCATCGTCACCTCGCGTCAGTTTCTGGAAAAAGGCAAGCTGACCGACCTGCCGCCGCAGGTCGGCGAGGCCAACTGGGTCTATCTGGAAGATTTAAAAGATACCGTCACCCTGGCGGATAAGCTGTGGATCCTGTTTCATCTGCTGTTCCCCGCCCGGGCGATGCTGATGCAGCAGGCGGACGATGCGGCGATGGTCCTGTTTACTTCCGGCTCCGAGGGAAGTCCGAAAGGCGTGGTGCATTCCCATGACAGCCTGCTGGCGAACGTCGAACAGATTCGCACCGTGGCGGACTTCACGCCGCGCGACCGCTTTATGTCCGCGCTGCCGCTGTTCCATGCCTTCGGCCTGACCGTCGGGCTGCTGACCCCGCTGATCACCGGGGCCAGAGTCTTCCTCTATCCCAGTCCGCTGCATTACCGCATCGTGCCGGAGCTGGTGTACGACCAGAACTGCACCGTGCTGTTCGGCACCTCAACCTTTCTGGGCCACTACGCGCGCTTTGCCCATCCTTATGATTTCGCCCGTTTGCGCTATGTGGTGGCCGGGGCGGAGAAGCTATCGGAAACCACGCGTCAGATCTGGCAGGATAAATTCGGCATCCGCATTCTGGAAGGCTACGGGGTGACGGAGTGCGCGCCGGTGGTGGCGATCAACGTGCCGATGGCGGCGAAAATCCATACCGTCGGGCGTCTGCTGCCGGAAATGGAATCGCGGCTGATTACGGTGCCGGGCATCGAGCGGGGCGGACGCCTGCAGCTGCGCGGACCGAACATCATGAAAGGCTACCTGCGCGTCGAGCATCCCGGCGTGCTGGAAACGCCGGCGGCGGAAAACGCGCAGGGCGAAACCGAGGCGGGCTGGTACGACACCGGCGATATCGTCGAACTGGATGAAACCGGCTTTTGTTCCATCGTCGGCCGGGTCAAACGCTTCGCCAAACTCGCCGGCGAGATGGTGTCGCTGGAAAGCGTGGAGCAGCTGGCATTGGCGGTTTCCCCGCAGGCTCAGCACGCCGCCAGCGCCCGCAGCGACAGCGGCAAAGGCGAGGCGCTGGTGCTGTTTACCACCGACGGCCAGCTAACCCGCGAACGGCTGTCGGCGCAGGCGCGCGGCAGCGGCGTGCCGGAACTGGCGGTGCCGCGCGATATCCGGCATGTGAAGGCATTGCCGTTACTCGGCAGCGGCAAACCCGATTTTGTCACGCTGCGTGAAATGGCGGAGCAGGCGGAATGAATCAGACCTCGTCACAGGCAACCCCGCTGCTGTCGCGCAGTATGAGCGCGGTGATTATCGCGCAGTTTTTCTCGGCGTTTGGCGACAATGCGCTGCTGTTCGCCACGCTGGCGCTGATCAAACAGCTGGTTTATCCCGAATGGAGTCAGCCGTTTCTGCAAATGGGCTTCGTCGCCGCCTATATCGTGCTGGCGCCGTTTGTCGGGCAGGTGGCGGACAGCTTCGCCAAAGGCCGGGTGATGATGTTCGCCAATACCCTGAAGCTGGCCGGGGCGCTGCTTATCTGCTTCGGCGGCAATCCGTTTCTCGGCTATACGCTGGTGGGCGTGGGGGCGGCGGCGTACTCGCCCGCCAAGTACGGCATTCTGGGGGAGATCACCCACGGCGACCAGTTGGTGAAGGCCAACGGCCTGATGGAAGCCTCGACCATTGCGGCGATCCTCACCGGGTCGGTGGCCGGCGGCGTGCTGGCGGACTGGAATCTGTACGCCGCGCTGGCCGTCTGTGCGGCGGCCTACGGCGTGGCGCTGGGCGCCAATATGCTAATCCCGCGGCTCAGCGCGGCGCGGCCCGGTCAGTCCTGGCATCCCGCCCGGATGACGCGCGGTTTCTTTTCCGCCTGTCGCGTACTCTGGCGCGATGGCGAAACCCGTTTTTCCCTGCTCGGCACCAGCCTGTTCTGGGGCGCGGGGGTGACGCTGCGTTTCCTGCTGGTGCTGTGGGTGCCGCTGGCGCTCGGCATTACCGATAACGCCACGCCGACGCTGCTCAATGCGATGGTGGCCGTGGGCATTGTGTTCGGAGCCGGGGCGGCGGCCAAACTGATTACGCTGAAAACGGTACAGCGCTGCTTGCCGGCGGGGGTGCTGATTGGCGTGGTGGTGGTGATTTTCACGCTGCAACAGAGCCTGTTCAGCGCCTATGCGCTGCTGATTTTGCTCGGCGCGCTGGGGGGATTCTTTATCGTGCCGCTGAATGCGCTGTTGCAGGAGCGGGGAAAGGCCAGCGTCGGCGCCGGCAACGCCATCGCCGTGCAGAACCTGGGAGAAAACGGCGCCATGCTGCTGATGCTGGGGCTCTATTCGCTGGTGGTTAAACTGGGCGTATCGGTTATCACCATTGGCATTGGCTTCGGCGTGTTATTTGCCTGCGCCATTGGTCTATTGTGGCTATGGCTGATTTACGCGAAACGGCGGGCGTCGTGAATTTCACCCCACCCCGACCCTCCCCTTCGCAGGGGAGGGAGTCGGTTCCTCCCCCTGACAAGGGGGAGGCCGGGAGGGGGTAATTAAGGGTAAGATTTCGAACGTTGTCAGCAATCTGACAGGATAGAGGCGGATATGAACCTGATATGGCATGACTGGCATGTTGCCGATCTGAACGTTTATTCACTCCATGACATTCTGGCGCTGCGTAATCAGGTTTTTATCGTGGAGCAGCGCTGTCCGTATCAGGATATCGACGGGCGGGATCTGGCGGACGGCAACCGGCATATTACGGCCTATCATAACGGCAAGCTGGCGGCCTATGCGCGTCTGCTGGCGCCGCATCCGGGCAATGATGTGGTCACCATCGGACGGGTGATTGTGGCGCCCGACGCCAGAGGGCGGCATTTGGGACATCTGCTGATGGAACATGCGCTGACGGCCTGCGCGCGCCACTGGCCGCAAAAGCTTCTGTTTCTCTCTGCCCAGGCGCACTTGCAGGATTTTTATGCCGCCTTCGGTTTTGTCGCCACCGGCGAGGCGTACGACGAAGACGGCATTCCCCATATTGATATGCGCAATATTATTTTATAGACGCCGGTTCCCTTGTCTTATTGCAGTCCGAATCCCGAGAAATAGAGCGGCGCTGGCGAATCGTGCGGCACATCGCCGCGCTGTTGCTCCACCGCCGTCATTGAGGAGGGTAGTTCGAACGGTAGCCGGGCGGTATAGGCTCTGTCGCTGAGTAGCGAGCGCAGCAGCACCTCGTCGCTGGCGCCGAAATTCCCCAGCAGCACGGCGGCCTTATCCTCGATCGCGGTCAGGATCGCCGGCCGGTCGAGGTAGACGGTCACCACGGTGGGGACGTGCCGGGCCGCGGCGAGGATCGCCAGGTACTGCGGGTCGTCCGGCTTGAAGTCCAGCGCGCCCTCGTGGTACATGGCGCCGAAGAAGAAGTTCCTGTGTGGCTGCTCGTAAGGGGCGTTGACGCGCACTATCGCCACCTCTGCCTGTTCCGGGCGCTCGACCAGCGTCAGGCCGGCGCTCTGCGCCGCCTTGCGGCTTATCCCCCAGACATAAACCTTCGCGCCCGGTTTTATCGGCAGCACGCCGTCCCGCTTCTTCAGCAGCACCAGCGAGTCGTACTGCGCCCGATCCGCCTGCCGCTGCGCGTCTCTATTGTTCAGCACCCGCTCCGCCCGCTGCGGATCGACAAACGGCGCCTCGAACTGCCCCAGAAGGAACTTCTGTTCCAGGATACGCAGCACCGAACTATCGATGCGCGCCTCCTTCAGCTTACCCTCGCGCACGGCCTGCACGATGATCGATGAGTCGTCTACGCCGCCGAACTGATCCACCCCGGCCTCGACGGCCTTGACGAAGCGCTCCGCCACCGACAGGTGTTCCACGCCCCAGGGGATGCCGATATCCACGCCGGGCTTTTCACCGGGCGGATAACCCGTTATACAGGTGCCGACGCAGTCGGCGGTGATCAGCCAGTCGCTGACGATCACCCCGCGGAAGCCGTACTCTCCGCGCAACACGTTCTGTAGCAGGAATGGGTTGAAGCCTGCTCCCACCTGCTCAATGGACGTGCCCTTATAGACCGCGTCTTTCAGAATGGGGTAGGTCGGCATCACTCCGGCGACCCCGGACTCGAACGCCCCGGTGAAGGGATAAATATGCTCCTCCAGCGCCTGCGAGTCTTTAAACGGCGCATATCTGCCGTAGTAGTGGTGGCCGTCGAATCCTTTGTCTGACGCGCCATACCCGACCCAATGCTTCACCACCGAGCTGACGCTGGAGCTGTTCAGCCCCCGGCGCCCGTTCTGCATCCCGGCGACGTAGCCCCGCACCATTTTCTTTACCAGTTCCTTATTGTCGCCAAAGGTGCCGTCGATGCGCGACCAGCGCGGTTCCGTAGCCAGATCCGCCACCGGCGACAGAGCCTGGGTGATGCCGACGGAGCGGTACTCCTGGCGGATGAGGTCGGCGTAATGCCGGATCAGATCCTCGTTGCCGATGGCGGCCATTCCCGGCGGCGCCGGCCACTGGGAGAATCCGGCGGGCGACGGCGCGGCGTCCATGGCATAGCTATAGGTATTGCGCGGATCGACGCTGATGGTCAGCGGGATCCCCAGGCGGGAGGCTTCGGCGATCTCCTGCAACAAATTATTCTGCCGGGCGAACTCTGCGGGAGCGGACTCGTTCAGGCGGGTAATGAGGCTGTTCACCTGCTTGTCCGCCACCAGCCGACGGTTGGCATCCAGATCGTAGGCGGCGCCGCGGCCGATGGGATCCCCGACGGACGACGCCGAAGCGTGCATCATCATGCCGGCCTTTTCCGGCAGCGTCATACGGGACAGCAGATCCCGCGCCCGCTCTTGCGCCGGCAGGCGCCAGTCCTCGTAGGGCTGCAGTTCGGCATCGCGGTTCAGATCGCGGAACTGTAGTCCGTCCTGCTCGATGATTTTTCCCGCGTGCCAGGTCAGTACTGGTTGCGTCGCCGCGACCGGAACGGCGCAGCACAGCATCCCTAACGACAACATTGTGTTCTTCATATGTCCGTCCTTTGTCCGATAAAAAAAAACCTAAACGCCGCGACGCATCATTCCCCGCATGGGAAGCAATACGTCGAGAGGTTTAGGTTTTGCCTGTACAAACAGTCACAATCCTGACGCCGTCCGGTGCGAACGGCCTGAGTGACTATAGCAATCTGGGAAGGGAAAACCGTGAACGCATTCACGATCCGTCCCGAGCCTTGTCCTATTGAGTCGCCCGCCTAAAAGGCGTTCTTCCACAGGCCGTGCCGGTTGCAATACGCGTAGGCGGTAAAGCCGCGCTTGCAGTTGAATTTGCACTGGCTGCCCTTGCATACCGTGCGGTCGCAATAGACGTAGGCATCGCTCTGCGCGAGTGAAAAGATGGCCGTGGCCCTGTCGCCCGGCGCCATGAATTTGATTTGTCCGCCCTGGAACGTATAGAGATAAATCCATTCCAGATGGTGCTCGTTATTCATCGGATGCGGCGGTATGCCGACGGTGACGCACAAGGCGTTGGATTCAAAACCGCCGGACACCACCATGGCGGGCAGATGCTGTCCGGCCTCGGCCTCGGCGTCGGCCGGCGACCGCGGCGTTAACTCGCTCATCGCTTCGCCGCAGCAGGTGAGGGATAACGCGCCATCCCCGGCGAACTGCTGCACCATCAGCCGGCGGCAGCGTGCGCAACGATAAAAGACCGGCGCGGCGGCGCAGAACGTCGGCTTCGTGCTGTTTCTGATGCGGGTTGAGGTTTTATGTCCGGCGCCGGGCCTGCCGGTATTTTTGTTTGCGGATAACATCAACGCCCCTCCGCTATGTGGCAACGAAGGGAGGGAACGTAATGATGTTTCCCGCCGGATTGTTGCTATCATCCAGTCCGAGACGTTGAGTAATGTCCCGCCGCAGCAGGTATTTTTTGGTCTTGCCCGAGGCGGTGCGCGGCAAACGGTCGACAATCACCACGTGCTCGGGGTATTTATATTTGGCCACGCGTTTTCGGCTGAAAAACGTAATGACGTCACCCAGCGTCAGCGTGCGATACGGATGTTGCAATACCACATAGGCGCAGGCGCGTTCGCCCAGCCGCTCGTCCGGCATGGCGACGACCGCGGCTTCCCTGACCCGCGGGTGTTGCAGCAAAATCTCTTCCAGCTCCAGGCTGCTGATTTTTTCCCCGCCCCGAACGATCAGGTCTTTCTTCCTTCCTGTGATCTTGATATAGCCTTCCTTATCCATGCGGCACAGGTCGCCGCTGTAGTACCAGCCCTCTTCGTCCAGCGCGTCGGCCGTTAGTTCCGGCTCATCCAGATACCCCATAAAAACGTTTGGCCCGCGGGAGGCTTCTTCGCCTTCTTCTCCGCACGGCACCGGCTGCCGGGCCTTATCGACGACTTTAATGTCGACGCCGGGCGCGGCGGCCCCGTCGGTATTAATGATGCGCGAGCGCGGCGCATCGGGTTTTACCATGGTATGAGGGGCGCTTTCCGTGGCGCCGTAGACGCTGAAAACAGGGATCCCCGCCAGCAGGCACTCTTTGATGATTTTTTTCGGTATCGCCGTGCCGCCGCAGAGAAAAAAACGCAGCGAAGATAAATCGTAGCGCTGCTTTCGCAGGGCGCACAATATGTCATACAGAAAGGGCGTCGCCGCCATAATGCAGGTGCATTTCTCCCGCTCCAGCAGCGTCAGACATTGCGCCGGGTTGAAGATATCAAGCAGGACGCTGCGGGCGCCGATAAGAAAAGGCGCGGTGACGCCATGTAAAAAACCGGTGGCGTGCGCCAGCGGGGCGGGCATCAGAATGGTGTCCAGCCAGGTCAGATTCAGCGTGGCGTAGAAAGCGCGTTCGCTGGCGAGGATATTGTTGTGCGTCAGCATAACCCCTTTGGGAAACCCTTCGGTGCCCGAGGTAAATAACACGGCGGCGAGACTGTCCCCATGGGTGGGAATATCCTGTTCCAGCGCCGGCGAATCCCGCAGGATCCGGCTTAATGACGGCTCTGACGTCGCCGGCGCCAGCTTATCGACGGCAATCACCTGCCGCAGGTAAGGCAGTTTGGCGCGCAGCGGGGCGATGATGGACGTCGGTTCGGCGTTTTTAAAACGCGTCGGCATAAATAACAGCCGCGCCCGGCATTTGTTGAGTATCCAGGTGAGTTCCGATTCGCGATAGGCGGGAAGCAGCGGAACCGATACCGCCCCGACTTTCAGACAGGCCAGATAAATCATCGTGAACTCGCACCAGCCGGGGAGTTGAAACGCCACCCTGTCGCCGGGCTGGATGCCCGCGGCGAGCAGGTAAGAGGCCAGGCGCGCCGCCGCGTCATCCAGTTGCGCATAGGTGTAGCTCGCGCCGTGGTTATCGATGACGGCGCATTTTTCCGGCGCGGCGATGGCCGCCATATGCCAGTAATCCGCCAGCGACGCATCGCCCCAATACCCCATTTCCCGATACAGCGTTCTGCGCGCCGCATTAAATTTGATTGTGATGCTCATGAGTATGCTCTCAGTGGAATTCCCCGGTGTCCTGCAAACTATTGGGTATATATGCCGTCGCCGTATTTTGTTTTTTCATATACATCGCCGGCGCCCCAGGCAGTAAAGACCGTCAGCCAAAACGGTATTCGATGCCGAAGGTGCCCTGCGGGTATTCCCACTTCTCCAGAATGGTATCGCCGCACAGCACCCGGCAGGTGCCGCACTCCAGGCACCCCGCGTAGTCGAAATGGATATTGCCTTCGGTGTCCTGTTTATACAGACCGGCGGGACAGGCGATAACCAGTTTCCTGAACTGAACCGGGTCGGGGGCGTCAACCAGCAGGATATGCGGATTGCTTTCATCAACCCGGAACTTATTGACCCCCAGCTTGATATCGACATTGACCTCGCTCATAGCGCTCGTACTCCATTGAACCCATCTTTCAGTAGATTGATCAGGCCGACCTGTCTGCCGCGCGACCAGATTTTCGCCGCAACGGAGCGGCTCGGCTGGCCGTCGATAACAAATAAATCGGACATCAGGTCGGCGGCCATGCGCGGGTATTGGTTGAATAGACGCGGGTTTTCCATCAGGGCGGGCAGCTTGCGGTAGCGCTGCATATCCTGCAACACGAAGCTCTGCTCCAGTTGCCGGCTGTAGCCCATCAAACCGTCGGCGCTGAAATCCTGCGTCTGTTTTGCCTCGATGGCGGTGACGGCGGCCGCTTCCGCCGAGGCGACGGCCAGATCCATACCGCGCACGGTATAGCCCAGATTCAGGCAGAGACCGGCGGCGTCGCCGACGATCATGACGCCGTTGCCGACCAGCCGGGGCAACATCGCCATCCCGCCTTCCGGCACCATGTGCGCCGAATACTCCTGTAATGTTCCTCCCTGAATAAGCGGTCGGATGGTGGGATGGCGCTTAAAATCCTCCAGCATCTGCGGCACGCTTTTGCGCGCCTTTTCGATATCCCCCAGCCCGCAAACCAGCCCGAGAGAAAGCGTGTCGCGGTTGGTATAAAGAAAGCCGCCGCCCAACAGCCCGTCCGACGGCGCGCCGGCGAACAGCCAGGCCGCCCCTTCGCCGGGAGGCAGGTTAAAGCGATCTTCCAACTGCGATTGCGGCAGCGAGATCAGCTCCTTAACGCCAACCGCGAAGTGGTGCGGCGAGGGGGGCGCAACCAGGCCGATATCGCGGCCAAGCAGGGAATTCACGCCATCGGCCAGAATGACGATATTGGCCGCCAGCGTATCCTCGCCCGCCTGTACGCCGGTAACCCTGTCGCCTTCCCGCCGCAGCGCATCCACCCG
Source organism: Brenneria tiliae (assembly GCF_023347575.1). NCBI lineage: Bacteria > Pseudomonadati > Pseudomonadota > Gammaproteobacteria > Enterobacterales > Pectobacteriaceae > Brenneria > Brenneria tiliae. The sequence goes on along the minus strand of NZ_JAKPCB010000088.1, from coordinate 133,799 downwards.
GACGCCGGCGATAAACTGCGCGCCCGCGGCTTCCGCTTTTTCCATCAGCCAGGGGTCAAACTCGCCGCGCAACACCGTATAGGAGTGTTGCTGCGGCTGGTCCGGCTGCTCGGTATGAAAGTCCAGCGTGACGGCGCTTTCTGCGGTTAAAAATGAAATTTTTTCCCGGGTGACTTTCCTTTCCAGCGGCGCTTCCTGCGCAAAGCCGGGCATGATTTTTTCCAGACTGTGGGCGTAAAGACGCCCGCCGGTCATGTTTTTACTGCCGGGCGCGCTGCCGCGTTCTATCACCAGAACATCCAGCCCGGCTTTGGCCATCACGTAACCGGCGATGCATCCGGCGACGCCCGCCCCGACCACGATGGCATCGAATTTTTCTTCCGACATGCTTTCGGCTCCCAGGCCCGCGTGGCGAGCCGTTTATTATTAGCTACTTAGCTGTTCAATCAGGGCCGGCACCACCTTGTAGATATCCCCCACCAGGCCATAGTCGGCGTACTGAAAAATAGGCGCATTCTTGTCTTTGTTGACGGCGACGATGGTTTTGGCGCCGTTGCCGCCGACCATATGCTGGATCTGCCCGGAAATACCCAGTGCCAGATAGAGATCGGATTTCAGCAATACGCCGGACACGCCGATATAGCGCTCGCGCTCCATCCAGTGTTCGCCCTCGGCGATCGGCCGCGAACAGCCCACCTCGGCCTGAAGCAGCGCCGCCAGCTCCTGCACCATGCGCAGATCGTCCTGCGCCACCAGACCCCGGCCGATGCCCACCACGCGTTTGGCCTTGCTCAGATCCACGCTGCTGGCGGGTTTCCCCCGGCGTTCCTGGCAAACGATTTCCTGCCGGGGCGTGAGGTAGTCCGTTTGTATCACCTGGCAGGGGCGCGGCGCGCTTTCCGGCTGCGGTTCGAATACGCCGGGAGCCAGCGTGACCACGACAATCGGGGTATTGATTTGTTCCCGGCCGAAGGCCAGACCACCGTACATGCGGTGTTCGGCAAAGATGCCGTCATCTTCCACGTTCAGGGCGGTGACGTCGTTAACCAGCGCGGCATCGAGCTGGATGCTCAGTCTGGCCGCCAGCGCTTTGCCGCGCTTGGTGGCGGCCAGCAGGATCAGCGTGGCGGTCTGCGCATTGGCTTGCTCAACCTGCTGCTTTATCGCGGCGGCAATGGTTTCCGCGTAATTTTCTATCCGCTGCAATGGCGTCGGTTCGGCCAGCCGATAGAGCGTATCCGCGCCCTGTCGCTGAATATGTTCAACGCTGTCGGCGTTAGTCGCCAGCGCCGTCACCCGTTCTCCCAGCTGACGTGCGCCGGCCAGCAGTTCGGCATAGCGGTCGTGCTTGTCGCTGAACACCCATACGTTGGTCAGTTTGCTCATGATGTCGTCCTCTTAGTTCAGCGCTTTACTCAGATAGTCGGCCAGTTGGCTGACGCTTTCGGGTGAGTCATCTTCAATGATGATGTGTTTCCGCTCGGTCTGAGCCGGGGCAAAGACGCTGACCAGTTCGCTGTGCGGGGAGGTGGGCGTCCAGCCGATGTCGTCCGGGCGCCATGGCGTCACCGGTTTTTTCCCCGCGCCCAGAATGGCTTTCATCGAGGGGATCTTCGGCACGTTGATATCGGAGGTGACGCACAGCACGGCTGGCAGGGGAACGTCCAGCACTTCCACTTCATCTTCCAGGGTGCGTTCAACCAGCACGCGGTTATCGACCAACTGGATATTGCTGACCGCATTGATGGTGGGAAGCTGCAGCGTCTCGCCGACCAGTAGCCCGACCTGCTGGGCGTACAGGTCGCCGGAACCCTCGCCGAACAGCAGCAGATCGAAGCCGATCTTGCCGGCGGCGGCGGACAGCGCCTGCGCGGTGTCGTAAGGCTGGGCGCGTTCCAGACGTTCGTCCTGCACCAGATAAAGCTCGTCGGGGCCGCGCGACAAGAGATCCTTGCGGACTTTGGAATTTTCCAGCAGTTTGCCGCCGGCGCTGAGCGCGATGATGCGATCGCCGTCGCCGGCGATCTGAACCGCCGCTTCCAGCGCATTCAGATCGAACTGGCTGATCTTGGCGCCGGCGCGATCGAAGTTCAGCGTTCTCTCAGCCGTGATCGCAATGTCCTGTTCTTCAGGCACCAGCTTGCAACAGGTGATGATTTTCATTATTCCCCCTATTTGCTCTCATACTGTTTCAGGATCTGCCGGCCGGCGATATACACCATGATTTCATCGGTGCCGCCGCCGATACGGTTCACCCGGGTATCCCGCCAGAAACGGGAAATTCGGCTATCGTTGGTGTAGCCCAGCCCGCCCATGATTTGCATGGCGTCGTCGATCACCTCGCAGGCGGACTGCGCGCAGTAGAGTTTGCACATCGGTGAGGAAAGGCGCATGGGTAAACCGCTGTCGCACTCCCAGGCCACGCGGTAGACGAAGTTCTTCATATTCTGAATCTTGACGGCCATCTGGGTGAGTTTTAGCTGAATCATCTGGAACTGGCCGATGGGGTTGCCGAACTGAACGCGCTGGTTGGCGTAGCGGGCGGCATCTTCAAAAGCGCACTCGGCAACGCCGAGGGAGTGTGCGGCGATAACCAGGCGTTCAATGTCGAAGTTTTCCATCATATGGATAAAGCCGTAGCCTTCTCGGCCTACCATCGCGCTCTCTTCCAGCTCCACGTTGTCGAGGAAAACCTCACAATTGCTGACCATATGCCAGCCGACCTTATGCAGATCGTTGCGTTTTACGCCGGGCGAACTGGGATCGAGCCACCATAGGGTAAAGCAACGCTTGGGATCGTCCGGCTGCGGATTACGCGCCAGCACCAGCATATAAGGAAAGTCTTTTGCGCCGGTGATAAAGGTTTTTTGTCCGTTCAGGTAGACCTTGCCGTTTTTTCGCGTATAGGTGGTGGCGATGCGATTGTTATCGGAACCGGCCTGCGGTTCGGTAAAGGCCAGCGAATAGGCCGGAATACCGGTAAGGCCGACGGCGGCGGTTTTCGCCAGCTGTTCCGCGTTGCCGAAACGCTGCATATTATGAATGCACTGCCCTTCGGTCATAATGTAGGCGGGGGCGCCCATCCGGGCTATCTCCTCCAGGACTAAAACCTGGGTCAGCATATCGGCGGGAACGCCGCCCAGCTCTTCAGGGATCCCCAGCAGGCCGATACCGCTTTCCGCCAGGGCGGAAAAAAACTTATGGGGAAACTTGCGCGTTTCATCGCAGGTTTTGAAATACTCTTCCGGAAAATCGCGGCTAATAAGCTCGCGGATGCTGGCGAGCAGCAGTTCCTGTTCTTCGGTTAGCGTAAAGTCCATAACGTCTCCTGATTAAAAGGCGGTGTATATCCAGGGCATCGCGCGGTATTTCCCCATGCGGATATCTCCCGGCATGACCGTTATTCACTGCGTTCTTCTATTGTCGTGGAAAACTATTTTTATTCGGGGCGGTGTCGTATGGGTTTATTTATTCTGATGAGAATAGAATAACTACTGTTGATTAGATATAGACATTTATGGCAAATACTTGGACAAAACGAATATGTTATTTTTTATAAGAGGGTGTTCATTAATGGTTAAATGTATTTTTTTGATTATTTTAATTAACATGTATTTAACCTGAGGGGAAATGAATGACGGTTGGCGAAATATTGATCTCTCTCGCAAAACATGACTAAATTATAAAATTCGGCAATTGTGTTTTAACGAGTATTTTATTTAATTATTTGTTTTATATGGTGTTAATTTTTGTTTTTGCATAGCCTGAATATCGATGTTCGATTTGTCCTGTTATTAGCAGAATATGTCAATGTTTAAACGCTCAAGCCTGTCCCTATACTCTGCTTATCGTTAATGATGCCGGGCGATATTTGAAAGAAATTCAAATAATCCGCAGTGATTAAATACCATCGAGAATGGCATTTAATCGCCGTCATCACTTTGCTATTAACTCAATGATAAGTAGAGGGTGAGATATGTCCATATTATCGCAACACGAGCTGGATGCCTTGAAAAAAAAGGTCCGTCGAGTCACGGAAACCGATCTGGAGGAATTACAGTTGGAAGTGGAAAGAACCAATGTCTTTCCTGACGCCTATTATGACGTATGCCGTAAAAATGATCTCTTTCGGTTGGCTATCCCGGAGGAATACGGCGGTCTGGGGCTGAATTGCGAACAGTTTTTCTCGGTTATGGAGGAGTTCTGCCGCGGCCCCGGCGGAATGCGTATGAATCTGCATCATGCCAACGGCCTGAACTGGCGCATTCTGCGCGATCACGGCGCGGAGGACTTGAAAGCCCGCTGGCTGCCGTTACTGGCGAATAAAGACGCCTATATCAACTTCGCCTTAACTGAAGCCGACTGCGGATCCGGGGCGGATATTCGCACCACCGCGGTCAGAAAAGGCGACAAATATATCCTTAACGGCTCAAAAACGCTGATCTCCCACACCGATATTTCCGATGCCAGCTACGTCATTGCCGTCACTGATGAAAACAAACGCAAAAAAGGCGGCCTGACGGCGTTCCTGATCGAAACCAATTCGCCGGGTTATTACATCGATCCCATGCCGCACATGATGGGGTGTCGCGGCGCCGGCCACGCTTACCTGCGCTTTGAAAACTGCGAGGTTCCCGCACACAACATTATGGGGAAAGAGGGCGACGGGCTGGATATTTTCATGGATGCGCTGGCGCATTCCCGCGCCATGATCGCCGTCACCTGCCTGGGCATGTCCCAGCGCTTTCTGGAGCTGGCCATCGCCCGCGCCAAAGATCGCGTGACCTTCGGCAAGCCGCTGGTCGCCCGCCAGGCCATTCAGCAGACCATTGCCGATATGGGCACGCAGGTCCATGCGCTGCGGGTGATGTTACAGGACTGCGCCCGTAAATTCGATCGCGGCGAAGATATCGAAATGGTCTCCGCCATGTGCAAGCTGCACGGCATTGATACCGTGCGCACCGTCTCGGATGGCTGTCTGGAGATTTTCGGCGGGATTGGCTATTTCGAGGATAACCCTTACGGCCCGGTGGAAAGAATGTACCGCGATGCCCGGGCCCTATGGTTTGAAGAGGGGCCGCGCACCGTGCAGCGCCTGACTATTGCCCGCCCGTTGATCGCCAGCGCCGGCGTTATTGCGTGATGCACCGCTAATCGCATCATCACCGTTCACCATGGCTGCATCTCCTGGCGTAATGGCAGATGTAGTCATTTTCGTTCTATCGCGAGAGTGACCTATGAGCACGTCAATTGGTAATACACGCTGGAACATCGTGATTCTGTTGATCATCGATTATTTTGTCATGTTCGTCGCCAGAAGCAGCATGTCCATGTGCGGGCCGGCGTTAATGCAGCAGTATGGCTGGAATGCCACCGAGTTCGGCTGGGTCTCCACCGCCTTTTTTATCGGCTATGCCGTAACCATGCTGCCGGCCGGCGCCCTGGCCGATCGCTTTGGCGGCGGCGTCGTGCTGGTGACCGGCACCCTGTGGTGGGCGCTGTTTACCTTTTTAACGCCGTTCGGCTCGACGCTCGGGGCCATGATGCTGATTCGTATTCTGGTGGGGATCGGGCAGGGGGTGCTGGTTCCGGCAAACTTTTCGCTGCTGGCCAACTGGGTGCCGAAGAGTGAATCCGGTAAGGCGACGGGACTGCTGCAGGTGGGATGCCCGGCGGGGATCGCCGCGTCCATGCTGATCTCAGCCTGGATTATTCAAATCTGGGGTTGGCAAATGACCTTTTACGCTCTTTCCTTGCCGGGGATTCTGTGGTGTCTGCTCTGGTGGCGGTTAGGCAGAAACCGGCCGGAGCAGCATCCGGGCATTAGTCCCGCCGAGCTGTCTTATATTTTGGCCGGACAAAAAGAGGCTTCGGCCAATAGCGCTGGCGACGCGGCGGCATTAAGCAAGCGGGATATTTTTTCCACCCCGTCGATCTGGGGATGTTCGCTGTGCTACTTCTGCACCAACTACCTTTTCTTCCTGTTTATGACCTGGCTGCCCACCTATTTTGCCATGGGGCGCGGGATAGACCTGAAGCAGAGCGCCATTTTCGCCATGCTGCCCTATCTGGCGGCGATTTTTGCTTATCCGCTGGGCGGTCTGGTGGCGGACAGCGCGTCGCAACGTTTCGGGCAAAATCTGGGCAGAAAGCTATCGCCGATTATCGGCCTGTTGCTGGCCGGTTTGTTCCTGGTTCTGGGGACGCGCACCACCAGTTTATGGGGCGCGGCGGGATTGATTTCCGCCTCCAACTTCTTTTTGTGTTTCACCATGGCGTCGCATTTCTCCATCCCGATGGTTTTTTCGCAGAAAAACACCGGCGTACTGGTGGGGCTTAACGGGGTTTTCGGCACCACGGCCGGCATTCTGTCGCCGGTATTTTCCGGGTTGATCATTGATGTAACAGGAAAATATGAATATGCCCTCTATCTCGGCGCGGCGGTGGCCATTATCGGCGCCTTGATCATTCTGATGGTCCGCATTCAGCCGATCGAGAAAAAAAACCATCCGGTGGCTCATCAAACGCTGAGAATGTAACTATTTGATATTTTTAATATAAGTATTCCCGTTATCTACCGAATGAAGGAGTGAATATCATGAGACCATTGGAGGGAGTGAAGGTCGTCGATCTGACGTCATTTCTGGCGGCGCCCACGGTGCCCCGCATTCTGGGCGACTGGGGCGCGGATGTCATCAAGATCGAACCGCCCGCCGGCGATCCCGGCCGAACGCAGGCATCCGTCTTTAATATGCCCTACAGCGATGATGAAAACCCGGCGTTCGATATCGCCAATGCCAATAAACGGTTTCTGTGCCTCAATTTAAAAAACGATCGCGCAAAAGCGATCGCTTATAAAATCCTGGCCGGCGCCGACGTGCTGGTGACCAACTATCGCACCAGGGCGCTGGAGCGTTTGGGTTTTTCCTATGAAGAGCTGCATTCACGTTTTCCCAGCCTGATCTTTGCGCAAATTCTCGGTTACGGCGAGCAGGGCCCGGAAAAGGATACCGCCGGTTTTGACGCCACCGCCTATGTGTGCCGCGGGGGCATTCTGGGATCCACCAATGAACGGGGCGAAACGCCGATTAATTCGGTGAACGGGTTCGGTGATTTTCAAGCATCGATATGCCTGGTTTCGGGGATCTGCGCCGCGCTGCTGGCGCGTAATAAAACCGGCAAAGGCGATAAGGTCACCGTGAGCCTGCATCATACCGCCCTGTTTATGATGAGCGTCGCCGTGGTGTCGGCTCAGTATGGCAACCGCTACCCGAAATCCCGCCGGGAAGTCGTCAATCCGTTCAACAATACCTATCAAACCAAAGACGGACGCTGGATGGTGATCTGTATTCCCGAGTATGACCGCTTTTTCAATAAATTCATGACGCTGCTGGGACGGGATGATTTGCTGGATAGCCCCGAATTCTGCCGGATTGACGACGTGAATCGCTATGGCCGCAACCGGGCGATTATCGACATCATCAGTGAACGGATCGCCGGAAAAACGCTGGATGAAATGACGGCCATGCTGAAGCAAAACGACTTCGCGCATGAAAAAGGCTATACGCCGGATGAGATCCTGCAGGACGAGCAGGCATGGGCGAATGACTGTTTGCGCAAGGTTGACTACCCCACCGGCAATCAGCGGGTGCTGACCACGCCGCCGGTGAACATCGGCGAAATGGGGGCCGCGCGCATTATTCCGTCGCGGGCGCTGGGCTACCACTCGCGGCAAATTCTCGCCGAGTACGGCTACTCTTCCGCGGAGATCGACCGCCTCGGCGCCGAAGGCGCGGTGATCCTGCATTCATTCCCGGGCAACAGCGGTTGAATAATGTGTCAGCACGGGCTGCGTGCCGTATTTCGGGGGTATTACCATGACAACCACCATTCCCACCTATGCCTTGTATGGTGAAAAGTCGGAACTGAGCTGGGAAAATTTCTTTAATGTGGAAGAGATTTCTTACCGCTCAAAAACCTATAACTGGAAAGTCAGCCCGCATTTACACGAATCGTTAATTCAGGTGCTGTTTATCCAACAGGGAGAAGTGGATGTTTTACTCAACTACGCGCGTTTGATGGCGGTTGCACCCTGTCTTATCCTGGTGCCGGCGCAGACGGTGCACAGCTTTCATTACACGCCGGATACTGAAGGATTAACCATTACGGCCTCACAGAAGCCGCTGGAATCCATGGCCGGCCTGCTGGCGCCAAGTCTGATAACGCTTATCCATAAGCCGTGCGTTATTCCGCTGGCGCATTCCACCCGCGACAGAAGGGAGGTGCGCGGGTTTTACCAGTTAATGAAACGTGAGCTCAGGATGCCGCGAATGAATCAAACGGCGATGTGCATGTCGCTGTTTGCCTCGCTGTTCGTGCATATCGCCCGCATCAGTAAGTTTTCGCAGCAACAGGAGGAACTCGCCACCTGTTCGCGCAAGGCGGCGCAGATTAATAAGTTTCTGCTCAGCGTGGATCGGCAATTCAGAAAGCGGCTTTCGGTAAATGACTATGCCGGCCAAATGGGCATATCGCCCGGCCACCTTTCGCGTTTGTGCCGCGCCACGTTGGGGATGTCGAGCCTTGATGTGATTAATATGCGGGTTATTCAGGAAGCGCAGCGTGAATTGGTGTATACCGCGCAAACCATTAAACAGCTGGCCGCTTCGCTGGGGTTTAATGATGAGGCCTATTTCACCCGCTTTTTCCATAAGCATACCGGCGTCAGTCCGAAGCAGTTCCGCGAACTGGCGGTGCGGCAAATCGCCCTGTCCGAGGAACGGCCGCCAACGGACAGGTTAACCGGCTGAACTGGAAATTTTACTACCCAGTTTTTCCACGTCCTGACCAAAGCCGCGCGCGGTGTTGCAACCGCTCAATACCGCCGCCATCAGCAGCGATACCATGATTAATTTCACCAATTTCATCATCGTCACCCGAGGAGATAAACATCGCTACACTTTGTCATAATCCGGAGCAAAAATTCAATCTCGAACAGGCTGAAAAAACGGAAATTTATCGGGATATTCAGCCGGATGCCTTACTCATCAAACCGCGCGTTTAGGTTTCTGTCGGCTAGATCCACCGGAGGTGGCGTACGGCATCTTGCGATTGGTGAAGTATACGCACAATAATGACCGTATCGACTTCATACAAAAAGAAAATAACGTGGCTTGAGACAGGCAACGAATAGATGCCTCTACCGATTTCGTGGCGTTCCGTGCCGACGCGATATTGAGCAATGGTACTAAACGTGTTCTCAAGTTTTGATAAATATCGCTCAGCCGCCTCTTCACCGAAATTCAGCAGGCCATACAGATAAATACTTTCCATATCCTCCTGCGCGAGCGGGGTGAGCTTAATTCCTTTTTGTCGACGTCTGCACTTTATCCCTGACTTTTTGCAGAAACTCATCGCGATTCCATTCCTGTGGCTCTCCGCTATTTAATCCGTCGGCGATCAGATTACGCAGTTTTTGCAGATCGGACTCAGCCTGTTTTTCACGCAGCATTCTGATTGCCTCCCGAATGACTTCACTCTGTGTTCGGTAATCACCGGACTCAACCAGCGACTCCACGTAGTGTCGCAGTTCATCTCCAAGATCAATGGTTATCGTTCTGGCCATAACTACCTCAGCGGTGGATGTAAGATTTATTCTTACAGAGAATACCTAAAGATGAAATCTCAATCCAGAGTAAAGAAGATGATATTTTTGGCCGTCTGGCAAGGTGGATAGCGTGAAAATGGAAAGCGGTTCGCAACGCGTTTTGTGCGCCGCTTTGCAATGGCGGGAGGTGAACGGGGCGCTCGCGGAACGAGCGGCCCCGCTTTATTCCGTTTCCGGCAGAAACAGTTCCAGCAGCGAATTGAGAAACAGCTTGCCGTGCTCGGTGATTTGCCAGTGGGCGGCGCTCTCAATCAGGTAACCCTGGGCCAGCGCCTGTTCCAGCTGCGGGCGGATCGCGCTTTCATCCAGCCCGGTGTAGGCGGTAAAGTCGGCTCGCGGGGCGGCTTCCAGCAGGCGAAAACGGTTCATAAAGAACTCGAAGGCGCGGTCTTCGCTGGCGACCTGCTGCTGTTTGTCCAGATAGGTGCCCCGCATATAGCCGCGCGGATGGCGGGTTTTCACCGTGCGCAGAATGCGCCCGTCGCGAAAGGTCAGCTTGCCGTGCGCGCCGCAGCCGATGCCCAGATAGTCGCCAAAGCGCCAGTAGTTCAGGTTGTGCCGGCACTGGTAGCCCGGTTTGGCGTAGGCCGAAGTTTCGTATTGCTGATAACCGGCCGCGCTCAGCAGGCGGTGCCCCTGTTCATAGATATCCCACAGCGCGTCGTCGTCCGGCAGTTTGGGCGGGCGCGAGCCGAACAGCGTATTGGGTTCGATGGTGAGCTGATACCACGACAAATGCGGCGGGTTGAGGGCGATCGCCTGACGCAGGTCGTCCAGCGCCTCTTCCAGCGACTGGTCGGGCAGGCCGTGCATCAGGTCGAGGTTAAAGCTGCGCAATCCCAGCCCGGCGGCCAGATGCGCGGCGCGTTTGGCCTCTTCCGGGCCGTGAATGCGTCCCAGCCGGGTCAGCTTTTGTTGACTGAAACTTTGTACGCCGATCGAGATGCGGTTGATGCCCGCGCGCTGATAGCCGCTGAAGCGATCGGCCTCCACCGTGCCGGGGTTCGCCTCCATGGTGATTTCGGCGTCGGGACCAAGGGGTAAACGCGCCCGTACGCCGTCCAGCAGGGATTGCATCGCTTCCGCGCTCAGCAGGCTGGGAGTGCCGCCGCCGATAAAAATGGAGTGCAGCTCCCGGCCATCCGCCAGCGGCAGGTCGGCATCCAGATCGGCCAGCAGATGGTCGACATACTCCTGATGCGGCACGTCGCCTTTCAACGCATGAGAGTTGAAGTCGCAGTACGGGCACTTTTGCACGCACCAGGGAATATGGATGTACAGGCTGAGCGGCGGCAGTTTAAGCATTACGCAGGGCATCCAGCAATAAACGCAGCGCCTGACCGCGGTGGGAGCGGGCGTTTTTCTCTTCGCGCGTCAGTTCGGCGGCGGTGACGCCTTCGTCCGGCAGCAGAAATATGGGATCGTAACCAAAGCCGCCGTTACCGGCGGCTTCAACGGCAATCATTCCCTGCCAACTGCCGTGGCACACCAGCGGGGTCGGGTCTTCCGCATGGCGCAGATAAACCAGCACGCAATGGAAGCTGGCGCCGCGCCGTTCATTGGGCACGTCTTGCAGCGCGTGCAACAGCTTGTCCAGATTCTGGCGGTCGCTGGCATCCACGCCGGCGTAGCGCGCCGAATAGATCCCCGGCGCGCCGCCCAGCGCATTCACCGCCAGACCGGAATCATCGGCGATGGCCGGCAGCCCGGTGATCTTTGCCGCATGGCGCGCTTTCAGAATCGCATTCTCGATAAACGTCAGGCCGGTTTCTTCCGCGGCGTCCACGCCCAGTTCGGTTTGCGCCACGATATCCAGACCGAAGTCCGCCAGCAGACCGGAGAGTTCGCGCACTTTTCCGGGGTTGCCGGTAGCCAAAACCACTTTTTGCATACTGTTTTCCTGCGTATTTATCGGATAAGTTCCGCGACTTCAGCCGGGATGTGTTGCGGATTGATGATTTTAATCTGTTTGTGCCGCCCGAGTTCGCCTTTTTCAATAATGACCAGACTTTTGGCGACCCGGAACTGTTTGGCGAGGAATTTGGTCAGATGGGCGTTGGCCTGACCGTCGACCGGCGGGGCGGTCACGGCGACTTTCAGCTCGTCGCCGTGCAGCCCGACAATCTGGTCGCGGCTGGCTTTCGGCTGAATATACAGCCGAATCACCAGGTCGTCATCTTGGCGAGTGACGGCGCTCACAGCAGGAACCACAGCCCCGGAAACAGATCCATGCCCAGATAGTTGAGCAGGTAGAGGATCAGGATCACCACCATCGCCGAGAAGTCGATGCCGCCCATCGCCGGGATGATGCGGCGGATCGGCGCCATAAAGGGTTCGGTAAGCTGGTGCAGCAGATATTCGATGGGGCTGCGTCCCTGGCTTATCCAGCTCATCAGCGAACGGATAATCACCACCCAGAAAATCAGGTAACCCGCCGACTTGATCAGCGACAGCAGGCCGACCAGCAGATTCATCGGGCTGAGCGACAGGGCGCCGACCTGAATCAGCAACAGCAGCGGGTACTTGATGGTGGTCAGGATAAAGGCCAGCAGCAGCGAGGCGCTGTCTATCGGCCCCAGCGACGGAAGGATCCGGCGCAGCGGCCCGACGATCGGCTGGGTGATCTTGACCACGAACTGCGACAGCGGATTATAAAAATCACTGCGCGACCACTGCATCCAGATGCGCAACAGCAGGACCATTACGTAGAGGTCGACCAGCGTTTTGACCAGAAAAGTCAGGGTAAGCATAAATACGTCAGTTCCTTATTAATGGATGATACCTTTCATCTTTCAGGTTGCGGGTATGTCGACCGCAACGCCAATGACTTCGGGTATAAATGGGGGTGATTATCACCGCTTTCAATTAAAACAGCTTTTCCATTTCCTGAGCGCGCTCGACGGCGGCCTGCATCGCCTCCGCCACGATTTGCGGCAACTGACGTTGGTTAAACACCCGCAGCGCTTCGGCCGTGGTGCCGCCTTTGGAGGTGATATTCTCGCGCAGAGTCGACAACGGCGTCTCCGGGTTGGCCTCCACCAGCGCCGCGGCGCCGGATGCGGCCTGCTGTACCAGCAAACGCGCGCTATCCGCATCGAACCCCTGGCGGACGGCTTCCTGCTGCATCGCTTCCATAAACAGGAAAAAATAGGCCGGCGCGCTGCCTGCCGCGGCAATCACCCCGTTAATCCCCGCTTCGTTTTCCACCCAGCAGATTTTACCCACGCTTTGCATCAGTTCGGCGGTGAATTGCCGATCGGCGTCGCTGACGGCGGCCGGCGCATAGAGTCCGCTCATTCCCTGACCCACCAGCGACGGCATATTCGGCATAATCCGCACGATATTCAGGTTGTCTCCCAACAGCGCCTGAAAACGGGCGGTGCTGATGCCGGCGGCGATCGACAGCACCAGCTTGGCGGAGAAATCCACCTGCCGGCGCAGCGGTTCGCAGACGTCCGCCATGATTTGCGGCTTGACCGCCAGCACCACCACATCCGCTTGCTGAGCGCTGCGCACGTTATCCGCGCTGCTGATGACGCCAAATTCGGCGGCCAGCTGGTCGCGGTGCGTGGCGGATGGCGCGCACACGCTGATATTCCGCGCGGGATAACCCCCGTCGATTAACCCGGCAACAATGGCCTGCGCCATATTTCCGGCGCCGATAAACGCTATTTTACGTTGTTGCATGTGAATTCTCGCTGATTATCTTGTTCTGTTAACGGTCGCCAAGGCGGCGAGGTATTCCGCGCGTCTGATTATTGGGTTGCCGCTGAATAATCACGCGCGCCAAAGATGGCGGTGCCAATCCGCACCAGCGTGCTGCCGGCGGCGATGGCGGCATGCATATCATCCGTCATCCCCATCGACAGGGTATCGATGTGCGGATAGTGTAATGCCAATTGTTGGAACAGATCATCCATTTGCCGGAAAACGGCAAGCTGGCGCCGATAGTCGGTTTCGGGCGCCGGAATCGCCATCAGACCGCGCAGGTTCAGGTTCGGCAGTGCCGCCACGGCGGCCGCCAGCGTGGCCAACTCCTCCGCCCTGATGCCGGATTTGCTCGGCTCGTTGCTGATATTAATCTGTAGCAGGACGTTCAGCGGCGGCAGCGACGCCGGGCGCTGCTCGCTCAGTCGCTGGGCGATACGCAGACGGTCCACCGTGTGGAACCAGTCGAAATGCTCCGCCACCAGTCGACTTTTGTTCGACTGCAACGGGCCGATAAAGTGCCATTCCAACCCCGTCTCCGGCGAGTGTTCCCGGAAATAAAGGATTTTGTCCACGCCTTCCTGCACGTAATTTTCGCCAAACGCCCGTTGCCCGGCCTCGATCGCTTCTTCGATAGCCGTCACAGGTTTGGTTTTACTGACTGCAAGCAGCGTTATTTCTTCCGGTGCCCGCGCGCAGCCCTGGGCGGCGACGGCGATCTGCTGCCTGATGTCCTGTAGATTCTGCTGGATAGTGGTCATAGTAGTTCAGGAGATTAATCGATGAATGTGGATGAATGGGTGGCGCTTAGTGTAAAACATAATGCCTCTGATCTGCACCTGTGTAGCGGACATCCGCCGATGTTGCGCATCGACGGTCAACTGCGATCGGAAAATACCTTACCACGTTTATGTTCGGAACAGCTGGAACAATGGTGTGCCGCCTGGCTTGAGCCGCCCCAGCTACGACAGCTGCAACGGTCGGGTCAGGTGGACTGCGCGCTGATGCCGGCGGACGGGCCGCGCCTGCGGGTCAATCTGTTTCGTCAGCGTCAGGGGCTCTCCGCCGCGCTGCGCATTATTCCGTCCGCCCACCCGTCATTGACCATGCTGCGCGCGCCGCCGGCGCTGTCGGAACTTATTGAACAGCCCGACGGCCTGATTTTACTCAGCGGCGCGACCGGCAGCGGCAAATCCACCACGCTGGCGGCGATGATCGCGGCGTTGAACCAGCGCTGCCGTCGGCATGTGATCACGCTGGAAGATCCCATCGAGTTTATCCATACCAGCGGGGAGTGCCTGATCCAGCAGCGTGAAATCGGCCGGGACAGCGCCTCGTTTGCCCTGGCGCTGCGGGCCGCGCTGCGTCAGGATCCCGATGTGATTTTACTGGGGGAACTGCGCGATAGCGAAACCATCCGCCTGGCGTTGACCGCCGCCGAGACCGGCCATCTGGTGCTGGCTACCCTGCACACCCGCGGTGCGGCGCAGGCGGTGGACCGGCTGGTGGACGTATTTCCCGGCGCAGAGAAAGCGTTTGTCCGCAGCCAGCTCGCCGCCTGTTTACGGGCGGTCGTGGCGCAAAAACTGCTGCCGATGCCGCAAGGGGGCCGAGTGGCGCTGTTTGAAGTGCTGACGGCGACGTCCGCGGTCGGCAATCTGATCAGGGAAGGGAAAAGCCACCAGTTGCCCAGCCTGATCCAGACCGGCGCGCAGGCGGGGATGCAGACCTTTGAGCAAAGCCGGCAGCAGCGCTGCCGGGAAGGGCTGCTGGAGTGAGCGAGGAAAGCCAATACATACAGCCTGAAGCATGACGGATATATAAGAATATTTAACTTAATTGATAGGATACGCCTCTAATTTGCCGTTATTCTCCCATAGTGAGAAATCGACACCAAAGATACGGCTTGCTGGTATAATCCCTTTTTTCTTTTTCTCCGGTGATTCAAGTATTACCGAAAAGTTATAGGCGTGTCCCATTTCATATTTATAGCCAAAATCAGGAACACATTTATCAGATGAAACGGAAATAGCGTCAAATTTTTCTAATTTATTCTCAGGTCTTCCAATCTCGCTAATAATAAGGCTAACAATCTTTTCATCTCTTTCAGGTTGAACCATAACACAAATATTATCAGAAATTGTGATTACAGAAGCGCGGTAATGTTTGGCTCGGGGGTCGCCAAGATGACAACCAGTCAGAGTTAAACTTAGCGTGCCGATTAATGCTATTGCCATTTTCCTTTTCATTACCATCACCTTTGTTTAAAAAACAGCGAAAGAGCGTATTCATAGAGTGAATCGATATTATTATTCGTCACGCCCTGAAAGGTCACCGTTGAGCCGATAGCTCTTAACCAAGCATAATATCCCTGCTTCTTAAGGAAAAAATAATCTGCAATTATTTGTGCCTGTTGTTCCATCTGATAGTCATTCAATAACTTCTTACCATCAAGCCTATAATTATAATCCGCCGCCCAACTGAAAAGACCTCTGCTTCTCACCCACATCCCTTTTTGGTGCTGCCAGACATGGGCCATCTCATGTATAAAAGTGTGTTGAGCGTATATATAGGCCATTGAGAAATCTGGTTTATAAAGTTCTTTTCTGAACCATAGTTCACCATTTGGCGCCATTGCGGTATTTGCCGGCTGTAATCCAAAAGGTAGATAACTATCACAATGAATCCAGACTTTATGGTAAGCGATAGAATTCCCAAACACCTGACGGGCTAAAGCAATTTCACCTATTGTTAATTGTCTGAGCGTTCCCTCTTTCACTCCCTGTGCCATCAGGCGGACTCCTTTCACCTAGAAGAAAATATGGAACATATACAATGCTGTTTTATTCGTCTAATCAACCAGTATTTTCTTAAAATGCTATCAAAGATAAGAAAAATTCACTGATTTGGGCGATCGGCGCAGATGACAAACTTTGTTGGGGCCGTATGCTATCTTGTCATTAGTCTGAAAATGTACGAGCAAGGGCCATATCACCTCCTAATGACCACCGTAATGGCCATTAGATCTTTGGTCATTTTTGCCATAAAAACATACACGGCTTAGCCGTCATTTTTCGGCAGGCCGTGCTTCCGGATAGCTCAACTGCTCCGGGATTCGGCGCATAATCACCTTGCCGTGTCGTATCGATATTCGGGCTTTGGCCTGACGGCGCACGGCTTCGTAATCATTTTCCGCGTCCAGCACCAGCAGATTGGCCGGGCGGCCCACGGCGATGCCGTAGCCTTCTCCGAGATTCATCGCCCTGGCGCTGTTATCGGTGACGAAATCAAGGCTGCGTTGCAGATCTTCGTAACCCATCATATGGCAGATATGCAGCCCGGCATCCAGCACGCGCAGAATGTTGCCGTTGCCGAGGGGATACCAGGGATCTTTGATGGAGTCCTGCCCGAAGCAGACGTTCATGCCCGCCCGATCGAGCTCCGCCACCCGCGTAATGCCGCGCCGTTTGGGAAAGGTGTCGAAACGCCCCTGGAGATGGATGCTTTCCGTAGGGCAGGAGACGAAGCTGATGCCGGACATTTTAAGCAAGCGGAACAGCTTGGAGCAGTAGGCGTTATCGTAGGAGCCCATGGCCACCGTATGGCTGGCGGTCACCCGCTGTCCGATTTGCCGCACTCGGGCTTCTTCCGCCAGTACTTCCAGAAAGCGCGACTGCGCATCGTCGGTTTCATCGCAGTGTACGTCCACCAGGCAGCCGGTGCGTTCAGCCAGGTCCATCAGAAACTTGACCGAACTGACGCCCTGTTCGCGGGTATTTTCGAAATGCGGAATGCCGCCGACCACGTCTGCGCCCATTTCAATGGCGCTCTCCATCAGTTGGCGGCCGTTGGCGAAGGATTCGATGCCTTCCTGCGGAAACGCCACGATTTGCAAATCAATCAGATCGCGCGCTTCCTCTTTCACCTCCAACATGGCTTGCAGCGCCGCCAGGCTGGGGTCGGTGACGTCGATATGGGTGCGCACGTGCTGAATCCCATGATCCCGCAGCATGCCGATGGCGGTGTGCGCCCGGCGCTTGGTGTCGTCATGGGTGATGGTCGCCTTGCGCTGGCTCCAGCGTTCAATGCCTTCAAACAGCGTGCCGCTCATATTCCATTGCGGTTCGCCGGCCGTCAGGGTGGCGTCCAGATGAATATGCGGCTCGACCAGCGGCGGAATAACCAACTGGCCGCCGGCGTCAATCGTCTCGCCGTCTGCCGCGGCTGGCAATAATCCAGGCTGCGCGTCGATGGCCGCGATCAGAGCGTTGTCGAGGGTGATGCTGAAAAGACCGCTTTGCCGGCGGAGGGCGGCGTTGATTATTTTCATAAAAACTCCTGCTGTTGCGCATGGGACATGCGCCAGATAAGTAATGCGACGGATGCGTTTAGACGGAACTGCGGGTCGCTGAGCGACTGGCCCGATTGCAGCTCGATGCGCTGCAGGCGCTGATTGAGCGTATTGCGGTGAATGGCGAGACGCTCGGCCGCCTTGATCAGATTGCCGTTTTCCTGCAACACGGCGTCCAGCGTTTCGAGCAGCAGCGCCGGTTTTTTGCGATGGCTGTCGAACAAGCGGCCCAGGGTTTCTTGCATAAAATTCGTCACCAGATCCTGATCGGCAACGGCGGTCAGCAATTTGAGCACGCCGAGTTCGCTATAGTCGCACATGCCCTTGTCCGGGCGCATGCTTTCCGCGACGTCCAGCGCCCGCCGCGCTTCGCTCAGGCCCGAACGATAGTGCTGCGCCGCCGTCACCGTGGATGAAATGCCGCTGAACAGTTGCAGCGGGTGAATCTTCTGACGCAGCGATTGCTGTACGGCGTGCAGCCACCGTTTTCCCTGATGAAACTGGATGCTGTCGCTGGGCAGCACCAGGATAAACAGATCGCCGACGATCACCAGCGGCAGGGTTTCCCCCAGCAGCGGCTGCTGCTCTTCCAGACGCTGCTGCACCAGCCGGCGGGCCGATTGCAGCCGCGCTTCGGCGGCCTCGGGCGCGTTGTGATCGAACAGCGCCTTGATGGCGGACAGGCGCAGCGCGATAACCCGATAAGGGCGGTCGAGCGTTAATTGAAGATGGTCGGCCCGCTGGCTGGCGATATCAAGGCTCGGATAATCGCCGGTCAGCAACTGCGTCAAAATGTCGCGCTGTGAGCGCAGCGTGGTTTCCCGCCGCACCAGCGCCGTGCCGATTACCTGCGTGACGATGACCATTTTCAGCAGATAGGGCTGCTCAATCAGCGGCATGCCTAATTGGGCGGCCAGCGCGACCACCGCGTCGGGAATGGCGTGAATAAAGGGTTCGCCGGTAAGGATCACCAGCCCGGCAATGCCGCTTTGCTGCCCTTCGCGCACCAGTTGCAGCAGGTTGCCCTCATCCCTGGGGTGATTAATCCCGGTCACGAAAACCAGCTCGCCCCCCATAATCCAGTCGGCGATGCCTTCGTTTTCCGCCACGTAATACCAGCGAACCGTACGGTGAAGATTATTCTCCCCCGCGCGCAGCTTCAGTTCAGCCAGCCCCGGTAATTCAAGGATTTCGCTGACGGTCAGACTCATTCTATTCCCCCTGCATGGCGACGGCGGGCGCGACGCGTTTGGCAATCTGGTAGAGCGCAATATAGCTCGCGGCGGAGGCGGCGATGCCGACCAGCGGCGCAATCCACGGCGAAAAGTAGGCCAGCAGCGCGCCGACCGCATAGGCGCCAAGGCCGATAAAATTAAAGCGCGGCAACGCGGTGTTTTGGAGCGCCGGGTAGTGGCCGCGATAACGGAACCAGTAGTCCGCCATGATAACCCCGCCGATGGGCGGAATGATCGAGCCGAGCAGGATCAGGAAAGGGATCAGCATTTCATACATGCCGCCGATAGCCAGCACGATGCCCGCGACGGCGCCCAGCAGGGTTAATGTGCGGCGGCGTTCGCTGCGCAGCAGGTGGCAGGCGGCGGCGGAAACGTTGTAGATGGTCGGTCCCTGAATGGTCCACAGGTTGAGGCACAGCATGATCACCGCGGCGACGGAAAGCCCTTGCAGCATCATGACGGCGACAATATCCGCCTGTTTGTAAATAATCGCGCAGTAAGCGCCGGAGATAATCATCAACCCGTTGCCGCCGAGAAAACTGAGGAAGCTGGCGGAGACGGCGACGCGGCCGCTGCGGGCCAGGCGGGTCCAGTTGGTCGCCTGCGTGGCGCCGCTGGCGAAGGTGCCGAATACCATGGTGATGGCGGCGGAAAAGGTCATGGCGTCGTGCGGCACGATTTTTTTCACCCCCTGCCAGCCGCCAATATCATGGGTGGCAATCCACATGGAGGCGATCAGCATCACGAACATCAGCGGCACGGACACGCGGGACAGGATATCCAGCCCTTTGTAACCCACCAGCGCGGTGATGGAGAAGCCAAGGCCGAACAGGATCATCAGCGGAACCGTATACGCGGCGGGGAGGTTCAGCAGTTTGACCAGCGCGATGGCCAAGGTCGCGGTGCCCCAGGCGTACCAGCCCAGTTCGGCGAAGCCCAACAGGAAATCGGAGAGTTTGCTGCCTATTTCGCCGAAGCAGAAACGCCCCATCAGCACGGAATTCAGGCCGCTGCGCGCGGCGATCAGCGCCAGTGACGCGGCATACGCCGCCAATAGCAGGTTGCCGATAACGGCCACCCACAGCATATCGACGATATTGAAGGCGACGCCGATTTTTCCGCCGGCAAACATGGTGCCGGTAAAAAAGGTAAAACTGAATAACACCATCGAAATCGACAGTAATCCCTTGCGCCCCTCTTTGGGGGCTTCGCTTAACGGGAATTCATTCTGCTCGGACATATTGCTTTCCTCTGGTAAAAGATGGGTGCGCGTACCCGCAGAGAACAGCAATAAACGTGCCTGATTTTAAAAACAGAAAATCGCCAAATAACCTTGCAAGGATAATAGTATTAAGTGTGCGGCATGCACACTTCTGTTTTTATTATTGGCTGATGGCGCGTCATAAGTGTGCGTGTTGTCGTGCGATGCACTAAAACTGTGAGTGCCGTCATTATTTTTCAGGGGCAAAAGATGAGCTTTAAATCGGCCATGATTTGACCTTGATGGTCAGCTCGCCATTAGTGTTTTATACCCGTCATACTTCAAGCTGCAGATGCGTTGGCTGCGCTCAGTCACCCGAATCACTTACTTGTGTAAGCTCATCGGGATTCCTTCCCTTGCCGCCTTCCTGCAACTCGAATTATTTAGGGTATATAAGTTTGTAAATCCACACCAGGGATCTTATTTATGAACGCCAATTTTAAAAACGAAATACAAACATTTGGACGCTCACTATTATTGCCTATTGCGGTACTGGCTCCGGTCGGGATGTTAATGGGTATTTGCAGCGCGTTGGGACAGGCCTATATGATCGATAAGCTGCCTTTTTTGGGCAACGCTTATTTTAAGGCGACGCTGTCGTCCGTAGGGTCAATCAGCAGCGTGGTATTTCAAAATATCCCGCTGTTGTTCGCCATGGGCGTCGCCTACGGCATGTCGAAAAAAGAGAAAGGGATCGCGGTTTTTTCATCGGTAATCGCCTATCTGACGCTGCTGATCTCCATGCATGTCCATTTAAAACTGATGGGACAGCTGGTGGATAATAATATGGCTTTTGTCGGACAGGGCATGGTGCTGGGGATCCAGACGCTGAAAATAGAGGCGCTGGGGGGCATCATCGCCGGGCTATTGGCGGCCAAGGTCACCGACCGCTATTATCGCTTGCAGCTGCCGCTGGCCTTTGCGTTTTTCAGCGGCAAAAAATCCGTGGCGATTTTATCCATCGCCTTTACCATCCCCGTCGGACTGCTGATCCCGTTTATCTGGGATGTGTTTACCGCGGGGATGAAAAGTATTTCAACCGTGATGATGGCGCCGCATATTGGTTCGGGAATTTATATGACCCTAAACCGGCTGCTGATCCCCTTTGGATTGCACCATGTCCTGAGCTCCACCGTTCGCTTTACCGAGGCGGGCGGCACCTATCTGATCGACGGGCAAACCTATGTCGGTATTTTGCCGGCGATGAATAAAATTCTTTTTGAGCTGGGTCCGAACCATCCGGCGTGGAATGAATTTATGCCGACGTTGTCGAGTTATCTGGCGTCGTCGCAAATGCTGACCACCTTATTCCGCGTGCCGGCCATCGGCCTGGCGATGTATCATATGGCGTATTTCAAAAATAAAAAGTTCGCCAAAGGGATGATATTGACCGTGGTGCTGACCGCGTTTCTCGGCAATATTACCGAACCGCTGGAATTCTCCTTCCTGTTTATCGCCCCGAAACTGTTTATTGTCTATTCGATATTGTGCGGGTTATTAACCATACCGCTGCAAATATTAGACGTCTCCATTGGCTATATCCGCGGCACCATTTTCGATTTCGGTATTTTCGGCCTGATGTATGAAAATACCCACTGGGTAAATCTGATCGTGCTCGGCAGTATCAACTTTGTGGTGTTTTATTTCTTCTTCCGTTGGGCAATTGGTAAGTTTGATATCAAAACGCCCGGTCGTGAAAATGAGATGGCGGACAGCACGCTATTAAATAACAAGGAATATGACAAGGTAGCCCAGTTGGTGATTGAGGGATTGGGCGGCAAAAGCAATATCAAGCGGGTGGAAAATTGCGTTTCCCGCCTGCGCGTCGACCTTCACGATCAAAAACTGCTGCGGATGGAGTTGCTGAAAGAGTCGGGATCTCTGGGAACGTTTATTCCGTCCAGCAACCATATTCACGTTGTTTTCGGGCCGCACGTCGAGTTCGTCCGTAACGCGGTGGACGATGTTCTGGCTGGAAATAGCCAAGGTTAAGGGGAATAAACATGCGCGCACTCTATGATTCAAAAAGCAAAACCATTGACGATAAAGGGATGAAAAAGCTGTTTACCCACCAGGCGCGGGTACAGTCGTGGCTCGATATCGAAGCGGCGCTGGCGCTGGCGCAGGCCAAAGTGGGGATGATCCCCCAGAAGGCGGCGGAGAATATCGCCGCCAACTGCAAGCTGGAACGCATTGATTTGGCGGAGGTCGACCGCCTGTTACAGCAGATCGGCCACGGTTTTGTGCCGGTGATAAAAGTGCTGGTCAACGCCTGCGACGCGGAAAGCGGAAAGTATGTGCACTACGGCGTGACGACGCAGAACATCCAGCAAACGGCGCACTTGTATCTCGTTAAGCGCTTCCATCAGCAACTGATGCAGTTTGTGGACAGCGTGCTGCTTAACCTGGCCCGGCTGGCGAAAACGCATCAAGACACCCTGATGGCGGGGCGCACGCATGGCAAACACGCGCTGCCCATTACCTATGGCTATAAAGTCTCGGTGTGGATTTATGAACTGCTGGGGGCGGTGGAACGGATGCAGGAAGCGGAGAAAAGGGTGTTTACCGTGATGATGGGGGGCGCGGTCGGCGCGTTCCATGCCACCGGCGAACCGGGGCGCCGGGTGCAGGATCTGGTGGCGGAAACGCTGGGGATGTACGCCATGCCGGTCCCTTCGCGCAACGCCCAGGTGTTTCGCGCCGAGTACATCTCGAATCTGTGCCTGTTGGCCACCACGCTGCACAAAATCGCCGAAGAGGTATACCAGACCTCCGGCGAAGAATTCGGCGAGGTGTCCGAAGCCTTCGCCAAAGGGACGGTCGGCAGCAGCACCATGCCGCAGAAGGTCAATCCCAAGCTGGCGAAAGGGATCATCGCCAATGCGCAAAAACTGTACGCGGTGCTCACCTCCTCGCTCTATGTCTGTCCGCGGCCGTTTGAGGCGGATAGCTCCGCCTACTTTATTTTTGATGCCAATCTACAGGAAAGCATTGAATTGATGGCGGAAATTATTCTGCGCGCCGAAGAACTGACCCGCACGCTGGTGATCAACAAGCAGCGGATGCGCCAAAATCTGGATTTGACCCATGGGTTGATCAACAGTGAAAAAATCATGATGAAGCTGGTGGAGGCGCTGGGTAAGGATCCGGCCCACGAACTGGTTTATCAGGTGGCGATGCGCAGCACCCATGAAGATATCGCCTACCGCGAGGCGCTGGCGAGCAACCCGGTTATCGCGGCGAATTTCTCGGCGCAGGAGATTGCCGACCTGCTGGATCCGGCGGCCTACACCGGGCTGTGCGCGGTACTGGCGGAGGAGATGGCCGAACGGGTTTTCAAACGGGTAGTGTAATCCGGGGGGATTTTCCCGCGGGCAAATATCAAATAAAAAAGTCGGGGTAGCGCTGTTCCAGCCAGCGGCGGCGCTGCCGTTGATCCATCTCCGCGGTTTCCCGCAGAAACTCATCAAGCGGAATTTTCTTTTTCGCGCGGGACAGCCCTTGCTTACTCAATAAGGCAATATCATCCCGGGTAAGGTAAAAATTCACCTTGATATAATCCAGCCGATAGTATTTCAGGTAGTTCGAGATTTTATTGGTAAAGGTAATCAATAGGTCGCAGGGTAACTGGTCAAGCCGCCGTAATTCATTAATATTGACGCAGTCGATAATCTCGATATGAAAATGGGATTTCAGCACCTCTTTAAAATAGCCCACTTTGCTTTCAGACGAATTGGTCACAATGATGACGCGCTTCTTCGGCTCGCTGTAGACCCGGTTTTGCAGCTCATATTTTTTCAGGATCAATACCAGCGTTGCCTGGTGAATGGGCGAAAAGGTGGTGTGATAATGCTGCTCAATCGGGGCGGTCGCCTGACGGACGCCGCTATATAACGCGGCATAACGGGATTGGACGTCGTGCAGTTTTTTATCATCGAAATAGAGGTTGAATTTATTCTGCACGATGGCCGAATAAATAAACTGATACAGCTCGGAGAAAAACGCGTGGCTATTATGAATCCGCGCCCGCAATAAAGGCGACAGGGCGGCGCATAATTGCCGCACATGCCGGATCAGCACCGGATCGTACACATTGAAAGGGCGCCGGGTATAGGTGAGCGATGAAATCAGCAGGTTGAGAAACTGATTCTCATGGCGCTGTTCCAGCAGGGAAAAATCCAGCGACTGGATAAAATCAAGCTGGCTGCCGGATGGGATCTCATGGCCGCGCCGGTTACGGTGCAGCGCAATACTCATATAGACCAGAAAATACTTCTTGCTGTTATAGCCCAGCGGCACCAGCGGTTGCAGCCGCTGCTGGTAAAGCGTGGCGGCCCGCTCTACTTCAGGGGCGCATTGGGTTAAAAACTGCGCGGCGATGAATTTGTTTATCGGCTCGTTGGCCTGATGGGGAACCAGGCGGTGATGCTCGCCTATTTCAACGGTTTTCAAAATAATCAGGCAGATGGCGATTCGCAGCAGGATTTCATCGCCCTCCAGTCGCGAGCCCAGCTTGGGAATGCCGGCGACGATAAGATTATTGGCCTGTAAAAAGCCGAGCAGCGCCTGATTATCATTTTTCAGCGTGGTCGGGCTGACGTGGAATTTGCGATAATAGTCGCCTTTATTCACCACATCCTGTAAACACAGCGCCACGCTCAACGCTTTGATGCGCTCTTCCGCGGTGGTGATATAACGGTTGAACGGAATATGGTCGAGAAAATCGATATATTCCCGATAGCTCATGGCGGAGATAATAAACTGATTATCAATATGCAGATGATAGGCGGGAGGAAGCCCCTCGTTGATCTCTTTCATCGTCCGTTTTAGCGTGGACAAGGTCTTGCCGAATTTGGTTATCACCTCGTCAATGGCCAGCGGGCTGTGTTCCTGCACATATTTCAGAAAAGCGAGATCAAAGCTGTTCATTGTACGCTCATGCGGTGGATAGTCGGCGGTTACCGTTGGGTATGGGAAAGGGTAATTTACTTGGGATATTTTGCCCGATAACCGCCGATAAAAACCATGATGCAGGCCGGATAATAAGGATTTGTCCGCCGGAATCCGGGAGTTTTTTCCCCGGATTCCGGCGAGGGGCTACACCTGAAACAACGCCATTGAGCGCGTAAGCTGCTGCGATTGCTCTTCCAGCGATTGGGTCGTGGCTGAAAAGGACTTCACCAATTGGCTGTTTTGCTGCGCCGCCTTGTCGATTTGGTTGAAAGCGATATTAACCTGCTCAATGCCCCGGTACTGCTCCTGCGTCGCCTGGGAAATGTTTTTCATCAGTTGGGTGATGCGCATGATCGCCTCATCCATTTCGTCCATGGTTTCGCCGGCGCGTGAAGCCAGATCCAGCCCCTCGGAAATTTTTGTCTGCGAGTCGGCGATCAGCGAGCGGATCTCTTTGGCCGCCTGGGCGCTGTTCTGCGCCAGATTGCGCACTTCCCCGGCCACCACGGCGAAGCCGCGCCCCTGTTCGCCCGCGCGGGCCGACTCCACCGAGGCGTTCAGCGCCAGGATATTGGTTTGGAAGGCGATGCCGTCAATCACGCCGAGAATGTCGTTAATCCGTTTGGCGCTGGCGTCGATCTCCTGCATTTTCTCGATCACATAGCAGACGGACTCACTGCTGAGACTGCTGGTATCCGACGCGCTATTGGCAAGCTGATGCGCCAGCTCCGCATGTTCGGCGTTGTTTTTCACCGTCGCGCTCAGCTGTTCCATGCTGGCGGCGGTTTGCTCCAGCGACGCGGCGGACTCTTCGGTACGCTGCGAAAGATGAATATTGCCTTCGAATAACTCGCGGCTGCCGCGATCGATGCTGGTACTGGCGTCCCGCACCTGGCTGACGGACTCCAGCAGCGCCCCCTGCATACGGCCGATGGCGTCGTTGAGCCGCCCCAGCTCATTGTTCCCGCCCAGCATCAGGCGAGATGTCAGGTCGCCGGTGGCGACGCGTTCCAGTTGTTCAATGGCGTAATTCAACGGCCGCAACAGCATATGGCGCAGCGCCGCCCAGCCCAGCGCAATCAGCAACACCGACAGCAGGCAGGAAATAGCGATAAGCAGCAGCATTAACCGCTCATTGCGCGCCGATTGCTCCAGCCCCTGGGCGGAAAGCTGCTGCGCGTGCAGACGGAAATTCCGAATGGATTGATCGAAGGCGTCGCTCAGCGGGCCGAGCTGTTTTTCGAGCACGTCGTAATATTCATCGGTGTATTGTTTTTGCAGCGCGCTCAGCATCGGCGTCATGCCTTGTTCGAGATAATCCTGGTAGGTTTTGCGTATCGCCTGCGCCAGTTCATGCCGCTGGGTGCCGTGCTCCACGGATTCCAGGGCGCGAGCAATCTCTTGTTGCGACTGAAGCAGGTTGCTTTCCACTATTGCTGTCTCCTGCGTTCCCTCTTCAAGCCGGCCCATTTCAATTTTTCTCACCGCCAGCGTGGCCGACCCTCTGGCTCTCAGCGTCAGATTATAGCCGTTCAGCAGGCTGCCGAGCTCGGTTCCCTGAATCTGATTCAGCGCCAGCAGCGCCTGTCGGTCCTTTTTAATCGCCAGAATACCCATCGCGCTGACGACAAGCAGCAGCAGGGTGATTAATAACAATAATGTCAATAATCCGGCACGAATGGAGATATTTTTCAGGCCCATGGTTTCCTTTTCCTTGTGTGTGCAGCATTAAAGAAACAGACGTCGTAAAGCTCACAGCCTCGTTAAACCTCATGTTTCTTTCGAGGCCATTCATCAAACAGAACATCACAGAAAATTCGGGATTAGTGCGGTGCGAGCATACCTGATGCCGATAAGGCATTAATAATATTAAATAGATAGGGTAACGCAGACCATCCGGGTAACCCGATTTATCGTCTATCCGTTAAGGGTTCGCGGAACAGACGCCAAGCTTTAACTTCATCTTTTACGCTTCGCCTAAGTAAAAATCGGCTTATAAGCGCGAACCATTAGGGCAAGACGACGGATATTTGATTTTAGTTAAGCAGGTCGGGATGATGAGGGTTATATCCGCTCTCCCTTTCACCGGTATATATCGGTTTTAGCGCTAAATAATTAGCCGTAGCGTTTGCGGCTGGTTTATCATCTGCGTAACAAGGTTACGCTTGTGCGTTTGGGATGCGCGCCCGGGCATTTGTCCGGCGGTATTCCGACCGGTTTCTTCGGGGCGCCTGTGCGCGCCGGAAAACGATACCCAGAGGTATCCGAGGTTTATGTGCAGTTAACGAGTTTTACGGATTATGGCTTGCGGGCGCTGATATATATGGCATCGTTGCCCGGCGGGCAAATGACCAGCATTTCGGAAGTGACGGAAGTGTATGGCGTGTCGCGCAATCATATGGTCAAAAT
Source organism: Brenneria tiliae (assembly GCF_023347575.1). NCBI lineage: Bacteria > Pseudomonadati > Pseudomonadota > Gammaproteobacteria > Enterobacterales > Pectobacteriaceae > Brenneria > Brenneria tiliae. The sequence goes on along the minus strand of NZ_JAKPCB010000088.1, from coordinate 106,215 downwards.
TATCAATCAGCTCAGCCGGGCCGGGTTTGTTATGGCCGTGCGCGGTAAAAATGGCGGGATCCGGCTGGGAAAACCCGCCGAGTCCATCCGGATTGGCGATGTGGTGCGTAAGCTGGAGCCGCTCTCGTTAGTTAACTGTAGTCATGAGTTTTGCCACATTACGCCGGCCTGCCGCCTGAAACAGGTGCTCCAGCAGGCGGTGCAGAGTTTCCTGCATGAGCTGGACCAATACACGCTGGCCGATTTGGTCAAAGAAAACCCACCACTTTACAAATTATTGTTGGTTGAATGAGATATGTTCAGCCTCCTGCTGATGACAACGGAGGAACCGCAATGTCACAAGATCCATTTCTGGAACGAGAAGCAGAAAAATATGAATCCCCCATCCCGAGCCGTGAATTCATTCTGGCGCATATCGCCAAGCGGGATACCCCGATTAAACGGGAAGAGCTGGCCGCCGATCTGGAGTTAACCAGCGAAGAGCAACTCGAAGCATTGCGCCGCCGCCTGCGGGCGATGGAGCGCGACGGTCAGTTAATCTTTACCCGTCGCCAATGCTATGCCCTGCCGGAAAAGCTGGATCTGCTGCGCGGTACCGTGATCGGCCACCGCGACGGTTTCGGCTTCCTGCGCGTGGAAGGCCGTAAAGACGATCTTTACCTCTCCGCGGAAGAGATGAAGCGCGCCATTCACGGCGACGTGGTGCTGGCGCAGCCGTTGGGAGAAGACCGCAAGGGGCGCCGCGAAGGCCGCATCGTGCGCGTGCTTGAGCCGCGCACCGGGCAGATCGTCGGGCGCTATTTTGTTGATGCCGGGGTCGGTTTTGTCGTCCCGGACGACAGCCGTCTGAGTTTCGACATTCTTATCCCGCAGGAAAATATCAACGGCGCCCGCATGGGCTTTGTGGTGGTGGTGGAACTCACCCAGCGCGCCACGCGCCGTACCAAGGCCATCGGGAAAATCGTCGAGATCCTCGGCGATAATATGGGCACCGGCCTGGCGGTGGACATCGCCCTGCGCACCCATGATATTCCCCATACCTGGCCGCCCCAGGTGGAAGAGCAGGTGAAAGACTTCGCCGAAGAGGTGCCGTCGGAAGCCAAAAAAGGGCGGGTGGATTTGCGCAAGCTGCCGCTGGTCACCATCGACGGCGAAGACGCCCGCGATTTCGATGACGCCGTCTACTGCGAGAAAAAACGCGGCGGCGGCTGGCGTCTGTGGGTGGCGATTGCCGACGTCAGCTATTATGTGCGCCCGAATACGCCGCTGGATAACGAAGCCCGCGCGCGCGGCACCTCGGTTTACTTTCCGTCGCAGGTGGTGCCGATGCTGCCGGAAGTGCTTTCCAACGGGCTGTGTTCGCTCAACCCGCAGGTCGACCGCCTGTGTATGGTGTGCGAGATGACCGTGTCGGGGCTGGGCAAGCTCACCTCGTACAAGTTTTATGAAGCGGTAATGCGTTCCCACGCCCGTCTGACCTACACCAAGGTGTGGAATATTCTGCTGGGCGACCAGGAGCTGCGCGCGCACTATCAACCGCTGGTGGGCGGACTGGAAGAGCTGCATAAGATGTTTCGGGTGCTGGAGCGGGCGCGCGATATCCGCGGGGGCATCGCGTTTGAAACCGAAGAAGCGAAATTTATTTTCAACGCCGAGCGCCGCATCGAGCGGGTTGAAGCGGTGGTGCGCAACGACGCGCACAAGCTGATTGAAGAGTGCATGATCCTGGCGAATATCTCGGCGGCGAAATTCGTCGAGAAGTATGAGGAGCCGGCCCTGTTCCGCGTGCACGATCGTCCCAGCGAAGATCACGTTCTGGCCTTGCGCAGCGTACTGGGCGAACTGGGGCTGACGCTAAAAGGCGGTATGAAGCCGCAACCGAAGGATTATGCCGATCTGATGCTGGAGATCGCCGGCCGCCCCGACCGTGAAATGCTGCAAACCATGCTGCTGCGTTCGATGAAGCAGGCGGTATACGATCCGGAAAACCGCGGGCACTTCGGCCTGGCGTTAACCTCTTACGGCCACTTTACCTCGCCGATCCGCCGTTATCCCGACCTATCGCTGCATCGTTCGATCAAGTATCTGCTGGGCGACCGCAAAGCGCGCGGGACGCCAACCGGCGGCTGGCACAGCGACCTAAACGAAATGCTGCAGTTGGGCATGCACTGTTCGCTGACCGAACGCCGCGCCGATGAAGCCACCCGCGACGTGGCGGACTGGCTGAAATGTGATTTTATGCAGGATCACGTGGGTGAGGTGTTCACCGGGATTATCGCCAGCGTCACCGGTTTCGGTTTCTTCGTGCGCCTCAAGGATCTGTTTATCGACGGGCTGGTGCACGTCTCCACGCTGGATAACGACTACTATCGCTACGATAATATCGGCCAGCGGCTGATCGGCGAGTCGCGCGGTCAGGTTTATCGTCTGGGCGACGAAGTGGAAATTCGTGTTGAAGCGGTCCATATGGACGAGCGCAATATCGACTTTGCGCTGGTCTCCAGCACGCGTAAACCGCGCGGCGAAGGCAAAACGGCTCGCGAGCGGACTAAAAAACCGGATAGCCGGGAAGCCAAACCGAGCCGTCGCCGGCGCAATGTCGCCAAGCCCGCGGCCAATTTTGAGCCTGATGCCGCTTTTCGTAAGGAAGGTGAGCGCAAGGACAAACCGGCGAAGCCGAAAAAAAGCGCCGATAAAACGCGCAACAGCGCGGCGGCGACCAGGACCAAACGCGCGAAGAAGAAGCCGGCCGAGTAATATTCACCGCGCCTGCTCCCCTGTGAAGGGGAGGGGTGGGGTAGGGCCTCTCCAACGGGCGGACGCCGCCCGTTTATGATTAATTTGAAGAGTAGCAATGAGCGAAATTATTTACGGTATTCACGCCGTCAAAGCGTTGCTGGAGCGCGATCCGCAACGTTTCCAGGAAGTTTTCATCCTCAAGGGGCGCGACGATCGTCGTCTGCAGCCGGTGATTGCCGAGCTGGAAGCGCAGGGTATCGTGATCCAGCTGGCTAACCGCCAGTGGCTGGATAGCCAGGCCGAGGGGGCGGTGCATCAGGGTATTGTCGCCAAGGTCAAAGAGGGGCGGAAGTATCAGGAGAACGATCTGCCGGCCTTGCTGGAGGGGCTGGAGACGCCTTTTTTACTGGTGCTGGACGGCGTTACCGATCCGCACAATCTCGGCGCCTGTTTGCGTAACGCCGATGCGGCGGGGGTGCACGCGGTTATCGTGCCGCGCGATCGTTCGGCGCAGATGAACGCCACGGTGAAGAAGGTGGCCTGCGGCGCGGCGGAAAGCGTGCCACTGATCGCCGTGACCAACCTGGCCCGCACCTTGCGACTGTTGCAGGAACACAATGTCTGGATCGTCGGCACGGCGGGCGAAGCCGACCATACGCTGTACCAAAGCAAGCTGACCGGGCCGCTGGCGCTGGTGATGGGGGCTGAAGGCGAGGGTATGCGCCGCCTGACCCGCGAGCATTGCGACGAACTGATCGGCATTCCGATGGCGGGCAGCGTCTCTTCGCTGAACGTTTCCGTCGCCACCGGCGTATGCCTGTTTGAAGCGGTGCGTCAGCGTAGTTGACGGCTAATCTGGCGCCGGCTTTGCCGGCGCCTGTCTCGGACATCGGCGCCGCGTTATATTCACCACCCCAGTAACCTAAAGGAAATTTACGCCATGATTATTGTCAGCGCATTACTCGCTTTCGCTTCTTACTTTTTCATCGGGTTCGTCATGGTGCTGGCATTCCTGTTTATCTATACCCGCGTCACGCCGCATGACGAGTGGACGCTGATTAAACAGAACAACGGCGCCGCCGCCGTCGGTTTCGCCGGCGCGCTGATCGGGTATGTGATTCCGCTGGCCAGCGCGGCGGTGAATTCGGTCAGCCTGGTTGACTACATCACCTGGGGGATCGTGGCGCTGGTGATCCAGCTTGTCATCTATGGCGCGGTGCGGCTGTATATGCCGGCTATCAGCCAGCGAATCCAGCATAATGAAGTGGCGTCCGGCGTTTTCCTATGCACGGCCTCGCTGGGCGGCGGGATTCTGAACGCGGCCTGTATGACATACTGAGGCGTCGCCGGCCGCGGTCGCCCTGATTTTCAGGAGGGCGGCCTCAGCGGTATAGCACCGCGCGGGCGAACCAGACGCCGGGAAGCGTGGCGCGCTCGGATTTCAGCACGATGGTGTAGTAACGAGCGCCTTGCTCATCCGCCCGGCGCTGAATGGCCCGATCCGCGTCATCCGGGCTGCCGTTTACGCTAACGGACGCGGTGCCGATTTTTTGCAACGCGGCGGTTTGCGCGTAGGTAATCAGCTGCGCCCGTTCCGTCGGCGGCGGCGGAGAGGCCGGCGCGCCGGCCAGCGTGCCGCAGGCGGCGACGCATAGCGAGAAAGCCGCCGTCAGTAAAGCTCTCAGCATGGTGCATTGCTCCATAACGTTTGTCAGCCTGATGAGTGTAGCGCGCTTTATCGCCATCCCGTAGGGATTTATCCTGCGCCCGCGCTCGGGTTCAGGGAGATTTTATCAGCGCCGCATTGCCATGTTTGAGCTAAACCATTGCGAATTTGTTTTTAAAAAGAACGTCTTTTTGGTGCTATGGTGTTTTTCATCGGGCTTACGTTCAAAATTGGGCGATGACAGGTAGAGAAAAAGGACATGGTTGAAATTTCACTGGATACCATTAACGGTATTAATGCTTTGCATGCGGTTCCCGGCGGTAAACACCATCTTCCCTTGCCAACTATTTTTTTCTTTCACGGTTACCTCTCCTCAAAAGAGGTCTACTCCTATTTCGGCTACGCGCTGGCCGAGGCCGGCTTTCGGGTGATTTTGCCGGACGCCGCCATGCACGGCGCCCGTTATGACGGCGACGACGCCCGGCGGCTGCGCCATTTTTGGGACATTCTGCAGTCTAATATTCGTGAATTGCCCGGCTATGTGGAAGAGTATCGGCGGCGCGGGTTGATCGCCGACGAACGCATCGGCGTGTGCGGCGCTTCCCTGGGGGGCATGAGCGCGCTGGGGAGCATGGCGCGCTACCCCTGGATTTCCGCCGTGGCGGCCTTTATGGGATCGGGCTATTTTTCCACCCTGTCCCATGCGCTCTATCCCCCGGTGCCTGCCGACAGCGCGGGCGCAGATATTGCGCGCCGGGAACTGTCCGCCACGCTCGCCGAGTACGATGTTTCCCCCCGTCTGGCGGCGTTGGCCGATCGTCCCTTACTGCTATGGCACGGCGACGCGGACGACGTGGTGCCGGCGCGGGAGAGCGCGCGTTTATATCAGGCGCTGAAAGCAAGCGGCCAGGATAGCAATCTGACCTATCTGACCGAGGCGGGCGTGACGCACCGCATCACGCCGCTGGCGCTGCGGGCGGGGGGTGATTTTTTTCAGCGGCATCTGACCGCGTAGGCGGAAACAATGGCGACGAATATCCACAGCGTAATGGATTCCTTATCTGGTCGGGAGCTGAGTATGTATCAATCGATGGTGTTGTGGGGCGAACGGATGCGCGGACGGCTATTGCGCAGCGCGGCGGTAGTGGCGTTGTCGATGGCCGCGGCGTTGTTTGCCACGCTGGCGGCGGCCGCAAGCTTTGATCCTGAGGCCGCCATTAAAATCGGCTCCCTGGCGGAACCGCAAAATCTGGACAATACCGCCGGCGCCGGGCAGGGAATCAACGAAGCGTTTAACGGCAATGTGTATGAGGCGCTGTTTCAACTGACCGATAAAGGCAGGGTGGAAAAACAGCTGGTGACGGATTACCAGGTCAGCGAGGATGGTCTGGTATATCGTTTTACGCTGCGTCCGGGCGTGCGGTTTCATTCCGGGAAAACGCTGACGGCGGCGGATGTAAAATTCAGTATTCAACGGGTGCTGGCGCCGGAATCGAAAAGCTCGCGCAAGAATAGCCTGAAAGCCATTGCCGGGATCGACACGCCGGACGATCGCACGGTGGTCGTCACGCTCTCTTCGCCCTCTATTTCGCTGGCGTACAACCTCAGCTACGTGTGGATTGTCAACGATCGGGCCACCAGCCTCACGACCCGTGAGGACGGCACCGGCCCCTATCAGTTACAAAACTGGCGGCGCGGTTCGGCGCTGGCGCTGAAGCGGTTTGACGGCTACTGGGGTGACAAACCGACCAACGCCGGCGTGGTTTTTCAGTACTTTACCGACGCCTCGGCGCTGAACAACGCGTTGCTGACCGGCGCGGTCGATATCATTACCTCGGTGCAGAGTCCGGATTCGCTGGCGCAGTTCAAAGATAACCCGGCCTTTACGGTGACGGAAGGCCATTCCACCACCAAGCTGCTGCTGGCCTACAACGACCGCGTCGCCCCTTTCAACGACGCCAATGTCCGCCGGGCGATTATTCGCGCTATCGATACCCGCAAGCTGCTGACCTCTATCTGGGGCGACTATGGCACGCCGATCGGCTCTTTTGTGCCGCCGACCGACCCCTGGTACGTGGATTTGACCGGGGTAAACGGCTATAACCCACAGAGCGCGAAGGAGCTGCTGGCGCAGGCCGGTTATCCGGACGGCTTTACCTTTACGCTGGACACGCCGAACTACGATCCGCATCCCATCGTGGCGCAGTTTCTGCAAAACGAGCTGGCGAAGGTGGGGATCAAGATAAAAATCAACGTGATCACCGCCAATGAGTGGTACACGAAAATCTATAAGGCGCATAATTTCCAGGCGACGTTGCAGGAACATGTGAACCACCGCGACATCGTGTTTTATGGCGATCCCGATTTTTATTGGGGCTATGATAATCCGCGGGTTAGCGCGTTGATTAAAGAGGCGGAGCTGGCGTCCAGCGAAGAGGAACAGACGCGCAAGCTGACCGAAGCGAACCGCATCATCGCCGACGATGCGGCGAGCGGCTGGCTGTATCTCTATCCGCAAATCGTGGTGGCGGCCAATACCATCGACGGCTACCCGGTGAATGGCTTGAATGCGCAGTTTTTCGCCTGGAATATCAAGAAGCGCCAGAGATGACGGCGACCCGCTTTCATGGCGGGCAGGGGCATTAAATCAAGGTTGGTTATCACGATACTATGGCCGTTTATCTGCTCCGTCGTTCCATTATTCTGCTGCTGTCCGCCTTTATCGCCATCGGCGTGCTGTTCGTCCTGTTGCGCCTGCTGCCCGGCGATCCGGCCAATGCATTGGTTTCAATCGGGGCGGATCCGGAACAGATCGCCGCGGCGCGGCGTCAGGTGGGATCGGACCTCCCCGTGCTACAGCAGTTCTGGCGGTTCGTACACCAGCTGTGGCGTTTCGAGCTGGGCTCCTCGTTTGTCAGCGGCGTGCCGGTGGCCGATGAAATTCGCGCCCGGCTGACCGTAACCCTGCCGCTCACGCTGCTTTCCTTTGTGCTGGCGATAGTGATTGCCGCGCCGCTGGGTATTATCGCGGCGGTAAAGGCTGAACGCTGGTACGGCGCGCTGATTTCGGTGGTCTCGCAGATCGGCATCGCGGTGCCGGTATTCTGGATCGGCATCCTGCTGGTAACGATTTTTGCCGTCAATCTGCGGCTGTTCCCTTCCGCCGGGTTTCCCTCCGAGGGCTGGCAAGATCTTCCGGCGGCGTTGCAAAGTTTTATTCTGCCGGTGAGTACCATCGCGATCGTTATGTCGGCTTCCCTGTTACGCTACGTGCGTTCGGCCACCCAGGACGTGCTGGGCAGCGATTATCTGCGCACCGCGCGGGCGCTGGGCGCCAGTTTTCCGCAGGCGCTTATCAGGCACGGTATCCGCAATGGCGCAGTCCCGGTGATTGCCATCCTCGGCATTGAACTCGCTTCAACCTTGCTGGGGGCGGTGGTGGTCGAGCAGGTGTTCGCGCTGCCCGGTCTGGGATCGATGCTGCTGCTGGGCATCGGCCAGCGGGATTATCCCAACGTGCAGGGCGTGCTGCTGGTTTCCACGCTGCTGGTGCTGCTGATTGGCTTTATCGCCGATGTGGCCCAACGGCTGATCGATCCGCGCTTACGCGGCGGCGCGTCGGGAACGGCGCCATGATTCTCCCGGTCCCTGTTGCCCGCAGGCGATGCGCCACCTATTCACCGACGTTAATCCTGGGGATAGTGTTGGTGGGCATCCATATCATCGTCGCGCTGACCACCCTGTTCTGGACGCCCTATGACCCCACGGCGATGAGCGGCGGACGGCTGGCCGCGCCATCCATGGCGCACTGGGCCGGCACGGATAAACTGGGGCGGGATCTGTTTACCCAGATCATGATCGGCGGGCGTATCGCGTTGCAGGTGGGGTGCGGCGCGGCGATCGTCGGGCTGGCGATCGGCGTGCCCCTTGGCCTGCTGGCGGCGTTCGCCAGCCGTACGCTGGATGACGTGCTGGCGGTGACGCTGGATATTCTTATCGCGTTTCCCACGCTGCTGCTGGCGATGCTGATCGTGGCGGCCGGCGATGGCGCCAGCCTGGGGTCGGCCGTTATGGCGCTGGGGATCGCCGTTTCCGCGATTGTGGCGCGCCTGACGCGCATTCTGGCGAAACGGGTGTTGCGCATGGACTATATTAGCGCCGCCCGGACCTCGGGCACGTCGTGGGCCGGCATTGTGATGCGGCATATTTTACCGAATATCTGGCCGACGCTGTCGGTGAATATAGCCTTGCAGTTCGGTCTGGCGGTGATTGCCGAAGCCTCTTTGTCTTATCTGGGGCTTGGCGCGCCGCCGCCGGAGGCGTCCTGGGGACGGCTGTTGCAGGAGGCGCAGGGCACCCTATATAGCGCGCCTTTGGCGGCGATCGCCCCCGGCATCGCCCTGGTGACGCTGGTTATTGGCGTCAATTCGCTGGCGGATGGCCTCAGGGCCGCGGCCGATGCCGCCCAGGGGAGACGCTGATGAACCCGCTGCTTCGCGTGGACGCGCTGTCGTTGCGCTCGGGCCGACAGACGCTGGTGTCGGATCTATCCTTTACCATTGCGCCGGGAGAACGGGTGGGGTTAATCGGCGAGTCGGGATCGGGAAAATCACTCACCGCGCTGGCGGTTATCGGGCTGCTGCCGGCCGGGATTCAGGCGCAGGGCTCCGTGGTGCTGGCCGATCGGCAGGTTATCGGCGCCGGCGATCGGCAACTGACCCGGCTGCGCGGCGACGGCGCGGCAATGGTGTTTCAGGAGCCGCTGACCGCGCTGGATCCGTTGATGAAAATCGGTCGGCAATTGGCGGAACCGCTCAGGCGCCGGGCGCTGCGCGACGGGCGCGCGGCCGATCGCCGCACGGTGGAGCGCGAAGTATTGAACTGGCTCGAACGGGTGGCGCTGTCGCCGCCGCAGAGGATCGCCGCGGCCTGGCCGCATGAGCTGTCCGGCGGGCAGCGTCAGCGGGTGGCGATAGCCATGGCGCTGGCCTGCCGGCCGGCGCTGCTGATTGCGGATGAACCCACGACGGCGCTGGATGTGACCACTCAGGCGGAGATTTTAACGTTATTGACCGACCTGGTGCGCGAACAAGGCTCCGCGCTGCTGTTTATCAGCCATGACCTGCCGGTGGTGGCGAAAGTCGCCGACGACGTGATGGTGATGAATAACGGGCATCTGGTCGAGCAGGGCAAGCTGGCTGCGGTATTCAGCCAGCCGAAAAATGGCTATACCCAAATGCTGGTCGCCACCGCGCGCGCGTTTGACAAGTTACTGGGCGGTCCGTCATGAGCCTGATCGAGGTCAGTCATGTGGCCTTCGGCTACCACAGGGATCGGCGCATACTCAATGACGTTTCGCTGCAAATCCGGCGCGGGGTGAATGTCGGGATCGTCGGTGAATCGGGATCGGGCAAAACCACCCTGCTGCGGCTCCTGCTGGGGTTGATCAGGCCGTCGCAGGGGGAGATCCGCTTTAACGGCGCGCGGTTGGATCCCGCCAACCGCGCGTTTATGCGCGATTACCGCAAAGCGGTGCAGGTGGTCTTTCAGGATCCCTATTCATCGCTGGATCCCCGCCAGCGGGTGCGGGATATCATCGCCGAACCTTTGCGCTCGCTGGGGATCCCCGGCCCGGTGGAGCCGAGGGTGCTGGAGGTCCTCAATGCGGTGGGGCTGGCGGAAGAGAGCCTCGATCGTTACCCGCACGCCTTTTCCGGCGGTCAGCGTCAGCGCATCGCCATTGCCCGGGCGATAGTTTCCCGTCCGGCGGTGCTGCTGGCCGATGAGGCCGTCAGCGCGCTCGATTTGGCGACCAAAGTCCGCATTGTGGAACTGCTGAAAACCTTATCGCATAGCCTTACGCTGGTACTGGTATCGCACGATCTGAGCGTGGTGGCCGCGCTGTGCGAAGAGATGGTGATTGTGGAGCGCGGCCGCATTGTGGAGAGCGGCCGGGTGGAGGATATTCTCGCCGCGCCGCGCCATGGGTATACGCAAAAGCTGTTGGCCGGCATCCCGCGCATGCCGCGTTGAAGAGGCCGCGCCTGTGAGAATTGACGACCCGGCGCGCCGGCCTGGCGCGGTTTGGCCGGTCTGATAATATCCGCCGTCGCCGCTTGTGTTCTCGCGCCGGGAACACTATACTTACGCGTCATTTTTTCAGCCGCACACATACACACGTTCCTTGCTTCCATGGGCCGCGGTTGACCCTGACAGGAGGCTGAATAATCCGTAAGGAGCAATTCGATGCGTCATTACGAAATCGTTTTTATGGTTCATCCTGACCAAAGCGAACAGGTTCCAGGCATGATCGAACGCTATACCGGCGCCATCACGGCGGCGGAAGGTACGATCCACCGTCTGGAAGACTGGGGCCGCCGTCAACTGGCTTACCCGATCAACAAACTGCACAAGGCTCACTACGTTCTGCTGAACGTTGAAGCGCCGCAGGAAGTGATCGACGAGCTGGAAACAAACTTCCGCTTCAACGACGCCGTTATCCGCAGCATGATTATGCGCGTTAAACACGCGGTAACCGAAGCATCTCCGATGGTCAAAGCGAAAGACGAGCGCCGTGAGCGTCGTGAAGATTTCGCAGAAGCCGGCGATGATGCGGATGCTGGGGATTCTGAAGAGTAATTGTCGTGGTGACGACCAATCGTCTGGTGTTGTCGGGCACGGTGTGCAAGACCCCCATTCGTAAAGTCAGTCCTTCGGGTATTCCTCACTGCCAGTTTGTGCTCGAGCACCGATCGGCGCAGGAGGAAGCCGGATTCAACCGGCAAGCATGGTGTCGTATGCCCGTGATTGTCAGTGGACCAACGTCACAAGCATTTACCCACAGTATAACGGTCGGCACGCAACTCACCGTACAGGGGTTTATTAGCTGCCATCAAGGGCGCAATGGCCTGAGTAAAATTGTGTTGCATGCCGAGCAGATTGAATTGATAGATTCTGGAGACTAGCCAAATGGCACGTTATTTCCGTCGTCGCAAGTTCTGCCGTTTCACCGCGGAAGGCGTTGTAGAGATCGACTATAAAGACATCGCTACGCTGAAAAACTATATCACTGAAAGCGGCAAGATTGTTCCGAGCCGTATCACCGGTACTCGTGCAAAATACCAGCGTCAGCTGGCTCGCGCTATCAAGCGTGCGCGTTACTTGTCTTTGTTGCCGTACACCGATCGTCATCAGTAATCGGCCACTGTCCATTAACGAGACTTTGAGAGGATAAGGTAATGCAAGTTATTCTGCTTGATAAAGTAGCAAACCTGGGCAGCCTGGGTGATCAGGTAAACGTTAAAGCGGGCTATGCTCGCAACTTCCTGGTTCCGCAGGGCAAAGCCGTGCCGGCAACCAAGAAAAACGTTGAGTTCTTCGAAGCGCGTCGCGCGGAACTGGAAGCCAAACTGGCCGACGTTCTGTCTGCCGCCGAAGCTCGCGCCGCCAAGATCAAAGAACTGGGCAGCGTTACCATCGCGTCTAAAGCGGGCGACGAAGGTAAACTGTTCGGCTCCATCGGTACTCGCGATATCGCTGATGCGGTAACCGCGGCCGGTGTTGACATTGCGAAGAGCGAAGTTCGCCTGCCGAACGGCGTTCTGCGTACTCTGGGCGAGCACGAAGTGAGCTTCCAGGTACACAGCGATGTGTTCGCTACGCTGAATGTGGTTGTCGTTGCTGAAGCGTAATCGCTGACAGTGACGAGTAAAACGCCGGCCTTGTGCCGGCGTTTTGCATTTTCGAGACGGGGAAATCAGCGGGCGCGGGTAAAGGCGCCGTCGGCGTTGCGGGTGAACCTGACGACCTGGTTATCGATGGTTTCTATTTCCAGCACCGCCACCGTGCCTTGCGCGTTCAACTGCAATTTGACCGCCTGACCGGCTCGCAGGTTGCTGAGCGGTTTGTCGTTGCCTTCCACCTGAGCCATGGCGAAAACGTCGCTCACCGGCAGATTGTTGTCGCGAAATAGCTGCGCCAGCGTCTGGCCCGAGGCAATCTGATAGTTGCGCCAGGGCGTGGGCGTATTTTGCGGCGGGGGTTGCACCGGCGGGGCGGCGGGCGGCTGTTGCGCCTCCGGCCGGTTTTCGATAATTTCCGCCTGGATGGGAACATTATCATCAGCCTGTTCCAGCGGAGCGGAAACCGTTTGCGGCGGCTGAGTCTGGGGCGGGCTGTAAGGCCACAGCAATAGCGCCAGCAATAGCGCGATAGCAATTAAAATCCAGCGGCGATGGAACGGAGGAAGCGGTTCCATCCAGCCATAGTGGTCGGGCAGATGCCAGATTTTTCGCAACGAGGTCTTGATACGCTGCCCGGATGACGGCGGCGATTGGGGATCCTCCACCGTTTCATCCTCGGCACGCTTGGGTTGCCGATGAATAAAACGCTGGCAGCGGCGTAATAACGCTTGATAACCCCAGGTAACTTTCCGCTTCCTGGGCGCAATTCTGCCCATGGTGACCTCTCTTGCAACGGTATATAAATGGAAACAGGTTAGTATATCGGTAACAAGCGGATAATAACCAGCTAACTCTTTGATGCTTAAGGAAACAGAAGTACAGAATGTTCTGAATTTCCAGTATAGGCCAGTGAGCCGGAATTACCCTATCGATTAGCAGATAAAAGTTATTCATCCGCACACAGGATTTTACCCTAATCTCCGGCGCTGTTATGCTGCGCTTTCGGTTTTTTACAGTTTAAAAGGAACATGCATGACAACCCCTTCTTTTGATAGCGTCGAGGCGCAGGCAAGTTACGGCATCGGTTTACAGGTGGGTCAACAGCTACAGGAATCTGGTCTGGAAGGTTTGATCCCGGAAGCCCTGGTCGCCGGTTTGCGCGATGCGCTGGAAGGCAATGTGCCGGCGGTCCCGGTGGATGTGGTTCATCGCGCCCTGCGTGAGGTGCATGAACGCGCCGATGCCGTGCGCCGCGAGCGTCAGCAGGCGCTGGCGGTTGAAGGACAGCGGTTCCTGGCGGAAAATGCGCAGAAAGAGGGCGTGAGCAGCACCGAATCAGGCTTGCAGTTCCGCGTACTGACTCAGGGCGACGGAGAGATCCCGTCTCGTCAGGATCGGGTGCGCGTTCATTATACCGGTCGCCTGATTGACGGCAGCGTGTTCGATAGCTCGGTCGAACGCGGCCAGCCCGCCGAATTCCCGGTCAGCGGGGTGATCCCCGGCTGGATTGAAGCCTTGACCCTGATGCCGGTCGGCTCCAAGTGGGAGCTGTATATCCCCCACAATCTGGCCTATGGCGAACGCGGCGCCGGCGCGTCTATTCCGCCGTTCAGCGCCCTGATTTTTGAAGTCGAGCTGCTGGAAATTCTGTAAGCTCGCTTAATGCAATAACGGGAAAGGCGCTCACTGAGCGCCTTTTGAGTTTGCTGACAAACCCACCCAATACCACCACCGGTCATCCCCGGCAATCACCTCCGTCATCCCTGCGTCCGTAGGCAGGGATCTGCTTTCGCAAGCGGTTCGGTATTGCTGAGATCCCCGCCTACGCGGGGATGACGGGTTTGGCGTGCGGGGATGACGGGTTTGGGCGTGCGGGGATGACGGATTTGGCGTCGCTATTACCAATAGCGCCTTTTTCACATCAATGCGCGCTGTTGCGCCGCTCAAGGGATTGGGAAACGGCCTGTAGCAGGTCCGGCATATCCATTTGGGGCAACACCACTTCAACCAGCGCCAGGCGGGGCCGGCGGTTTATTTCATCCAGGGTCTCGGCCAGCTGCGATGGCGTTGTGGTTTGCCGGGAGAGAATATTATCGCTGTCGCCGCCCAGCGCGGCGGGCAGCAGCGTCCAGTTCCAGGCGGCGATGTCATTGTAGCGCTGCTGCGGGCCGTGTATCGCCCGCTCAACGGTATATCCCTGATTGTTGAGTATAAAGATCGCGATCTGGAGATCGTTGCGAATGATGGAACCCAGTTCCTGTACCGTGAGCTGGAGCGAACCGTCGCCTATCAGCAGTACGACCCGGCGTTCCGGGGCCGCCATTTGCGCGCCGAAAGCGGCGGGCAGCGTATAGCCGATAGATCCCCATAGTGACTGAACGATAAACCGGCAATCTTGCGGCAGCCGCAGGCTGGCGGAGCCAAAGCAGGCCGTTCCCTGTTCGGCGACGATGATATCGCCGGGGCGCAGGAACCCCTGGATTTGCCGCCAGAACCCCCGTTGATCCAGCGTATCTTTTTCATTGGAGGCCAGGGGAGCCGGCGGGACGATCGCCGGGTGTTGCCAGCGAGATGAAAGCGTGGACGTTATCTTCTCCAGGGCTTCGATTGCGGCCAGCATCGGGATATTGGCAAAGGTTTTATGCCCCACGCGGGCGGCGAAAGGCTGAATATCGATACTTTTTTCAACGGGAATATGCTGGCTGAATCCGGCGGTAATGGTATCGGCAAAGCGGACGCCGACGCAGACGATGGCATCGGCATCTTCAATCAGCAATCTTATGTTCTCACCGCTGGCGCTGCCCGCATAGGTGCCGGTAAAGCAGGGATGTTGTTCGTTCAGCGTGCTTTTACCCATCAGCAGGGTCGAGTGCGGGAAAGGCGTATGATCCAGCCAGCGTTGTAGCGCGCCGGCGGCGCCGAAGCGTTCGGCAAGAAAATCCGCCAGCAGCGACACTGAATTCGCCTTACCGAGCATGGCCGTCGCCGCGGCGATGAATGCTTGCAGAGAGGCGTCAGAGCACGCCGGCTCTGCTATCGGCAACGGATAGGGGCGGTTTTCCGTTGCCGCGGCGGCCACATCCAGCGGCAGCAATAAGTAAACCGGCCGGTGGAGGCGCAGCGCTTCTGCCACCACCCGATCGATCTCCATGGTTGCGTTGGCGACGGTAAGCGCGGCGCAGGCGGCGGTGACCTCAGCCGCCATGCGCTGAAAGTGGCCGAAATCGCCGTCTCCCAACGTGTGGTGCAGCAGCTCGCCTTTGTGCTGTGATAACAGACTGGGGGCGAAGGCGATATGAATAACCGGTACGTATTCGGCGTAACTGCCGGCAATGCCGTTAATCGCACTGAGTTCGCCGACGCCAAAGGTGGTCAGCAGGGCGGCGGCGGGTTTACAGCGCGCATATCCATCGGCGGCATAGGCGGCATTCAGTTCGTTGGCGCAGCCGACCCAGGCGATCTGCTTATGGTTGATCACGCAATCGAGAAATTGCAGATTGTAATCGCCCGGTACGCCGAAAAGATGTCTGATGCCGGTTTGAGCAAGACGATCCAGTAAATAATCGCCTATCGTATAGCCGTTGAGCATTGTTTTCCCCCATGGGTAAGCGTATTACCTACAGGAAAGTATTGGCGATATGTTAAAAAATTCTAATATTTAATCAGTGCAAAAAATGGCAACCATGCGTTACATTCGCAGAGACACCGCCTGGCAGGCGGTGTCTCTGATTATTTTTTCTAATGAGTGGGATGGTTAGCGTTGATCGAGCAGCAGCGGCCGGTAATGGTGCACCTGACGCATCGCCACCAGATCCTTGCGCCTGACGGCGTTCGTCGGCACCGGGCTGCCCGCCGGCGAAGCGGTATCGACGGTCAGGGTCGCGATGCCCGGCTCCTGCCACAGCGCCTGTTCATGCCGTGGGAAGACGAAGGTTTCCGGTCCGAATATCCCGCTGTATCCGCCGCGCTGGCGGTGCGTGTCCAGGCCGTTGGCAAAGGCCAGATAGAAATTGTTTTCACCGGCGCGGGTGCGCAACAAATGCCAGTGCAGCGGATCGGCCCCCACCGGGATCGGGTAATTTTGCGCAACCTGGCTGCCGCCGTGGCCGCTGACGAAACCGTCGCCGAGCGCGGCCGAACAGGCCACGATGTCGCAGCCCATCAGGGTGAGAATTCGGCCTGATTCGGGAAACAACGCGTCATTGCCTGACAGCAGACCCAGGCGCCCCAGCGGCGTATCGAATACGCCCCACCGTTCGCCGGCCGTCGCCCACGACTGATAGGCCAGGGGCAGATGCATCTGGCGGTAGCTGCCGATCGTCCCTTCCGGTCCCAGCAGTACCTGGGTGTTGTAATATTTCTCTTCCTGTCGTTCCGCCATGCCGACCACCAGATACACCCGCAGCGTCATGGCCAGCTGGATCAATGACCGCAGCGCCGGGGCGTCCGGCGTCTGGGCGTTGGTTTGCGGCGCGCCATGGCCGGTCAGCGCCATTTCGGGAAACACCACCAGTTCGCTTTGTTGCCGGCCGACCGCCTCCTGCGTCAGCGCCACGATCCGGGCGAGATTCTCCTCAACGCTATCGGCGGGGGAGAACTGGCAGACGGTAATACGGCTCTGTTTGCCCGCCGGCAGGGGACGATGACCGTAAAGGCCGAAAAAGTCCGCCGGGTTCCACAGAAAGCTGTCGCTAAGCAGCGCGTGATACTCCTGCGGCCGCCGCTGGGCGAACACCGGCTCGCCCAAAACCTGGCGCCGGCGGCTGAGCCGCACGTCAATCTCGCCGTAGGCAATGCCGTCCCCGTTATCCACCACGTCCAGGATCGTGCCGTCCGGGGCGATAATCCCGCTGCCGCCGCTGAACTGCACGCCGCGCTCCAGCCCCCAGCGGTTGCTTTCCAGCAGATAGCAGCTATTTTCCATGGCGCGGCTGATCCAGTAGGGCGCCGGGGCGCGTTCCGCCAGCCAGTTGCTGACGTGACAGATGATATCCGCTCCCGCCAGCGCCAGCAGTCTGGCGGTTTCGGGGAAATGGATATCCATGCAGATCAGAATGCCGATCTTGCCGAGCGGCGTATCAAACACCTGATGCCCGACGTCGCCCGCCGCCGCCCACTTGGGTTCGGAAATATAGGGGTGGCTTTTGCGGTGGCGGCCGATCACCCCCTGCGGGCCGATCAGCAGCGCGCTGTTGTAATACAGTTGGCTTTCCGCATCCACTTCCGGCATTCCCAGCACGATATGGCACTGATAGCGCTGCGCCAGTTCGCTAAAACGCGCCGACGTTTCGCCGGGCACGGTTTCCACCTGGTCGGCGATCTCCTGCCGGTCATACCAGCAGTAGCCGGTTGTCGCCATCTCCGGCGTGGTGATCAGTTTGGCCCCCTGGCGGGCGGCCTGTTCCACCAGATCCAGCAGACGGGCGATATTCTCTTCTTTGGCGAACATCACCGGTTCGAACTGGACGGCGGCGGCGAGAAAAGGAGCTGTTGACATGGCGAATCCTTACTAACGGTTAATGTCGCCGCGACGACCGGCGCAAGCGGCGGCGCGGCAGGAAAAATAAACCCGTGGCGGCGCTAGGCCGCTCACTCTTTCTTGACCGGCGCGGTCATGGAAAAAACATCGTTGGCCTGGATAAGTACGCTGGAGATCTCCTCCACCGTAATGCGTTTATCCATCGCCTGATGGCGCAGGATTTCATAGGCCCGCTCCTCGCTGATGCCGTGTATGCGCATCAATATCGCTTTGGCTTCGCTGACCTGGCGGATCCCCAGCATCTTCTTTTCCAGGCGTTCGATGCGCTCCATCATCCGCTGCTGCTGTTGCCGGTGATGCAACGCCACCACCATCGAAGAGAGCAGGCCGGAAGCGCGGATCGGGGTGGTGATGGTCGCTCCGGCCCCCATATTCAGCGCCTGATCGATAAAGGTCGGATTTTCATAGGCGATGATCGAAATCAGCGCATGCCGGGAGTGATCCAGCCAGGGAACGTCCGGTTCCGGCTGGTCCGACTGCGGGGCGAAGAAAATCAGATCGGTATCGGCGGGAAGCTGTTCCGGTATCGGCCAGAACGCCCTGACTTTGAATCCCATGCGTCGCAGATGACGGGTCAGGGTTTCACCATCTTCATCATCGGGATGCAGCACCACGCAGCGGATCCCCCGGCTGAGGAGCAGAGCGGTGGTGCTGTTGCGGGAGTCGTTACGGCGCATTGGGATACTCCACTTTTGTCAGTTTGGTGACCCAGTCTCCCTGAACCTGATTGGTCATATAAGGATCGGGCGCCACGATGCGACGGGACTCACGCACGATGGTGAATTGCCCGGCGGCGTCGGCTTTGCCGATGCGCGGGTAAAGCCCGGTATGCTGGTTCAGCGGATC
This sequence comes from Brenneria tiliae, assembly GCF_023347575.1. Taxonomy (NCBI): domain Bacteria; kingdom Pseudomonadati; phylum Pseudomonadota; class Gammaproteobacteria; order Enterobacterales; family Pectobacteriaceae; genus Brenneria; species Brenneria tiliae. The sequence goes on along the minus strand of NZ_JAKPCB010000088.1, from coordinate 87,743 downwards.
GATCCTGATCCGGCCCTGCGGGGAATCGAATTCGCTGCCCCGCAGCGCGGAGGATAAACACGGCATGGCGTCGCTGCCGCACTCCCGCATGGCGTTGGCGAACAGGTGTATCTGGCTGTAGGTCGCTTCCCAGTTCATATCGGTGGTCAGGTCCGGGCCGAACATCTGATGAAATTTGTCCAGCGCCGCCAGGTTGGCGCGGGTTTGCAGGCTCTGGAAATAGGGCGAGGAGGTGAAGTGTCCTACCGCCAGTTCGGCGCCCATAATGGCGATTTCGGTTTCAGAGGTATTCAGACTGCCGATGGGCGTCCGCGCGGCATCAAGCCCGACCTCGTGATAGGCGCGATAAAGATAGGGCACGGTCTGGCCGATGACCGTGCTGAAGATAAAGTCCGGCTGTTTTTTGCGGATCTCCTCCAGCACCGGCAGGAAAGCCTCATACGGCGCATTGAGATCCAGATAGCGTTCGCCGATCACCGCGCCGTCGTCCCGCTGCAACAGCAGTTCCTGCATATTGCGGTTGCATTCGTAAGGGAAAACGTAACGGGAGCCGATCATATACACCCTGGCGCCGAAATGGCTGGTCAGGTAATCCTCCAACTGGACGCAGTTCTGGTTGGGGGCCGCGCCGCCGTAAAAGATGTTCTCGGAGAATTCGAACCCTTCATAGAGCTGGGAGTAAAACAGCAGCTTCTGGTATTTCTCCACGATGGGGGACATCGCCTTGCGGCTGCTGGAGGTATAGCCGCCAAAGATCACATTGACGTGATGTTCGACGATCAGCTGTTCCGCCAGCGACCGGAAGCGCGCGTTGTCGGAGTGCGGATCGAGATGAATGGCCTGCAGCGGGCGGCCGTTGATGCCGCCGTTGTGATTGATTTCTTCGATTGCCAGGGTCGCGCCGCGCAGTTGCGATTGCTCCTGCGCGGCGGTCACGCCGCTGGACGAGTAGAGTAAACCGATGGTGATTGGTGTGGCCGACCCCATATTGACTCGCTTAATGTTGGTTGCGGAACTTGGCCCGGCGCGATTCGCCGCGATAGCGGGAATCATTAATGCGCCAGCAGCGTTTTGTCGAGCATGGCGCCGACGGTGTATTTCGGGTCCACCATATTCCCCAGCCGGACTTTGCCGCACTGGCTCAGCAGCATATAGGCGTCCCACTGTTCGAAACCAAAATCCTCCACCAGCCAGTAGATAAGATCCCGGTAGGCGATGCGGGTGGCGTCTTCCAGCGGCCGGGCGCTGCCGATGCTCATGATGGAGGTATCATTTTCCATGCGGGGCCAGTTGATGGACCAGTTTTTGATCAGATCCACCCTGATGGTGGTGACGGAAGGGTATTCCACCGCCGTGCCGCAAATTTCGCCGTCGCCCTGGCAGGCGTGGGCATCGCCGATAAACAGCCGTCCGCCCGGCGAGCGCACCGGCAGATAGGTGATGCTGCCGGGGCCGATATCGGGGACGTCCATATTGCCGCCGTGATTATCCGGCGTCAGCGAGTTGATGGAGTCGATTTCCGGCGACACGCTCAGGGTGCCGATATGGGGTTTGTAAGGCAGCGTGTGGCGTTTGCTCCAGTAGACCTTTTCACTGTCCAGCTTGATCAACCGCACCTTCTCCGGCAGCGGATCGTTGAGCATTGCCGTCAGGTCGGTGCCGGTCAGCCCGCCGAAATGGGGGATCATGGCGCAGATGCCGTGCGGATCTTCTCCCCTGGGCAGCATCGATTCGATATACACCGCCAGAACGTCGCCTTTTTCCGCGCCCTTGACCATAATCGGGCCGTTCTGCGGGTTGAGGAACGGCATTTTCAGCAGCTGGCTGGGAATATCCCGTTCGGACTGAATCGCGCCTTCAAAGGCGTCGCGGGTGTCGACAATCACCCGATCGCCGGGATCGATGGTCAGCACCGGGGTGGAGTAGGGGCCGATGGTGTAGTGAAACTCCTGCTGCATCTCTTCGGTCAGATGATGGGTAACCGGCTTACGCCGCGCTCCCACCCCGCGCTGGGTCATGATGGAATTTTCCAGCCATTGTTTCATTGTCTACTCCTGTGCGAAAAAGGGTATCGCGCCGCCTGTGCGGCGCGGGTCAGGGTCACAGCGCCAGATGGCGGCGCATCAGCAGATCGTCCGACAGTTGCCGCTGGTCCAGGATGTCGACCACCCGGCCTTTATCCATCACGCAGCAGCGCTGGGCGGCCCGTTGGATCATGGCGATATCCTGTTCCACCAGAATAACGGCGACCCGCAGTTCGCGGGCGATGCGCGTCAGCGTGTCGGCGATAATGTTGACGATGGAGGGCTGTACGCCCTCCGACGGCTCATCCAGCAGCAGGACTTTCGGCGCGCCGACCAGCGCCCTGGCTATCGCCAGTTGCTGCTGCTCGCCGCCGCTCATGGTGCCCGCCTTTTGCTTCAGCCGCTGGCGCAGGATGGGAAAGTAGTCCAGCACCCGCGCCAGCAGGTCGCTGGCGAATTCCCGGTGTTCGCGCACGAACTGCATCCCCACCTGCAAATTCTCCGCCACCGTCAGTCCGGAGAACACTTCGCGCCCCTGCGGCACATAGCCGATGCCCAACCGGGCGCGGCGCTGCGGCGTGGCGTGGGTGATCTCCGTCTCTCCCAGCAGAATACGGCCCCGGCTGACGGGAACGGCGCCTATCAGCGAACGCATCAGGGTGGTTTTCCCCACGCCGTTGCGGCCGATCACCCCCAGCACTTCCGCGGTATGCAGCTGGAAGGTGGCGCCGTTCAGCACCAGCCCGCCGCCATAGCCGCCGGTAATGTCATTAACCTGCAGTAATACGTCGTCGCTCATCCGGCTTTCCCCAAATAGATATCCGCTACATCGTCCTGGGCCAGTACCGCTTCGGCTTCCCCGTCGGCAAAGACCCGCCCCCCGTGCAGTACCGTCACCCTGGAGGCAATCTGGCGGATAAAGGTCATATCGTGCTCCACCACCACCAGCGTCAGACCGTCCTGCCGCATCTGTTTAATCAGTTCGCCGGTCAGATAGGTTTCCTCCACCGACAGCCCGGCGACCGGCTCGTCCAGCATCAGCAGGACGGGCTGCAGCGAAACCGCCATGGCGATTTCAAGCCACTGCTTTTTGCCATGGGACAGGTTGCCGGCCAACTGGCGATATTCCCCGGTCAGGTTGAAGCGTTGCAGCAGGGCATCGATACTCTCCGGCTGGTGGCGGACTTCCGGCCGCAGATGGCGCAGGGAGAGCTGCAGGTGCTGTTCGACGCTCAGATCGGGAAAAATGCCGGGGATCTGGAACTTGATGCTCATCCCCATGCGAATACGCTGAAACGGCGACAGCGAATTAAGGCGCCGGCCGAAAAAGCGGATCTCGCCGCTGCTCGGCGCGTGCTCGCCGGTCAGCAGCTTGAAGAAGGTGCTTTTCCCCGCCCCGTTGGGACCGATGACGCAGCGGATTTCCCCCCGACGGATCTGCATATCCACCTGATTGATGACCTGCGCGCCGCCGAAGCGTTTACCCAGCCCCTGCGTTTCCAGAATGATCTCTTGCGTCATCATGAGTCCTCCGCGTTGCGTTCGGACGGCATCAGCCGGCGTATCCTGTCGCCCAGCCAGGGCAGGACGCCGTTGGGGGCGGCCAGCACCACAAACAGCAGGATGGCGCCCAGCAGGATCATGGCGTATTCGCTGCCGTAAACCGCCAGCCACTGGGAGAGCCAGACCAGCAGGGCGGTAATGACGATGGTGCCGAAGATATTTTTACGCCCGGCGGTGGCGACCCAGATAACCGGCATGGCCGCGGCGGTCAGCCCCATGGACGAGGGCGTGATATACGACCCCCACAGGGTGTAGAGCACGCCGGACAGCCCCGACAGCACGCCCCCCAGCACGAAAACCAGCAGCTGATAGCGGCGGATATCGATCCCCAGCATTTCCGCCCGGCGCGGATTCTCGCGGATGGAGGCCAGCGTCAGGCCGAAGCCGGAGCGTAATAAACGCCGCACGCCCCAATAGGTCAGCGCCAGCAGTACGATAATCAGGTAGTAAAAGGCGTTGCCTTCCAGCACCAGCAGTTCGCCGTCAACGCCGGGCAGCGAGAGCGGCGGCATGCCGGACATGCCGTTGAATCCGTTCAGCCGGGCGCTGCCGATGGTCCACTGCGGCCCGGCGGTCTGCGACATAAAGGTTTCCAGCACCAGGGTGAAAGAGAGCGTGACGATGCCGATGAAAATACCGGTCACGCCGCCGTAAAACATCAGGTAACCGAGCGCGGCGGCAACGGCCGCCGCCAGCAGCAGCGCCAGCAGCAATCCCGACCAGGTGGCGAGCGCGCCGTCGCCGAAATTCAGCGTCAACACGCCGTAGGCGTAGCCGGCCAGCCCGAAAAAGGCGGTCTGGCCGAAGGAGAGGATCCCGCCGTGGCCCCACATGGCGGCCAGCCCGATGGCGCAGAAGGTCCACAGCAGGAAATAGGCGAAATCCCCGATGGTGCCGCTGTCGACGCCCAGCGGCAACAGCAGGGCGGCCAGCAGGATAAGGCCGCCGGCCCACGGCGCCAGCGGGCGTTTCCCCGCCGGGCTGATAGATAAACGGATGGATGATGAGGTCACGGTCGGCTCCTAGCGATGACGGGTAAACAGGCTGCCCACACCGTTCGGCAGCAGGCGGATGACCAGCATGGCGGTAAGTAGCAGACCGATTTGTCCGGCCAGTTGCCCGTACCAGGCGTTCAGTCCGGTCTGGATCGCCCCCAGCGTCATGGCGGCGGGAATGGTGCCGACCAGCACGTTGGCGCCGCCCACCACCACGGAAACAAAGGCCTGGACGATAAAGCTGCTGCCCATGGTGGGTACGGCGGTGAGCGTCGGCGCGTAGATGGCGCCCGCCAGCCCGGCCAGTCCGGCGCCCAGCGCGAACGTCTGGGTATAGAGACGGTCGGTTTCCAGTCCCAGACAGGCCGCCATGCGGGCATTCTGGATGGTGGCCCGGGCGCAGACGCCGTAATTGGTATGGAAGAACAGCCAGTACAACAGCAGCAGGATGGCGATGGCGAACAGCGGCAACAGCGCCCGGTAGGTGGCGAAGGAGTAGCCGCCCAGCGTAAAGGAGCCAAAAGGCGTGGACAGCCCCTCCAGCGACGGGCCGGCCAGCAGCAGCATGCTTTGCTGCACGATCAGGCTGATCGCCCAGGTCGCCACCACCGAGTCATACAGCCGGTGGTACAGATGACGCACCACCAGCCGCTCGATGACCCCGCCGGCGAACGCGGCGGCCAGCGAACCGGCCAGCATCGCCAACGGCAGCGGCAGACCGGATTTGTTCAGTGAGATGGTGACGTAGGCGCCGCACATGATGAATTCGCCATGCGCCAGATTGATGACCCCCATCATGCCGAAGATCACCGCCAGTCCCAGCGCCGCGAGCACCAGATAGGCAAAGTTGTCTCCGAACTGATAAATCACCGAATAAAGAAAGGAGAGCATCTGCTGAAAATCCTTAGTGCCCTGCGCGACACCGTCAGAAAGGGATAACACCGGGGGAGCGCCGTGTGACCGGCGCTTCCCCGACCGTAAGCCGCCGGGTTATGGCTTGGGCGGATTGGACGGCGTGTACTGGCTGGTATCCGGTTTCACCGGCAGATTACAGCCCGCCTCGCCCAGCCAGTAAGGCTTGATGTCGGGCCAGACCTTGGGAATCTCGACGGAGTGATCTTCTTTGACGTGGGCCAGATAGATGGTATGGCTCAGGTGATGGCTTTTAGGATCGATACAGACCTTGCCGGACGGGCCGTCGGTACAGATATCCCCGCTTTCCAGCGCCTTGCGCACCGCGACCTGATCGGTGCTGCTGGCGCGTTCGACCGCCAGTTTGTACAGATAGACGGCATCGTAGGCGTTGGCCGCTTCCTGGTTGATGTAGGGCTCATTGGGGAATTTGGCGCGGAAACGCTGCTTAAAGTCATTGCTGGCCGGCGTATCCACTTCCTCCATGTAATTGGCGGTAATGTACATATCTTTCAGCGCGGGCGCCTTGAAGCGTTTATGTTCGTAGGCCTGCGCCACGTTGACGGAGCTGGCCATCGGCAGATTAAGCTTTGCCGCCGCCGCCTGCTCGTAATAGGAGGACTGGTTGGTGCCCACCAGCAGGGTCATCACAAAGTCGGGTTTGGCCTGCTGGATATTCTGAATGGTTTGTCCGAACTGGGAGACGCTGAGCGGGATAAACTCCTCGCCGACCATGGTGCCGCCGTTCTCTTCGACAATCTTGCGCACCCACTCCGCTGAAATCTGGCCGAAGTTATAGTCGGCGGCGATGGTGTAAACCTTGTTGCCGTATTTTTCCATCATCCAGGGGATAAGGGTGGAAAACTGCTGCTCGGGGACGGCGCCGGTCACGAAAACGTTGCTATCGCATACGCCGCCCTCATACTGGTTGTTGTACCAGTAGAGCTGTTTTTCCCGATCCATGATCGGCCGGATGGCTTCGCGCGACGCGCTGGAAAAGGCGCCGAAAATAACGTCGACCTTATCGGTGCGGATTAACCGGCGGGCCATCTGCTGAAAACGGGTATTGTCGGATTGCGTATCGTATTTTACCAATTCGACCTGACGGCCAAGAATACCGCCCTTGGCATTGATTTCTTCGACAGCTAATTCGGTTGCATGGATCTTGGGAATAACCGGCAGCGCAAAATTACCGGAAGCATCTTCCAATAAGCCGATTTTTATCGGTTTATCCGCTGCGGCCGCCATACCTGAAAAGGTCACGGCAAAGGCGGAGGCGATCGCAAGCGTCAGCGCGGCGTAATTACCTGTTGTTCTGGACATAAATACCCCTGGCGTTGGTCTGGAAATAAGCAAAAAAAAAGAGCCCGGCATAGTCTTAAGACCTTGCATGGGCTCTATTGCCTGCACCACAAACCGACGTCATTGGCGGTTTTGCGGAGAGTTGACATCACTATAAAAAGCAAATCAAAGCGCTGTCAACGGCTAATTTTCCAATATAAATCATATAGTAAAAACATATGGCCTCGCACTGTCATTGAGCGCGGCTGCACAAATTTCGTGCGGTTTTCCCGGCGGCGGCGTCAGGCGGCTAACTTGTGGTTATTTATAAAATATCCCTATTCGTTTATTTTCGCCGGCGCGGTTAATGAGCATAAGAAAGGGGAGTTGTTAATAGAATGCACTGGATAAGGTGCAGCAAAATTTTTTCCATCATGGCCGGCGCTAATCCTGTGCCAATCGTTAAGAACTGTAAATCCGTGCAAATGGGTATTTATCTGATAGTGGCGATGAAGCATTCCCCGTATATCTTTGCCATCCGCAGCAGCGGCAAGGAAGGAGTGACCCTATGTTTAAGCCACTGTTAGTCAGTACCCTGTTGGTCGGCATGTTCGCCTTGACGCCGGCGGCAGAGGCCGGCGGCGTCAGCATCGATATCCTGCCCGGCGTGACGCTGAATATCGGCGATCGCGATCGGCGCGGCTATTACTGGGATGGCTATGACTGGCGCAGCGAGCGCTGGTGGCGGGAATACCGGGGCTATCACCGTGGCGAACGTAACCGCCACGGCTACTATTGGGATGGCTGGCGCTGGCGTGACCCCGGCTGGTGGCGTGAATATCAGCGCGGGCCGCGGCATTTCGACAATCGCCATCACCGTGGCCCACGGCATATGGACGACCGCGGCCCGCGCCGTGATTACCGCCATGGACGAGGTCCCGAACGCGGTCACGGTCCGGATCGCCACGGTCCCGGCCCCGGCCAGTTCCGGCACTGATCGGCTAAACTGGCTCCCTCCCTGCGAAGGGAGCCTCTTGCCAGGATGCTGGATCGACTCCCTCCCCTGCGAAGGGGAGGGTTGGGGTGGGGGCGGCCGGAGATTATTTTGCCAGCTTCGCGGCGATCTCCGCCACGCGCTGACCGTACAGTTCCCCGGTGGCCAGATCGCCGGCGACCACTTCATCCACGCTGGCATCGGACGGCGTTTGCGCCAGCAGGCCGACCGACGCGCCGAGGTTATTGATATCGTTACGCGTGGCGGCTTTGGTATTCGCCGGCAGTATGCCGAGGCTGACCCAAATCCCGCCGTGCTGCGAAGCCAGGGTTTGCAGATAGATCAGCGTAACCTGCTTGTCGCCGTTCAGGCTGGCGCTGTTGGTAAAGCCGCCGAATACTTTATCCTTCCACTTGCCGGCAAACCAGGGTTTGGAGCTGGCGTCGGCGAATTTCTTGAACTGCCAGGACGGGCCGCCCATATAGGTCGGCGTGCCGAAAATAATGGCGTCGGCGTCAGCCAGTTTATCCCAATCCGCGTCAGCGATATTGCCTTCCGCGTCAATGGCGATCACTTCGGCGCCGGCGCCTTGCGCAACGGCATCAGCCAGACGTTGGGTGTGGCCGTAGCCGGAATGATAGATCACAACAGTTTTTGACATAACAAGCCTCGTGCTTTCTGTGTTTGAATGAGATGCACGCCGACATCACGACGATAAAATCCATCATGGCGATACGTGCTTTCTTATGGATACTGACTCTATAATATGACGACTATAGCGGAGTCTCATGATTCTGTTAAGAAAGCACTTTTAAGTTATTAGGTATCCTCAAGGTAACCGCGACGGAAGCCAGCGAATGAAAAAACCTTACAATGTTTATGCGCAGCATTGCCCGGCGCGCATGATTCTGGACCGGGTGGCGGATAAATGGACGCTACTGATTCTGAATATTCTGGTTGAGCGGCCTATGCGCTTTAACCAGTTAAAACGCGATGTGGAAGGGATCTCGCAAAAGGTCCTGTCGCAGACGCTGAAGAATCTGGTGCGCGACGGCTTTGTGGAACGCCGGGTTTTCCCCTCCGTTCCCGTCACCGTTGAATACTCATCGACGGCACTGGGAAAAACCTTGGCCAAGCCCATTGCCGAGCTGACCTACTGGGCTGAGCAAAATATGGATCGCGTGCTGTCGTCACAGAAAAAATTCGATGAATCATCGCGCGAGCTGGACGACGCTATTTCCCGGTAATGGACGTGCCGATGCGTGTCTCCTTAAATCCCCGTTGTATAATGATATGGATGAAGCCTATGTGACGCGGTGATTATCCGTTTCGCTGCATAACCGGTAACGACGAGGTAGAAAATGCTAGAACCTATTTGCCAACTGGCACGAGATGCTGGCGCCGCCATTATGCGGGTTTATGAGGGGCATCAGCCCGTTGAGGTGGCGCATAAGAAAGATGATTCGCCGGTGACGGCGGCCGATCTGGCGGCGCATCGGGTCATTAAGGAAGGACTGGCGGCGGCATTTCCGGATATTCCGTTACTGTCTGAAGAGGATCCCCCACAGTGGTCGGAACGTCGGCACTGGCAACGCTACTGGCTGGTCGATCCGCTCGACGGCACCAAAGAGTTCCTCAGCCGCAACGGCGAGTTTACGGTGAACATTGCGCTGATTGAAAAGGGGCAGCCGGTGCTGGGCGTGGTCTATGTCCCGGTTACCGACGTAATGTACGCCGCCGCGCAGGGGAAAGCGTGGAAAGAGGAAAAAGGGCAACGCCGGCAAATCAATGTGCATGACGCGCGTCCGCCGCTGGTGGTGGTGAGCCGTTCCCATGCGGATCAGGAGCTGAAAGATTATCTCAGCCAGTTGGGCGAGCATCAGACGGTTGCCATCGGATCGTCGCTGAAATTTTGTCTGGTGGCGGAAGGAAAGGCGCAGCTTTATCCCCGTTTCGGACCCACCAACGTCTGGGATACGGCGGCCGGCCATGCGGTTGCCATCGCCGCCGGCGCGCAGGTTCATGACTGGCAGGGAAAAGACCTGTCTTATACGCCGCGGGAATCGTTCCTCAACCCCGGTTTCCGCGTATCGCTGTTCTGAGTTTTTCTGTTTTTCATTTTCCGATTGATGCAGCAGGGCGCAACCTGCTGCACTTCCCGCGTTTTAACGATTTCCTGCTTTCACAACACGCCCCTTTCTTATGCACCGAACGCTATTGCCGACCGTCGTTATTTTGTCATCTTGATTAAGTAAATTAGCCGCCTGTGCCGGAGCGCACAAACACCTATCTTTTGAAGGTTTATACTGATGGTAAGTGGAATGCGTAAAGTCTGTTCTGTAAAAATCTGTAAAAGCAGTGAAGAATACTGATTGAGGAGGAACTAAATGCCGTTTCACTACACTAACTATCAGTATCCGTAACGCTCTGACCCTATAGCTGCTTCGGTGATGGAAAGAGCGTAGAAAAATAAAACGGGAGGAGAGTAAAAAATGATGAGGATCTTCGAACGTTACAACCCGATGAAGGTCGCCAAGTATGTGAAGACACTGTTTCGCGGACGGCTGTACATTAAAGGCGTCGGCGCTTTTGAATTCGATTACGGCAAAATCTTATTGCCGAAGACGCAGGACAAACAGCATCTGCTGGTGATGTCCGAGGTCAACCGGCAGGTCATCAGGCTACAGGCCGAGATGGGCTGACAGCACAGGCGCTAACTCCTCCCCTGAGAACGGGGAGGGTTGGGTCAGGCCACGAAGGTTTATCTGCAAGCTATTATTTTTTCTAATCTTTTTTCACAGCGCCGGCCGCAGGTTTATCTTCCAGACGGGTGACCAGCAGCTGATCGATTTTATAGCTATCGATGTCCACCACTTCAAATTTGAAGCCGGAAAAGCGCACGAAATCGGTGCGTTTGGGGATTTTACGCAGGGTGTACATCATAAACCCGCCGATGGTTTCATAATTGCCGGAGTGGGGGAAGTCGTCGATGCACAGCGCGCGCATCACATCCTCTATCGGCGTACCGCCTTCTATCAGCCAGGAATTTTCATCACGGGCGACGATCTGTTCTTCCTGCCCCTGACCAATCAAATCACCCATTAGTGTGGTCATCACATCGTTGAGGGTAATGATTCCCACCACCAGGGCATACTCGTTGAGGATGACGGCGAAATCCTCTCCGGCGGTTTTAAAGCTTTCCAGCGCTTCGGAGAGCGTTAAGGTGTCCGGCACGATCAGCGCCGGGCGGATCTGCACGCCGCTGTGCAACTCCAGGCTCTGGTTGCCCAGCACCCGGATCAGCAGGTCTTTGGAATCGACATAGCCGATAATCTGATCGATGTGGCCGTCGCACACCAGGAATTTAGAGTGCGGCTGCTGGGCAATCTTCTCCTTGATGTGCGCTTCTTCTTCATGCAGATCGAAAAACACCACGCTTTCGCGCGAGGTCATGGAGGAGGGCACGGTGCGCGACTCCAGTTCAAACACGTTTTCGATCAGCTCGTGTTCCTGTTTGCGCAGCACCCCCGCCAGCGCGCCGGCTTCCACCACCGCGTAGATATCGTCGGAGGTGATGTCGTCCTTACGCACCATCGGCAATTTAAGCAGCCGGAAAATCACGTTCGCCAGGCCGTTAAACAGCCATACCAGCGGGCGGAAAACGAACAGACAGAAGCGCATGGGGTTGATAATGCGGATGGCAACGGCCTCAGGGGCAATCATACCAATGCGTTTCGGCGTGAGATCGCCAAACAGGATAAACAGGCTGGTGACCAGCACGAACGAACAGACAAAGCTGACTTTGTCGGCGGCCTCCGGCGACATGAATTGCTCAAACAGCAGGGAGAAAGTGGGGGAAAAGGCGGCGTCGCCGATAACCCCGGCCAGAATGGCGACCGCGTTGACGCCTATCTGAATCACAGTAAAGAAGATCCCCGGCGTTTCCTGGAATTTCAACACCATATCGGCGTTGAGGTTTCCCTCGTCAGCCAGCAGCTTGAGTTTTATTTTACGGGACGCCGCCAGCGATATTTCCGAAAGGGCGAAAAACGCGCTGATGGCGATAAGGACGATAATAATGAGTAGACTGTTTAACATAGTATTTTCGCTTTGGCCCGGAACGGGGAAAGGCGATCCTCAGAAAGGCAAATCATTTCAAATAACGCACAGTAAGCCGTTAACAGGGCCGGGAGTCGGCCCAAATCATTTTAATAACGGGGCATTATAACAGGAGCGGTGAAATTACCGCCAGATCTCAACGCTGCGGGGGCAGGCAGACGCCAATGCCGCCCAGGCCGCAGTAGCCGTACGGATTTTTATGCAGGTATTGCTGGTGTTCATCCTCCGCATAATAGAACGGGCCGGCGGGAACGATTTCGGTGCTGATGGCGCGGCTATCGCCGCTCTCTTTCATCGCCTGCTGGAAGCGCTGGCGGCTCTCTTGCGCCGCCTGTTCCTGCTCCGGCGTCAGCGTATAGATGGCCGAGCGGTACTGGGTGCCGATATCCCCGCCCTGGCGCATCCCCTGTGCGGGATCGTGATTTTCCCAGAAGTATTGCAATAGCTGGGAATAGCTGATTACCGCGGGATCAAAGACGACGCGCACCGCTTCGGCATGGTCGGTTTTCCCGCTGCAAACTTCGCGGTAGGTGGGATTGGGGGTATAGCCCCCGGTATAGCCCGCGGCGGTGCTATAGACGCCGGGTAGCTGCCAGAAAAGGCGCTCGGCGCCCCAGAAACATCCCATGGCAAACAGAGCCACCTCCATATTGTCCGGAACATGGGTCATGGAGTGTTCGCTCACGGCATGCAGTCTGGCGACCGGCATCGGCGTGATGCGTCCGGGCAGCGTCTCGGACGGCTTGATGCGCTGTGTTTTATCCACGTTGTCTACCACTTTTGTTCTCCCGACATCATAATCAACCTTATCTTTTTGAGCATAACCGAGAAGTCTCGGCCTGTCTTTATCGCACCGAACTGTTTAATGTTAAGGTTATGTATATGCGGAACGCTGCAATTTAGAATTTACAGGTTAAAATCTATAGCTAAAGGGAATTATCAATATTTCCCGCAGGTTTATGACGAACCTTCATTATCGACGACTGCCTCCGTCGCCCCGTGGCGGTCGGCGAGGAGGGGGGTACGGGTGTTTGCCGGCACAACGCCATGTCATAAACGGTGCTATGGATTGGATGTGACAGAACGATGCGATCAGGAAGCTAAGTGACTATTTTTACAGGACCAAAAACCAGCCTATTGGGCTTCTGCCCGCCACGTTGCCCTGCTTTGGGTTTGTTGTGCATACTGCTATTTCCTTTCGAGAGCGTCGCCGCCAATGTGCGTCTGCAGGTCGTCGGCCTGCAAGGCGAGCTGCAAAAGAACGTACGGATACGCTTATCCACCATCGCCGTCGATGAAGTCAATGCCGACGGGCGCTTTCGCAATCGGGTCGATGACGCCATCCGGCAGGGATTACGCGCGCTGGGTTATTACGATCCGCAAATCGCTTTTGAGTTCCGCCCGGCGGTCAACGGCGGACGTCCGGTGCTGATTGCCAGCGTGACGCCCGGCGAACCGGTGAAAATAGCCGATGTGAACGTTGTGCTGCGCGGCGGCTCCCGCGAGGACCAGGACTATCAGCAACTGCTGCGGGAGGGCACGCCCGAACGCGGCGCGGTGCTGAATCACGGGGACTATGACCGCTTTAAAAATTCGTTGAATAGTTTGTCCCTGCGTAAAGGGTATTTCGACGCCCATTTTCTGCTGAGCCGGTTAGGCGTCATTCAGGAAGAACGCCAGGCTTTCTGGGATATCGATTTTGACAGCGGCGAACGCTACCGTTTTGGCGAGGTTAAATTCCAGGGATCGCAAATCCGCGATGATTACCTGCAAAACCTGGTGCCGTTTGGTGATGGCGAGCCGTACAGCAGTGAAAACCTGGGCGAATTGAACCGCCGCCTGTCGGCAACCGGCTGGTTTAACTCGGTGGTTGTCGCGCCTGATTTCAGCCAGTCGAAGGAAAGCAAAGTCCTGCCGCTGGATGCGGTGGTGACGCCGCGCACCCGCAACCGCATAGAGACCGGGGTGGGGTATGCCACCGACGTCGGACCGCGTTTCAAAACCACCTGGAATAAACCCTGGCTTAATTCCCGCGGACACAGTCTGGAGAGCAGCCTCAGCGTCTCCGCGCCGGAGCAGTCGCTCGATCTGAGTTACAAAATTCCTTTACTGAAGAACCCGTTAGAGCAGTATTACCTGTTGCAGGGCGGATTCAAGCGTGAAGATCTCAATGATACGAAGTCTGACTCGACCACGCTGAACGTGGCGCGTTATTGGGACTTGTCCAGCGGCTGGCAGCGGGCCGTCAATCTGCGCTGGAGCCTCGACCACTTTACGCAGGGCAGCGTGACCGACACCACCATGCTGATCTATCCAGGCGTGAGTATCAACCGCACCCGCCAGCGCGGCGGGCTGATGCCGGTATGGGGAGACACTCAGCGCTACTCTATCGATGTTTCCGACACCCTGTGGGGATCGGATATCGATTTTACCATCTTCCAGGCGCAGAACGTGTGGATCCGCACGCTGGCGGAGAAACACCGTTTTGTCGCCCGCGGCAACCTGGGGTGGATTGAAACCAACAATTTCTCCCGCGTTCCCCCCTCGCTGCGTTTCTTCGCCGGGGGCGATCGCAGCATTCGCGGTTACAAGTACAAATCCATCTCGCCGCGCGACGGCGAAGATAAGCTGACCGGGGCGTCCAAACTGGCGACCGGATCGCTGGAGTATCAGTACAACGTCAGCGGCAAGTGGTGGGGCGCCGTTTTCGTGGATTCGGGCGAGGCCGTCAACGACATCAAACAGAGCGACTTTAAAACCGGGGCGGGCGTCGGCGTTCGCTGGGCTTCGCCCATCGGTCCGGTGAAGCTCGACATCGCCACGCCGATTGGCGATGCGGAAAAGAATGACGTGCAGTTCTATATCGCATTGGGGCCTGAACTATGAGTCTGATAAATAAAAGGGGCCTGATGAAAAAAATCGCCATCGGTACTATCGCTTTCCTACTGTTATTGCTGACGGCGGTGGTGCTGCTGGTAGCGACCACGCCGGGTCTGCATCTGTTGCTGAATGGCGCGACGCGCGTGGTGCCGGGGCTGGAGATTGCCGGCGTCAGCGGCGGCTGGCGCGATCTGACGCTGAAAAACGTCAGCTATCAAATGCCGGGCGTCACGGTTAAGGCGGGCGAGTTTCATTTATCGCTGGCGCCGGGGTGTTTACGGCGCGGCCAGCTGTGCATCAACGATTTGTCGGCGCGGAATATTGATGTGGCGGTGGATACCCAATCGCTGCCGGCGGCGGAAGAGCCCGCGCCGCCCGGCGAGCCGCTGACCGAGCTGTCGGCGCCGTTTCCGATATCCTTGCGTCAGCTGACCCTGAATAATGTGCGGGTCACCGTGGACGGCACGGCGGTGTCGCTGGGTGAATTCCGTACCGGCATGCGCTGGGAAGAACGGAGTCTGACGCTGCTGCCGACCAGAATCAGCGCCCTGCTGGTGGCCTTGCCGAAAACGCCCGTCGACCTGCTGGAAGACGGAAAAGTGACGGCGCAGGAAGTGGCGGCGGTGGTTAAGCAAACGGCGGCCGAGGTGCGCGAATCGGTTGAAAAGGGAACGACGCAGCCGATTCAGATAGATAAGACGCTTTCCGTCGCCGGCGATAACGGAGCGGCGCCCGATAAGCCGGCCGCCGCAACGGACGCCTTGCCCGAACAGCCGCTCGGCGAGCGGCTGGCGGCGCTGTTCTCCAAACCGTTATTACCCGACTTACCGTCGTTCACCTTGCCGCTGGATGTGAATATCGCGGAAATTCACGGCGAACAGCTGCGGCTGACGGGTGACCAGGAGATGCTGATTTCCGATCTGCTGATTCAGGCATCCACGCAACAACAGCGCGTTACCCTGGAGAAGTTTGTGGTTCAGTCGCCGCAGGGGGGACTGAATATGCGCGGAGCGGCCACCCTGAGCGAGAGCTGGCCGGTCTCCCTGACGGCGAATGGCGTGCTGAACGTCGATCCGCTGAAAGGGGAAAAACTCAAGCTGACCCTGGACGGCGGGCTGCGTGAACAGCTGAACGTGGCGCTCAATCTGTCCGGCCCGCAGCGGGCGCAGCTCACGCTGCAGACCGAGCTGGCGCAGGCGGGCCTGCCGCTGGCGCTGACGCTGCAAACCGAGCGGGTGCGCTGGCCGTTAACGGGAGACGCGCAATATCAGGTGAACAATCTGCTGTTGCGCCTGAACGGCAAGGCCACGGATTACGCCTTATCGCTGCGCGGCGATATTCGCGGCGCCGATCTGCCGCCCGCCGCGCTGTCGCTGGACGGCAAAGGGAACGAGCAGCAATTTAACCTGGAGCGCCTGCGTTTGTCGGCTCTGCAAGGGAACGCCGACCTGAGCGGCGTGGTGGACTGGAGTAAAGCGGTCAGCTGGCGCAGCGAACTGGTGCTGAGCGGCATCAATACGGCGAAACAGTGGCCCGACTGGCCGGCGAAAGTGGACGGCAAAGTGACCGTCCGCGGCAGCCTGTATGGCGGCAGTTGGCAGTTACGGGTGCCGGAGCTGCGTCTGGACGGCAACGTGAAGCAGAACAAGCTCACCGCCAGAGGTCAGCTAAGCGGCAATGCCGCCGGTCAGTGGCAGATACCCGGCCTTAATCTGGCGCTGGGACGTAATCAGCTCAACGTGAAAGGCGAACTCAGCGATAAATGGCAGCTGGATGCGGATATCAATGCGCCGGCCCTCACAGGTCTGTTGCCCGGTCTGGCCGGGCAGGCGCTCGGTACGCTGAAGCTGCGCGGCCACCTGCGTGAGCCGCAGATTCTGGCGGATATCACGGCGTCGGGTCTGCGCTGGCAGGAGATGGCGATTCAGCGCGTTACGCTGAAGGCCGACGTGCGCTCCGAACGGCAGATTCAGGGGCAGATTGCGCTGCGGGTGGAGCAACTGCGTCAGGCGGATCTGAATATCGGGCTGTTGACCCTGAATGCCGACGGCAACGAGCAGCAGCATCAATTGCGCCTGAATATGTCGGGGGAACCGGTAGCGGGGCAGTTGGCGCTTTCCGGCAGCTTCGATCGACAGGCGCAGCGTTGGCGCGGTACGCTGAATAACACCCGTTTCGATACGCCGGTCGGCGAGTGGCGGCTGACGCAGGCCGTGGCGCTGGATTACCTCAACGCCCAGCAAAAAATCACCATCGGCGCGCACTGCTGGCGTAATCCCCATGCCGAGCTCTGCGTCGCCAGACCCATTGAGGCCGGGCCGAGCGGTCAGGCGAGCATCCGTCTGAACCGCTTTGATTTGGCCATGCTGAAGCCTTTCCTGAGCGAGGAGACGCAGCTGGCGGGCACCTTCAGCGGCGGGGCGGATATCAGCTGGCAGGCCGGACAAAGTTTGCCGCAGGCGAAAGTGACGCTGGCGGGCAATGGGGTCAATGTCCGCCAGCTGGTTCAGGGGAAAACGCTGCCCGTCGCTTTTGATACCTTAACCCTGAACGCCGGCATCGATGGCGGTCGCGCGCAGCTTGGCTGGCTGATCGCCATCCGCGATAACGGCCGCTTCAGCGGCGACGTGCAGATTAGCGATCCGCAAGGAAGGCGCAATCTCGGCGGCACGGTCACCATCAATAATATTTCGCTGGCGCTGCTTAACCCGGTGCTGCAACAAGGGGAGAAGGTCACCGGCATACTGAATGCCAATCTGCGTCTGGCGGGGGATGCGCAGCGTCCGCAGATATTCGGCCAGATGGTGCTGGAGCGGCTTGACGTCGACGGCAGCTGGATGCCGATCGATCTGACCAACGGACGGCTGGCGGTGAGTTTCAGCGGCATGTCCTCGACGCTGCAGGGATTCCTGAAAACCGATAACGGACAGTTAAATCTGGGCGGCAACGCCGACTGGTCGCAGCCTGACGCCTGGCGGGCGCGCATCGCGGCCATCGGTCAGCGCATCAGGGTTACCGTACCGCCGATGGCGCGGCTGGACGTTTCGCCCGACATCGTATTTGAGGCGACGCCGCAGGTGTTCGCGTTAAACGGCTCGGTCAGTATTCCCTGGGCGAGAATTGTGGTCAATGAGCTGCCGGAAAGCGCGGTGGCGGTATCGTCGGACGAGGTGATGCTGGACCAACAGCGTCAGCCGCTGGAGACGACCTCCGCCGCCATACCGATCAACAGCAACCTGACTATTCGCATCGGTAATGACGTGCGGCTGGATGCCTATGGACTCAAGGCGCGTTTGCAGGGCGACCTGAAAATGGTGCAGGATGAGCGCGGGCTGGGACTGAACGGACAGATAGATATCCCCTCCGGGCGTTTCAAGGCTTACGGGCAGGATCTTATCGTGCAGAAAGGGCAGTTGCTGTTCTCCGGCCCGGCGGATCAGCCTCTGCTCAATATTGAAGCCGTGCGTAATCCTGATAATACGGCGGATGACGTTACCGCCGGCGTCCGCGTCACCGGTTCGGCGAGCGCGCCCAAGCTGGAGGTTTTCTCCGAGCCGACCATGTCGCAGCAGGAAGCCCTGTCCTATCTGCTCAGAGGCGAGGGGCTCGACAGCAGCGGAGCCGATAGCGCGGCCATGACCTCAATGCTTATTGGTTTAGGGGTTGCGCAAAGCGGTCAAGTTGTGGGTAAAATCGGCGAGGCTTTTGGCGTAAGCAATTTAGCCTTGGATACACAAGGCGCTGGCGACGATTCTCAAGTGGTGGTCAGCGGTTACGTCCTTCCCGGCCTGCAGGTTAAATACGGAGTTGGCATATTTGATTCTTTGGCAACGTTGACGCTGCGTTATCGTTTAATGCCAAAACTATACCTGGAAGCGGTGTCTGGTATCGATCAGGCATTAGATCTGCTCTATCAGTTCGAGTTTTAGCGATGCGAATTATTGTCTACGGCAGTTTACGGCGCAAACAGGGGAATAGTCACTGGATGACCAACGCCCAGTGGCTGGGGGATTGTCGGCTCGATGGGTTCGAGCTGTACGATCTCGGCCTTTATCCGGCGGTGGTGTCCGGTAATGGGGAGATTTATTGCGAGGTGTATCGCATCAGTTCGTCAATACTGGCCGAGCTGGATGCGCTAAAGCGGGACGGTCACGAATATCAGCGTGAACTGATAGCCACTCCGTTGGGCAACGCCTGGATCTACCTTTACAAGCACTCGGTGGCGGGATTACCGCGTATCGCCAGCGGGGACTGGCTGAAGCGCGACGAAGAAGAATAGCGGACGCCGCCGGCCGCAATCAGGAAACAGCGTAAACGCTGCGCAGGCAGCGTTTGCGCTTGCCGGCGATAGCGGTTTTTAACTAACCGCGGCAACGCCATCCGCTGTATTACACCGTTATGGGTTAGCGCCCTGAGGTTTATCCTGCGACCAGCGAGCCTGGTCGACGTCGACTTTCACCGGAATCAAACCTACGCCGGTAAAGGTATCGGCCAGCGTCTGCTGCTGGCGAATAACGTCATCGGTTATGCGTTGCGTACCGAAAGGCATACGCGCCAGCGCCCGCAGCCATATCGGTTGCGGCAGGCCGGTACTTTGCGACAGCACCCGCGCCACTTCGTCATGATTATCGTTGGCCCAAACGCTCAGCTGCGTGAGCTGTTCGATGACCAACTTGGCGATGTCGGGATGGTCCTCGGCGAATCGCCGGCTGGCGAGATAGAAGGTGTAGTGCGGTACAAGACCTTCGGCATCCTGAAGCCGGCGCGCGCCGGCGTTGGTTTCAACCTCCGCATAAAACGGGTCCCAGATTACCCAGGCATCGATGCTGCCGTTCTGGAATGCCGCCCGCGCATCGCTGGGCGTCAGGTAGACCGGCGTGATATCGGTATAGGCCAGCCCGGCTTTTTTCAGCGCCTCAATAAGCAGATAATTCACATCCGACCCCTTATTAAGGGCCACCCGCTTGCCTTTAAGATCTTTTACGTTTTGCACCGTCGACTCTTTCGGCACCACGATCGCTTCGGTCTTTGGATTGGGGATGTTGTGCGCCAGATAAATTAAATCCGCTTTGGCCGCCTGGGCGAAGGCGGGGGGAGCGTCGCCGGTGGCGGCGAGGTCGATACTGCCGACGTTGAGCCCCTCCAGCATCTGCGGACCGGCGGGAAACTCGATCCAGCGGGTCGCGATGCCCTTCTGTTTCAACGCTTCGTCGAGCGTGCCGCGGGATTTGAGCAGCGCCAGAATATTGGCTTTTTGAAAGCCGATATTCAACTGCTTGAGGGGCGGTGTCTCCGCCAATGCCTGACTGAATATTCCCAGCGCCATCAACGCGATGACCGGACGCAGAAAGCGCCGTGCTAAAACATCTCCGTAATTCATAAAACCGCCTGTTTATCCGTAGTTAAATGCCTAAAAGCTCAGCGGGAGATTAAGACGAACCGCCTGGATTAACGTGAAGGTTTACGTTGTAAGAGGTCGCCGATATTGTCAAAGTAAAAGATTGGTATTGCATAGGGTATTTAATTATTAACGATATAAAATCTCGCTTAGCACGTATATTTTTAATATAAAAACTAAAAAATGGTTATGCGCAGCGCTATCCTCTGAAACGGATGAGATGACGTTAAGTGCGATGATATTGCGCGGCGAGAGATATTTCGCAATGCATGCCGGCTTACGCCGGCATGATGGAGGAAAAGTGGTGTTTTCGCTTTTACGAGGAGGCTTACTTCTTGGCGCGTTCGAAAGAGGCGACGATTTCCGCTTTGGCGGCTGCGGCGTTATCCCAGCCTTCGACTTTAACCCACTTGCCTTTTTCCAGATCTTTGTAGTGTTCAAAGAAATGGCCGATTTGCGCGCGCAGCAATTCCGGCAGGTCGTTAACGTCTTTAATGTGATCGTACTCTTTGGTCAGCTTGCTATGCGGAACGGCGACCAGCTTGGCATCCTCGCCGGCTTCGTCGGTCATTTTCAGCACGCCGACCGGGCGGCAGCGAATGACGGCGCCAGGCTGTAACGGATAAGGGGTCGGCACCAGCACGTCAACCGGATCGCCATCCAGCGACAGCGTGTGGTTGATGTAGCCATAGTTACATGGGTAGAACATGGCGGTAGACATGAAACGGTCTACAAACAGCTCGCCCGTATCCTTATCAATCTCGTATTTGATCGGATCGGCGTTAGCGGGGATTTCAATAACTACGTAGATATCTTCCGGTAGATCTTTACCTGCCGGGACATTGTTCAGACTCATGTCGCTTTCCTTCTCTTTAAAGCTGAAATGGAGTGCCGGTCATTATAGCCAACTCACAGAGAAAGTCGCCGATTTTTAGGAGGACGGGTAAAGCCGCGGGCGCGTCGCCACGCTTGTCCGGCTAGCTTTTGTCGCGGTGTTTACCGCGCATCAGCGCTCGCCGTCGGGGGGCTGTTTTTTTCTGCGCAGCTTATTCCAGATTTTACTTTCCTGCCCGCGCCACAAACGCTGAATATTGTCGTGATGGCGCATCAGTATCAGGCAGGAGAGCATGGCGACCGGGAAAGTGAACTGCGGCTTAAACCACCAGACGTAGAACGGCGCGATAAGCGCGCTGATAATCGCCCCGAGCGACGAATAGCCGCTGAGCAGCACGGTAAGCAGCCAGGTGCCGGTCATCAGGCCGGTGAGGTCCCAGCCGATTGGCGCAATGGCGCCGAGGGCGGTGGCGACGCCTTTGCCGCCGCGAAAACGAAAAAAGACCGGATAGATATGGCCGAGACAGGCGGCGATGGCGGTCAGCCCGAGGTACAGCGGGGGAATGCCCAGCGCATAAGCCGCCCAGACGGGCAGCATTCCTTTCAGGATATCGAAGACCAGCACCGCGGCCGCGGCGGACTTGCCGCCGATACGCAGTACGTTGGTGGCGCCAGGATTTCCTGAACCATGCTTGCGGGGATCCGGCAGCCCGGCGATCCGGCAGACCAGAATCGCGCTGGAAATCGAGCCGCACAGATACGCGATTACTATCATGCCAAGCGCGATTGCACTCATAACGCGGTTCCGTTTAATAAGGGTCGTTTTACTCTTCGCATCTGTGGATAATACGCATATTCCGTCGGAAGTGGTATCCGACAACGACAAAAACAGAGAACGGCGTGATGGATATCGTATTTATTGAAGAGCTTGGCGTAATTACCACCATTGGTGTTTACGATTGGGAACAGACGATTCAGCAGAAGCTGGTGTTCGATATCGAAATGGGATGGGATAACCGTCAGGCGGCGGCCAGCGATGACGTTAATGACTGTTTAAGCTATGCCGACGTCAGCGAAGCGGTGATTGCGCTGGTGGCCGGACAGCGCTTTGCGCTGGTCGAGCGCGTCGCGGAGGAGGTGGCGCAGATGCTGATGCAGCGTTTTCCGATCCCCTGGCTGCGCATCAAGGTCGCCAAGCCGGGCGCCGTGGCGCAGGCGCGTCAGGTTGGCGTGGTGATTGAGCGCGGCAGACGATAAATCTGATTTAGCAGCGTTAATAATGATTTACGAGTTACTAAGCGGTAATCTACCGGGTCTATGGGGCTTATAGCGGCTCGCTGGGTGGCGCAGCCGTTTTTTTATGGCGGTAAGGGAGTTTAGATGACGGACCTGCATTCGTTGTTAATCGCATTTATTCTTGGAGTGGTTGAAGGGCTTACCGAGTTTTTGCCGGTTTCTTCCACCGGGCACATGATTATTGTCGGACACTGGCTGGGATTTGCCGATGACAAGGCCAAAACCTTTGAGGTGATTATCCAGCTGGGTTCGATTCTGGCGGTGGTGGCGATGTTCTGGCGCCGCCTGTTCGGCCTGATCGGCATTCATTTCGGTCAGGTGCCGCATGAAGGACAAACGGCGGGGCGTCTGAAACTGACGCATATCCTGTTGGGAATGATCCCGGCGGTGGTGCTGGGGCTGGTTTTTCACGACGTTATCAAATCGCTGTTTGATCCCAAAAATGTGATGTATGCGCTGGTTGTCGGGGGCTTTCTGCTGCTGGCGGCGGAGTGGTTAAAACCCAAACAGCCGCGGGCGGTGGGGCTGGACGATATCACTCATCGCCAGGCCTTTATCATCGGCTGTTTCCAGTGTCTGGCGCTGTGGCCGGGGTTTTCGCGCTCCGGCGCCACCATCTCCGGCGGGATGCTGATGGGCGTCAGCCGCTATGCGGCGTCGGAGTTCTCTTTTATTCTGGCGGTTCCGATGATGATGGGGGCGACGGTGCTGGATCTGTACAAGAGCTGGCATTTTCTGTCATTGGCCGACCTGCCGATGTTCGCCGTCGGCTTTGTGACCGCCTTTGTAGTGGCGCTGATCGCCATTAAAACCTTCTTGCAGATTATCAAACGTATCTCTTTCGTGCCGTTCGCTATCTATCGCTTCTTTGTGGCGGCGGCGGTGTACGTGGTGTTTTTGTAGGAGCTAACTCCTCCCCTTGCCAGGGGGAGAAGCGTCCTGCTGCGCTTTCCACTGCTCCAGCGCCCTGCGGCGGCGGCGGTTGAGTTCGTTGCGGACCTCAATGCCCTGATGGCCGTCGGCGACGACCTCGGCGCTGGCGACGCCGCTGGCGACCCGAAACGCCTGGCGCAGATAATCGCCCTGCGGATAAGGACTCTCTTCAAAGCCGGTGCGGCCGCGGGCGTCGGCCTCGCTGCTGAGCGCCAATTGCTCCAGCCGCTGCGGCTTGCGCCAGACGTCGAGGGCATCAAACAGTTTCAGCAAGGTTTTGGGCTGTAGCGCCTGGACGGTATGAATCAGGTCATGGTATTCCGCCACCAGTTTCGCCAGATCGCGAATATGATTGGGAATGCGCAAACGCTGGCACAGCGCCTCCACCAGCTTAACCCCCGCCGGACCGTGGCCGTGATGGCGGGGCCACAGCTCCGGCGGCGTCAGCCCCTTGCCGAGATCGTGGCACAGGGCGGCGAAGCGCACGTCGATATCCGGGCTGAGGCGGGCGGCGACCGCCAGCGTCATCAGGGTATGGATGCCGGTATCAATTTCCGGGTGCCATTTGGCCGGCGCCGGAACGCCATACAGCTTATCGATTTCAGGAAACAGCACCGCCAGCGCGCCGCACTCTCTGAGCACCTGGAAATAGACCTGGGGGCTGTCGGTGGCGAGCGCTTTCTCTGTCTCTTTCCAGACGCGCTCCGGCGTCAGGTAGGCGAGCTCGCCGTCGCGCGTCATTTTGCTCATCAGCGCCATGGTTTCTTCGGCGATGCGAAAACCCAGGTTGGCGAAACGGGCGGCGAAACGCGCCACGCGCAGCACCCTGAGCGGATCTTCGCTGAACGCGTCGGAGACGTGGCGCAGCAGGCGGTTTTCCAGGTCGCGGCGGCCGTGATAGGGATCGATCAGCTCGCCCTGTTCGCTGCGGGCGATGGCGTTAATGGTCAGATCCCGGCGCAGTAAATCCTGTTCCAGCGTCACGTCGGGGGCGGCATGGCAGACAAACCCGGTGTAGCCGCTGCCGGATTTTCGTTCGGTGCGGGCCAGCGCATATTCATCGCGGCTTTGCGGGTGCAAAAAGACCGGAAAATCCCTGCCGACCTGTTGATAACCCTGCGCCAACAGCTGTTGCGGCGTGGCGCCGACCACCACCCAGTCCTTCTCGGTGACCGGCAAGTTAAGCAGACTGTCTCGTACGGCGCCGCCGACAAGATAAATATTCAACGTCGGACTCCTGAGTATGCGATGGTATTCACTACATATTAACATCTTTGATGCGTTATTGACCGCCGGTAAAAATGCCTTCGCAGGCAGGCATCGCTCTTAACCCATCCAGCGGTCGTTTTTCTTTCTGCGCGGGATAATGTGCGGCAGCAGCAGGCCCAGCAATAGTCCGATGCCCGCCACGCCGCCGCCGTACATAAACCATTGCAGAATGATGGTGCGCTGTTTGTCGTCAAGCTGGACATTGGCGGCGCTGACTTTCTTCTGCGCCACGATAAGCTGATTCTTCAATTCCGCATTTTCGCCGCGTAATCCGTTGATAATATCGTCGCTGGCGGCGACTTTCTGCTGCATATCCGCCGTGCGCTGGTTCCAGGTCTGATCGATATTGTGCAGTTTTTCCGTCAGATCCTTTACCTGGCTTTCCAGTTCGGGAACGCGGGTGCGCAGGCTGGGCGTTTCGCTGAGCTGAGCGAGCGGGATCCAACTGGTGCGGTTTTTGTCATCGCGGATTTGCGCATAGCCCGCCCCCTGGTTAACGCTGAGCACCGTGACTTGATCGCCGGCGTTCAGCGTGCCGATGATGCGGTATTGATTACCCGGTCCGCTATGGATATAGGTCAGCAACTCATCGGAAACATAGCGTTTTTCTTCGGCGTGAGCCGCGCCGCTTAAAATGAAGGTTATCAAGGTAAAACAAATCAGGCTTAATTTCTGCATAAGATCATCGTGTTGCGTGAGTTATGGGACGATAGTAGAGGCTTAAGTCTGACGAGGCAATGATTAAACAGAAATGAGAACTATCTTACTCTGGCCCGAAGGGGGCGATAAACCGGAGCGCGCGGCAAAGGTGGCAAGGTGAAGTAAAATGTTATTTACTGACGCCATTCACATTGATCCCGGCGTAGCAAATTATGAGTGAAGAAATCGAACTGAAATTTATTGTGCATCCCGATGGCGTTGATACGCTACGGCAGCAGTTATCCGGCTGGCAGAGCGAGTACAGCCATTCCGAACATCTGCGCGCCCTGCGGCTGACCAATAGCTACTATGAAACGGCGGATAACTTCCTGCGCCGACATGGCATCGGGCTGCGCATCCGCGGCGAGAATGAGCGCTACGAAATGACGGCGAAAACCGCCGGCAACGTCATCGGCGGGCTGCATCAGCATGCGGAATATAATCTGGCGCTGGAAAAGGCGGAGCTGGATCTGGCCCTTTTTCCGGCGGATATCTGGCCGGAAAACTGCGATCCCGCGGCGCTCCAGCAGTCGCTCAAGCCGCTGTTCAGCACCGATTTTACCCGTGAAAAGTGGGTGGTCACTTATCATCAAAGCGTGATTGAGGTCGCCCTTGACCTGGGTGAAATCCGCGCGGGCGAACTGAGCGAACCCCTGTGTGAACTGGAGATGGAGCTCAAGCTGGGGCAGACCTCGGACCTGCTTGAGCTGGCGAAGGAGATCGCCGAATTCGGCGGCCTGCGTCAGGGCAGCCTGAGCAAGGCCGCGCGCGGCTATCATCTGGCGCAGGGCAACCCGCCCCGCGAGTGCCGCCCGCTCGGCATCCTGGTGGTGGAACCGAAAACCAACATCGATCAGGCGATCCGCGCGGCGCTGGAGTATGCGCTGAGCCACTGGCAGTACCATGAGGAGCTTTGGGTGCGCGGCAACGCCGACGCCCGCCACGCGCTGCCGCAGGCCGGCGCGCTGATCCGCGAGATGCTGGTGCTGGTGGGCGGGGTGGTGTCGCGTAAGGTGACGACGCTTTTTCGCGCCGCCCTCGCCAATCTGGAGGCCGGCGTCGAAAGGACGGAGGATGCGCAAGAGCTATGCTACGGCGTGGAGTATCTGCAAAGTAAGCTGGCGCTTACTTCATGGCTGGTTGAAGCCGGCTGGCTTAACTATATGGATAACAAAGATCGCATCAGGCTGCAGGGCTCCTACAAACGTTTCGCCGATATCATGCTGGGCCGCAGTTCCGCCGATCTGAGAAGCACGTTCGCCAGTACGCTGAGCGAAGTGCAATATTTACAGCAACTGCCGCGCCTGCAGCGCAATATTTGCGCCTTTCAGCTGTTATCCGGCGCTTATCCGGTGGAACCGGCGGAAGCGTACATCGATCGCTGGCGCGCGTTGATTCAGGCCATTGAGCAACAGGCGGTCGATCACACCCCGTCGCCCTATCTGGAAGCCTGCCGTAAACAGGCGTTGGCTCAGCCGCCATTCTGGCTGCACAGCGCCGGCTAACCGTTAACCGCATTTATCCGCCGGCGATGGCGGATCAAGGGAATCACCATGCCGCTACTTCCTTTGCCGCCGTTACTGGCGCAACAGTCTCAACGGATTTTATCGCGTTTGCGGGAAACCGCCGCCGATTACCCGCCGGCGGCGGACGACGATCTCGCCGTATTGGCGCTGAGCGATTTCGTCAGCGACGCGCTGACGCGTTATCCCGACTGGTGGCGGGAGATCCATCGGCAGCCGCCGCGGCCGGAAGAGTGGCGGCATTATTCCGACTGGCTGAATCAGGCGCTGGCCGCGGTCAATGACGAAACGGCGCTGATGGCGGTATTGCGGCGGTTCCGTCGCCGTATGCTGGTGAGGATCGCCTGGTCGCAGACGTTGCGCACCAGCACTACGGAGCAGACGCTGCGCCAGCTCAGCGAACTGGCGGAAACGCTGATTATCGCCGCCCGCGACTGGCTGTATCAGGCCTGCTGCCGGGAGTGGGGAACGCCGGTCAACGGGCAGGGCGCGGCCCAGCCGCTGCTGATCCTGGGAATGGGGAAACTGGGCGGCGGCGAGTTGAACTTCTCCTCGGATATCGATCTGATTTTCGTCTATCCGGAAAACGGACAGACCCGGGGTGGACGCCGCGAGCTGGATAATGCGCAGTTTTTCACCCGCCTGGGCCAGCGGCTGATAAAAGTGCTGGATCAGCCGACGGTGGACGGCTTTGTCTATCGCGTGGATATGCGGCTGCGCCCGTTCGGCGACAGCGGCCCGCTGGTGCTGAGTTTCGCCGCCATGGAAGATTATTATCAGGAGCAGGGGCGGGACTGGGAACGCTATGCGATGGTCAAAGCCCGCCTGCTGGGCGGCATGGACGACGCCTACAGCCAGGAGTTGCGCAGCACGCTGCGGCCCTTTGTTTTCCGCCGCTATATCGATTTCAGCGTGATTCAGTCGCT
Organism: Brenneria tiliae; assembly: GCF_023347575.1. Lineage (NCBI taxonomy): Bacteria > Pseudomonadati > Pseudomonadota > Gammaproteobacteria > Enterobacterales > Pectobacteriaceae > Brenneria > Brenneria tiliae. The sequence goes on along the minus strand of NZ_JAKPCB010000088.1, from coordinate 60,097 downwards.
GCGCAATATGAAAGGCATGATCGCCCGCGAAGTCCGCCGGCGCGACTTGCGCAACAACATCAAGCTTGGGGCGGGCGGTATTCGGGAAATCGAATTTATCACCCAGGTTTTTCAGCTGATCCGCGGCGGGCGCGAATCCGGGCTGCAGGAGCGGGCGCTGTTGCCCACGCTGCGTCATATCGGCGAGCTGGGGCTATTGGCGCCGCCTCAGGTCGGCGAACTCAGCGAGGCGTACCTTTTTCTGCGCCGTCTGGAAAATCTTCTGCAGGCGATAGCCGACGAGCAAACGCAAACGCTGCCCGATGACGAACTCGATCGGCAGCGGCTGGCCTGGGGCATGGGATTCGCCGACTGGGCGCAGCTGCATCAGGCGCTGCTGCGGCATATGCTGGCGGTGCGGCGCGTGTTTGACGATTTAATCGGCGATGATGCGCCGGACAGCGACGATATTCCCGAACACGCCAGCTACCGCAGCCTGTGGCAGGACCGGCTGGATGAGGCCGATCTGGCGTCGCTGACGCCGCACCTGACGGAAAGCGTGCGCGAGAAGCTGCTGCGCGCGGTCATCGAGTTTCGCCACGACGTGGCGAAACGCACCATCGGCCCGCGCGGGCGCGACGTGCTCGACCAACTGATGCCCAACCTGCTGGCGGAAGCCTGCGCCCGACAGGATGCGGATACCATTTTATCGCGCCTGACGCCGCTGCTGCTGGGGATTGTGACCCGCACCACCTACCTGGAGCTGCTGCTGGAATCGCGTCCGGCGCTGGCGCAGCTGGTCCGGCTGTGCGCGGCCTCGCCGATGGTGGCCGGCCAGCTGGCGCGCTATCCGCTGCTGCTCGATGAACTGCTCGATTCCGCCACCCTGTATCAGCCCATCGCCCCGGACGCCTATGCCGATGAGCTGCGGCAGTATCTCCTTCGGGTGCCGGAGGAGGACGAAGAGCAGCAGTTGGAAGCGCTGCGCCAGTTCAAGCAGGCGCAGCTGCTGCGTATTGCCGCCGGGGATATCGCCGGCGCGCTGCCGGTGATGAAAGTGAGCGATCACTTAACCTACCTGGCCGAAGCCATCATCGCCGCGGTGGTACAGCAGGCCTGGGGGCTGATGACGGCGCGCTACGGCCAGCCGGCCCATTTGCGGCAGCGTGAGGGGCGCGGATTCGCGGTGATCGCCTACGGCAAGCTGGGGGGCTGGGAGCTGGGCTACGGCTCCGATCTCGATCTGGTTTTCCTGCACGATTGTCCGCCCGAGGTGATGACGGACGGCGAGCGCAGCATCGACGGCCGCCAGTTTTACCTGCGGCTGGCCCAGCGGGTGATACATCTGTTCAGCACCCGCACCTCGTCGGGGATTTTGTATGAGGTGGATGCGCGGCTGCGGCCGTCGGGGGCGGCGGGGATGCTGGTCAGCACCGTGGAAGCCTTTGACGACTATCAGCGCAACGAAGCCTGGACCTGGGAGCATCAGGCGCTGGTGCGGGCGCGGATGGTTTACGGCGAGAGCGGCGTACAGCGGCAGTTTGAAGACATTCGCCGCCACATCCTGTGCCGCGAGCGCGACGGGGAGAAACTGCGTGGCGAAGTGCGCGCAATGCGCGAGAAGATGCGCCAGCATCTGGCGAATAAAGACAAGACGCTGTTCGACCTGAAGACCGACGCCGGCGGGATCACCGATATCGAGTTTATCGTCCAGTATCTGGTGCTGCGCTATGCGCCGCGGGAGCCGCGCCTGACCCGCTGGTCGGATAACGTGCGCATCCTGGATATGATGGCGCGGTACGGCGTGATGGAGGAGAGCGAGGCGCATGCCCTGCGGCTGGCTTACGTTACGCTGCGCAACGAGCTGCATCATCTGGCGTTGCAGGAGATCGCCGGCCGCGTGAGCCAGGATAAATTTCTCGCCGAACGTCGGCAGGTGCAGCACAGCTGGAACAAATGGCTGGGTTGAGAGAGGCCTCGCATTCTGTTTAACCGGGATGCGCTTTTTAATAGTAATAATCGGGCCTGTGATATTATTACGCGCATTATGCAAAATGAGCTTGGAGTATGGGATGAAAGTTACGCTGCCTGATTTCCGCCGTGCGGGGGTGTTAGTGGTTGGGGATGTGATGCTGGATCGCTACTGGTATGGCCCGACCAGCCGCATTTCGCCGGAGGCGCCGGTGCCGGTGGTCAAGGTTGATACCATCGAGGAGCGACCCGGCGGGGCGGCGAACGTGGCGATGAATATCGCCTCTCTGGGGGCCGGTTCGCGGCTGGTCGGCCTGACGGGGATTGACGACGCCGCCCGCGCCCTGAGCAGCAAACTTGGCGAAGTCAATGTGAAGTGCGATTTCGTCTCGGTGCCGACGCATCCGACCATCACCAAACTGCGCGTATTATCCCGTAACCAGCAACTGATCCGGCTGGACTTTGAAGAAGGCTTCGGCGGCGTCGATCCGCAGCCGATGATCGAGCGTATCCAGCAGGCGCTGCCCAATATCGGCGCGCTGGTGCTGTCCGATTACGCCAAAGGGGCGCTTGTCCACGTGCAAACCATGATCCAGACGGCGAAAGCGGCGGGCGTGCCGGTGCTGATCGACCCGAAAGGGACCGACTTTTCCCGCTACCGCGGGGCGACGCTGCTGACGCCCAACCTGTCGGAATTCGAGGCGGTGGCCGGACGCTGCAAAAATGAAGATGAGCTGGTGTCCCGCGGGATGCAACTGGTGGCCGATTATCAGCTGTCCGCCCTGCTGATCACCCGCTCGGAGCAGGGGATGACCCTGCTGCAGCCGGGCAAGGCGCCGCTGCATTTGCCGACCCAGGCGCAGGAAGTGTACGACGTGACCGGCGCCGGAGATACGGTGATCGGCGTGCTGGCCGCCGCGCTGGCCGCCGGCAACTCGCTGGAAGAGGCCTGTTTCCTCGCTAACGCCGCCGCCGGCGTGGTGGTGGGCAAGCTGGGGACCTCAACTGTGTCGCCCATCGAACTGGAAAACGCCATCCGCGGGCGCGCGGAAACCGGCTTCGGCGTAATGAGCGAAGCGCAGCTGAAAGAGGCGGTGGCGCAGGCGCGGCAGCGCGGCGAAAAAATCGTTATGACCAACGGCTGTTTCGATATCCTGCACGCGGGGCACGTTTCCTATCTGGCGAATGCCCGCAAGCTTGGCGATCGCCTGATTGTGGCGGTGAACAGCGATGCGTCGACCAAACGGCTGAAAGGGCCGACCCGGCCGGTTAATCCGCTGCCGCAGCGCATGATCGTGCTGGGGGCGCTGGAAGCCGTCGACTGGGTGGTGCCCTTTGAGGAAGATACCCCGCAGCGTCTGATTGCCGAGGTGTTGCCGGATGTTCTGGTCAAAGGCGGCGATTATCAGCCGCACGAAATCGCCGGCAGCGAAGAGGTGTGGGCCAACGGCGGCGAGGTCCGGGTGCTGAATTTTGAAGACGGCTGCTCCACCACCAATATTATTAACGCCATTAAAGCCGGTAAATCTGAATAACTGACTGAAATAAGTATGAATCCATTGAATATAGAGTCGGCCGAAGTGCGCGAGGCAAGCTCGCGGGCAGCGGAGTTGCGCAGCGTATTGCGTCATCATGAATACAAGTATCACGTGGAGGATGCGCCGGAAATCCCGGACGCCGAATACGATCGGCTAATGCGTGAGCTGAAAAGCCTGGAAGAGGCCTATCCCCAACTGGTGACGGCGGACTCGCCGACGCAGCGCGTCGGCGCCGCGCCGCTGGCGGCCTTCGAGCAGGTGCGTCACGAAGTGCCGATGCTGTCGCTGGATAACGTATTTGACGAAGAGAGCTATCTGGCGTTCAGCAAACGCATCGGCGACCGGCTGAAAAACGGCGACGATCTGACCTTCTGCTGCGAGCTGAAGCTGGACGGCCTGGCCGTCAGCCTGCTGTACGAAGACGGCGTGCTGACGCGCGCGGCCACGCGCGGCGACGGCGCCACCGGCGAGAATATCACCGCGAATATCCGCACCGTCGGCGCCATCCCGCTGCGCCTGGCGGGAGATAACATTCCGCGCCGGCTGGAAGTGCGCGGCGAAGTGTTTATGAAGCACAGCGGTTTCGAGAAACTCAACGAGGAAGCCCGGCGCACCGGCGGCAAAGTATTTGCCAACCCCCGCAACGCGGCGGCCGGCTCGCTGCGGCAGCTCGATCCCCGCATCACCGCCAAACGTCCGCTGACCTTTTTTTGCTACGGCGTCGGTTTGCTGGAGGGCGGAGAACTGCCGGACAGCCACTGGCAGCGCCTGATGCAATTCAGGCGCTGGGGACTGCCGGTCAGCGACCGTATCAAGCTCTGTACCGGCAGCGAGGAAGTGCTCGATTTTTATCGCCATATCGAACAGACGCGCGGCGCGCTGGATTTCGATATCGACGGCGTGGTGGTCAAGGTGGACGATCTGGCGCTGCAGGCGCGCCTTGGCTATGTCGCCCGCGCGCCGCGCTGGGCGGTGGCGTTTAAATTCCCGGCGCAGGAGCAGCTGACCTGGGTGCGCGACGTCGAATTTCAGGTCGGCCGCACCGGGGCGATTACCCCGGTGGCGCGTCTGGAGCCGGTGGCGGTGGCGGGGGTGATGGTCAGTAACGCCACGCTGCATAACGCCGATGAAATCGAACGGCTTGGCCTACGCATCGGCGACCGGGTGACGGTGCGCCGCGCCGGCGACGTTATTCCGCAGATTGTCGGCGTGGTGGAAACGGAACGGCCGGAAAATACCCGGCCGATTGTGTTCCCCGACGTCTGCCCGGTGTGCGGTTCCGACGTGGAGCGGGTGGAGGGCGAGGTGGTCACCCGTTGCACCGGCGGCCTGATTTGCGGGGCGCAGCGCAAAGAAGCCCTGAAGCACTTTGTTTCCCGCCGGGCGCTGGACGTCGACGGCCTGGGCGACAAAATCATCGACCAACTGGTGGAAAAAGAGTATGTCAAAACGCCGGCCGACCTTTTCCGGCTCAGCGCCGGGATATTGACCGGTCTCGACCGCATGGGGCCGAAGTCGGCGCAGAATCTGGTCGGCGCGCTGGAGAAGGCGAAAAGCACCACCCTGGCGCGCTTCCTGTTTGCTCTGGGCATCCGCGACGTCGGAGAAGCGACCGCCGCCAATCTGGCCGCGCATTTTGGTTCGCTTGAGGCGCTGTTCGCCGCGGATGAAGAGTCGCTGCTGGAGGTGCCCGACGTGGGCAAGGTGGTCGCCGCCCGCGTGCGGCATTTCCTGGAGGAAGAGCACAACCAGCAGGTGATCCGCGAACTGGTCGATCCCGACGGCATCAATATCCACTGGCCGCAACCGCTGGCGGTGAAGGCGGAAGCGATCGACAGTCCGTTTGCCGGCAAGACGCTGGTGCTGACCGGGTCGCTGAGTATTCTGTCCCGCGATGAGGCCAAAGATCGGCTGACGGCGCTGGGCGCCAGGGTCAGCGGCAGCGTATCGAAAAAAACCGATATGGTGATTGCCGGCGAAGCGGCGGGATCCAAGCTGACCAAAGCGCAGGAGCTGGGGATCCCGGTGATTGACGAAGCTGAAATGATGCGTTTGCTGGGGGAGTAGGCCGGTGGAAAAAGAAGACCTGATTGAAATCGCCAATATGCCGATGCCGTTTGGCAAGTATCAGGGGCGGGCGCTGATCGACCTGCCGGAAGAGTACCTGCTGTGGTTTGCCCGTAAAGGCGAGTTTCCCCAGGGACGCCTGGGCGAACTGATGCAAATGACGCTGGCGATCAAGATAGAAGGTCTGCAAGGGCTGGTTAAGCCGTTGAAGCGTAATAATAAGGCATGATTGTTACCTCATGCCTTATTTTCGAACTCAGATATAAACATTGATCTGATTTTCTTCCGTCGGGCGATTAACGCCGTCGGCCTGAGTACTGGTGGTGTTTGTTTCATCTACGCTTTGCTGTGCTTGCGCGCTTTGCTGAGCTTGTTGCGCCGACTGAAGCTGAGCAATCTGAGCCTGAATGGCTTGAATCTGCGCCTGTAACATTTGGCTTTCTGTTTCAATCTCTTCCGCGCTGCCGGAAGAGTTCGTCACGTCCGCCAGTTTCTCCGTCAGCTTTTCAAGCTGTTGGGTTAATTTACTGATTTTTTGCGCGTAGTTTTCAGTGCTGGTCGATGAACCGCTCACCGATGAAATTGCGCTTATGTCCGACATTTTTCCTCCTGATAAATGCGTACCCAATGTACTTACTTATTATCGGCTGATTGTGTTTTTTCTTTGCCTGCGTTTTGACGCCAAATGCCAACCATCTTGTCAGGTTAACAACGTCAGATGTAACAAAGTGTGTTTTTTCTCGGATTACCCGCCATAGACATTGATGGCGCTATTCAGGCGCATCGCCTGACGATTCAGCCTTTCCGCCGCCTCGGTGGCTTGGGCGACCATATCCGTATTGCGCTGGGTCATTTCTTCAATCTGCGCAATGGAAGTGTTGATTAAGCCCAGCGCGGAAGTCTGCTCGCCGGCGGCGTGGCTGATCTCGTTGATCATGGTGGAAACCTGGCGGACTTCCTGCACGATGTCGTTGATATGCCTGCCGGCATTTTCCACCATCTGCCCGCCCGATTTGACGCTGGCCACGTTGGCGTCGATCAGCGCTTTGATCTCCTTGGCGGCCGAGGCGGAATGCTGCGCCAAATTGCGCACTTCGGCGGCCACCACGGCGAATCCCTTGCCTTGCACCCCGGCGCGGGCCGCTTCAACGGCGGCATTCAGGGCGAGGATATTGGTCTGAAAGGCAATACTGTCGATCACGCTGATAATATCGACGATTTTATTACTGGCGTCGGAAATGGAATCCATCATGCCGATGGTTTCCTGCATAATCTCCCCGCCTTTTACCGCGGTGCGGTTGGCGGTTTCCGCCATCTGCGTCGCCTGGACGGCGGTTTCAGAACTTTGCCGCACCGCCGCGGTAATTTGCTCGATGGCCGCGGCCGTCTGCTGCAGGTTGGCGGAGGTATCTTCCGTGCGGCTATTCAGCGCGCTATTGTTTGCGGCCAGCCGCTGGCTGACATCGGTCATTCCCTGCACCTGAGCGCCGACATCATCCACCAGGGAGTGCAGGTTGAGTCCGAACTGGTTGATTGCCCGCAGCAGCATACCTATTTCATCCACCCGGTTCAGGCGCAGAGACTCTCCTTTGCGGCCGGAAACAATATGTCGGGCCTGTTTCAGCAGCATTTTCAGCGGTTGGGCAATCTGCCGTTGCAGAAAAAGATCCAGCAGAAAGATTAAAACAAGCGTTACGGCCAGCGACCAGAGCGGGTTTATGCCGCCGAGAGAGAGCAGCGCGGGAACCATTCCCGCGGCAACAATCGCCATCCGCAGGCGCCAGCGCACGGGCAGCTTCTGCAATATCGACAGCGGGGCGAATATGCCGGAGCGAACCACTAAGCCCTTGTAAAATCCACGGTGCCCGGCCTGCTTTTTCTTTACGGCCTGATATAAGGGTTCCGCAAATTTGATCTCATCGGCGCTTGGCGTATTGCGCACGGAGATATAACCCGTGAGTTGATTGTGATGATAAACCGGGGTAACGTTGGCGCGGACCCAGTAGTGGTCGCCATTGCACCGCCTGTTTTTTACCAGCCCGGTCCAGCTGTCTCCTTGCTGTAGGGTAAACCACATATCGGCAAAGGCTTCGGCCGGCATATCCGGATGGCGCACGATATTGTGCGGCTGGCTGATTAATTCCTCCTCGGAAAAGCCGCTGACGTTGATAAATGCGGAGTTGGCATAGGTGATATGGCTGTGAGTATCTGTGGTGGACATTAACGTCGTATCCATATCCAACAGATACTCCTGCTGTGTGACAGGCGTATTTAATCGCATCGGAAACCCCGGCAGTTTATTGCTGTTTAAATTAATTCAAGATATTCAATTGGGTACGCTGAATTTGTTTTGCGCTATTTGATAATCGTTTACCGAATGCAATTACCCGGTTATCAGCTATGGATGAATTTATGATGGGGAGGATCCTGCTGTCAATAAATTCATTTGATCATAAGTAATTCATTGATTAAAGATAATGATTAACAGGATTAAGCATCAATGGCAGCTATATTCAATAACGGAGAGATACGCTGGTTTTGTTAAATTTTATTAGGAGATTCTTTACGTATTTGGCGTGAAATGTTGCCGGGCGTTGTTTTTTTTGCTTTTTCGGGGCGGGTTTTCAAATATGAATCTTTATTAAATTGATCATGGATCAAAAAAGGCTTGTTGATTTAATAAATGGCCGGAAAATATTCCGGCCATAAGAAGATAATGTCGTAATCAGGTTACCGGCGCCGGGTTGAAAACCGCCAAGGCGTTGTGAATACCCCATTGATCGGACCAGGTTTTCTTTCTGCCGCTGGCGATGTCGAGAATAAAGTGGAACAGCTGCCAGCCGACGTCTTCAATCGTCGCGTCGCCCGTGGCGATGGTGCCGGCATCAATATCCATCAGATCGTGCCAGCGTTTTGCCAACGCCGTACGGGTCGCCATTTTAATGACCGGTACCGCCAGTAAGCCATAGGGCGTGCCGCGGCCGGTGGTAAATACCTGCACGGTGATGCCGGAAGCCAGCTGCTGCGTGCCGCAAACGAAGTCGCTGGCCGGGGTCGCCGCGTAAATCAGGCCGCGTTTGGTCGGGCGCTGCCCCGGAGACAGGACTTCGACAATGGGGCTGGTGCCCGATTTGGCAATGGAGCCAAGCGCTTTTTCCACCACGTTGGCCAGGCCGCCTTTCTTGTTGCCGGGCGACGGGTTGGCGCTGCGGTCGGTTTGGCCGCTCTCGAGGTAGGCGTCATACCAGGCCATCTCTTCCAGCAGACGCTTGCCGACCTCCTGGTTAACGGCCCGCGGCGTCAGTAAATGGATGGCGTCGCGCACTTCGGTGACTTCTGAAAACATTACCGTCGCGCCGCAGCGTACCAGCAGATCGGAGGCGAATCCGACCGCCGGGTTTGCCGTCACGCCGGAAAAGGCGTCGCTGCCGCCGCACTGCATGCCGACCACCAGCTCGGATGCCGGGCAGGTTTCACGCCGGCGCTGGTTCAACCGCTGCAGATGCCGATCGGCCATGGTCAGAATATCATCCACCATCGATTTAAAGCCTACGTGATGTTCATCCTGCAAACGGACGATGCTGCTGTCTTCCAGCGAGATGGCCTGCACGTCGGGCGTGCCTTCCAGCAGGCGTTCGGGTTGAAGTTTTTCACACCCCAGGCCGACAACCAGCACTTCGCCGCCAAAGTTGGGATTCAGCGCCAGATTATGAATGGTACGTATCGGGACGACCGCCGCCGGGGCATTGATGGCCACGCCGCAGCCGTAGAGATGATTGAGGGCCACAACGCCGTCGACGTTCGGATACCTGGGCAGTAAATCCCGTTCAATGATGTTAACCACATAGTCCACCACGCCGGCGACGCAGTGTACGCTGGTGGTAATACCGAGAAGATTTTTCGTACCGACGCTGCCGTCGGGATTACGGTAGCCCTCAAAGGTATAGCCTTCCAGCGGGGGAAGGGCGACGGGGACTTTGGTGGCCAGCGGCAGGGTTTCCAGCGCCGGGGCCTGGGGCAATTCCACCAGCGATTCATCAATCCAGCTTCCCTGGGGAATATCTCTTAACGCATAGCCGATGATTTCACCGTAGCGAATAATAGGGCCGGACTTATCAATATTGACCAGAGCGACTTTGTGCCCCTGGGGGATATGCTCAATTAATTCCAGTCCGTTATCAAATCGGGTGCCGGCACGTAAACCATTATCATTAACAATGATGGCGACATTATCATCACTGTGAACTTTAATGTAAAATGCCTGAGCGGAATTCTGTTTGTTCTGCGACATAACGTCTCCAGTAAATACTTAATTTTCAGAAAATCAGTTTTTATTGTTGGGGTAATACGGATTTTATATACATAGTATCTGATTTTTAATCCCACTGAATTGTGCAATTGAATAGTATTTTTTGTTTTTAACGACCGATAATCTGGCGAATAGCCAATATACTGTGATCTGTCTCACTCTACCTATTTAAATGAACTCTGCCACTGACAATAATGTGATGTTGGTCGCTTTTTTCTGTGCGTAACCCATAAAATAGATGTAATGAAGCGCTGATTGTTGTGCATTTTAACAATGCTATTCGGCGGCGCTATTTTTATACTGATGATGTTTTCCAAATCTTTGCGGATAAAGATGGTCATGCAAGATTTTATTAAAATAGTCTTTATCCAAATTATTAAAAAATACTCAAATTTTCAATGACGGGCATGATGTTGGTTTATTTGAGTTAACATACTAATAACGAGAGCCAAGGGGATTTTATGAATTCCGATGCACTTCTTACAACAAGAAAAACTTATGTTCGTTACATTATCCTATTAATCATATTTACGGTTACGGCTATAAATTATGCGGACCGCGCGACATTGTCGATAGCGGGTTCGGCAGTAGCGCAAGAGTTACAGCTGGACGCGGTGCATATGGGATATATTTTTTCCGCATTTGGCTGGTCATATTTAGTAATGCAGATACCCGGCGGCTGGTTGCTCGACCGCTTCGGCTCCAAAAAGGTTTATGCCTATAGTATCTTCTTCTGGTCCCTGTTCACCTTCCTGCAAGGATTTGTGGATTGGGTTCCTTTGGTGTGGGCTCCGTTAACCCTTTTTGCTCTGCGCTTTATGCTGGGATTTTCCGAAGCGCCGTCTTTTCCCGCCAATGCCCGTATCACCGCCGCGTGGTTCCCGACCAAGGAGCGCGGTACGGCATCCGCCATTTTCAATTCGGCCCAATACTTCTCACTGGCGATTTTCTCTCCGATCCTCGGCTGGTTAACCTACCAATGGGGTTGGGAACATGTTTTCCTGGTGATGGGCGGATTAGGGTTTGTATTGACCGCGATATGGCTTAAGTTTATCCATAACCCCACCGATCACCCCGGTATCAGCCCGCAGGAGTTGGAATATATTTCCAAAGGCGGCGCCGTTGTCGATATGGATCATAAAAAAGAGGGCGACAAAAAAGACGGTCCTAAATGGAACTATGTTAAACAGCTTCTTACCAACCGCATGATGCTGGGGGTATTTCTGGGGCAATACTTTATTAATAGTATTACCTGGTTCTTCCTTACCTGGTTCCCCATTTACTTGGTTTCGGAAAAGGGCATGTCTATTCTGAAAGTGGGTTTGATTGCGGCAATTCCGGCGCTGTGTGGTTTTGTCGGCGGCGTGCTGGGCGGCGTGGTGTCGGATATGTTGCTGAAACGCGGCTTCACGTTAACCGCCGCGCGTAAAATTCCTATCGTGCTGGGTATGCTGCTTGCTTCAACCATTATTCTCTGTAATTACACCGATAGTAATGTAGTGGTTGTTTCACTGATGGCGCTGGCATTCTTTGGCAAAGGATTCGGGGCATTGGGCTGGCCGGTTATCTCCGATACCGCGCCTAAAGAGATAATCGGCCTGTGCGGCGGCGTATTTAATGTCTTTGGCAACGTTGCGTCAATCGTTACCCCGCTGGTTATCGGTTATTTAGTCAAAGAACTGCATTCATTTAACAGCGCGCTGGTTTTTGTCGGTATTTCCGCACTGATGGCAATGCTGTGCTACTTACTGGTGGTAGGTGAAATCAAACGCATGGAATTGAAGAAAGTTGATGATTGATGAAGCACTTTTATCATCCGTCAATGACCAGGCATGTTAATTCACGAACCGTAATTAAATAGAAGGTTATTATGAGTAATACGCTATTACCTAACCGCTTTCGTCAGGAGTTACGCCAGGGGAAAACCCTGATTGGCTGCTGGTGCGCGCTGGGCAATCCCATCTCCACCGAGGTGCTGGGGCTGGCGGGATTCGACTGGCTGGTGCTGGATGGGGAGCATGCGCCGAACGATATCCTGACCTTTATTCCGCAGCTTATGGCGCTGAAAGGCAGCCACAGCGCCCCTGTCGTCCGTCCGCCGAGCAATGAGCCGGTCATCATCAAACGTCTGCTGGATATCGGCTTCAATAACTTCCTGATCCCTTTCGTGGAAAGCGAGGAAGAAGCCGTCCGCGCTGTGGCGTCGACGCGCTATCCGCCCGCCGGGATCCGCGGCGTTTCCGTGGCGCATCGCAGCAATGCCTATGGGACCGAGCCCGACTATTTCGCCACCATTAACGACAACATCACCGTCCTGGTACAGATCGAAAGCCAGCAGGGAGTCGACAATCTGGATGCCGTCGCCGCCGTCGCCGCCGTCGACGGCATTTTTGTCGGACCGGGCGATCTCTCCGCGGCGCTGGGGTATCTGGGGCAGCCCAACCACCCGGAAGTGCAGCGCGTTATCCGCCATATTTTCGAACGCGCCGCCGCGCACGGTAAGCCCAGCGGCATTCTGGCGCCGGCCGAGGCCGATGCCAGGCGCTATCTGGAATGGGGAGCGACTTTCGTTGCCGTCGGCAGCGATCTGGGTGTGTTCCGCGGCGCCACCCAGGCGCTGCGCGACAGGTTCAAAGGGTAATTTTGCAGTAAATCGCGCGTGTTAATTACATCAGACAATGAGGTTATAACGATGAAAATTGGTTTTATTGGGCTCGGTATCATGGGAAAACCGATGAGTAAAAACCTGCTGAAAGCGGGTTACTCATTAGTCGTGATGGACAGAAATCTGGAGGCGGTGGCCGAGGTGGTCGCGGCCGGCGCCACGGCGGCGGAAACGCCGAAGTCGGTGGCGGCGCAGAGCGACGTGGTTATCACCATGCTGCCCAACTCTCCGCATGTGAAAGAGGTGGTGCTGGGCAAGAACGGCGTGATTGAAGGCGCGCGCGCCGGCACCATCGTGGTCGATATGAGTTCGATCGCGCCGCTGGCCAGCCGTGAAATCGCGGCGGCGTTGGCCGAGAAAGAGATCGCCATGCTGGACGCCCCGGTCAGCGGCGGCGAGCCGAAGGCGATTGACGGCACCCTGTCGGTGATGGTCGGCGGCGACAAAGCGCTGTTCGAACGCTGTTTCGACATCCTCAAGGCGATGGCCGGATCGGTGGTGCATACCGGCGATATCGGCGCCGGCAACGTCACCAAGCTGGCGAACCAGGTGATTGTGGCCCTGAATATCGCGGCGATGTCCGAAGCCCTGGTGCTGGCGACCAAAGCCGGCGTCAATCCGGATTTGGTCTATCAGGCGATTCGCGGCGGGCTGGCGGGCAGCACCGTGCTGGATGCCAAAGCGCCTATGGTGCTGGATCGCAACTTTAAACCGGGTTTCCGCATTGATTTGCATATTAAAGACCTGGCCAACGCCCTGGATACGTCGCACGGCGTGGGCGCGCAGCTGCCGCTGACCGCCGCCGTCATGGAGATGATGCAGGCGCTGAAAGCGGACGATCTGGGCTCCGCCGATCACAGCGCGCTGGCCTGCTATTACGAGAAGTTAGCTAAGATTGAAGTGACGCGATAAGGCTTGATGGTTGTCGGAGCGGCATAGGTGACCGTATGCCGCTCTGGTTGTCGGGGTAATCATTCTGATAAGCGCCGATTCAGCAGCGCGGATTATTGGTGAAACCGAAACGTTTATGAAATCGGATCGTTTATGAAAATAGTTATCGCACCGGATTCTTATAAAGAAAGCCTGTCTGCACAAGAGGTTGCCACGCAAATTGAAGCGGGATTCCGTGAGATCTTTCCCGATGCCTGCTATATCAAACTGCCGGTCGCCGACGGCGGCGAAGGGACCGTTGAAGCCATGGTGGCGGCGACGCACGGCGAGATCGTCAAGGTTAAGGTTACCGGTCCGTTAGGCGATAACGTCGACGCGTTTTTCGGGCTGTCCGGCGATAAAAAGACGGCTTTTATCGAGATGGCCGCCGCCAGCGGGTTGGAGCAGGTGCCCGCGCAGCGGCGTAATCCGCTGCTGACGACCAGCTACGGCACCGGCGAGCTGATTCGCTGCGCGCTGGACCATGGGGTGCGGCATTGCATCATCGGCATCGGCGGCAGCGCCACCAATGACGGCGGCGCGGGAATGGCGCAGGCGCTGGGCGCCAAGTTGCTTGACGAATCCGGCGCGCAGATCGGCTTCGGCGGCGGAGAGCTCGACAAGCTGGCAAGTATCGATATCGGCGAACTGGACCCGCGTATCAAAAAGTGCCGCTTTGAAGTGGCCTGCGACGTCACCAACCCGCTGACCGGAGAACAGGGCGCCTCCGCTATTTTTGGCCCGCAAAAGGGGGCGACGGAGGAGATGATCGAACGGCTGGATAATGCGCTGAAGCATTACGCCGCGGTTATCCGCGACGATCTGGATATGGACGTCGAGCATGTTCCGGGCGCCGGCGCCGCCGGCGGAATGGGCGCCGCGCTGCGGGCGTTCTGCGGCGCCGACCTGCGGCAGGGAATAGAGATCGTTACCGAAGCGCTGGGGCTGGATGAATTGGTGCGCGATGCGGCGCTGGTGATTACCGGCGAAGGCCGTATTGACAGCCAGACCATTCACGGCAAGGTGCCGATTGGCGTTGCCCGGGTGGCGAAACGCCATCATAAACCGGTGATCGGTATCGCCGGCAGCCTGACCGCCGACGTCGGGATTGTCCACCAGCACGGTCTGGATGCGGTATTCAGCGTGCTGTACAACGTCTGTTCACTGGACGAAGCGCTGGAAAACGCCGCGGAAAATGTGCGCATGACGGCGCGCAATATCGCGGCGACCATCAAGCTGGCGCAAGATTTATCCGCGTGATTTACGCCGTGCCGCGAGGGGCGCGCCGGGAATAGGCCGCCGCCGTCGGTCCGGCCATCGTCAGGCGCATTGTTGCGCCGGTATCGCTAGGCGGTATGGTTCAGATGCGCGCGCGCGGCTTCGCTGACGTTATCGATTTCGTCCAGCAGTTCCAGCCATTCCGGCTCCAGTTCGCTGGCGCTAACCCCCTCGCGCAGCTGCTGTTCCAGATAACGGCAGATCTGTTTCAAGCGCGGCACGCCGCTATAGCTGCAGCTGCCATGCAGCTTGTGGATCACCTCGATGATGTTGTCGTCGGGCCGATCGTGCAGCAGGTTTTCAACCTGCCGGCGCACCTGCGGCAGAAAATCCAGCAGCATCTGCAGCAGCTCGCGCGCCAGTTCCGGTTTATTGGCCGCCTGGCGCTGCGCCAGCGTCCAGTCCAGGGACGGCTGGCTATCGCGGCGCCGCTCCTGCGGCGGACGCGCCTCTTCCTGGGGAGTGTAGCGGGACAGCACTTTTTGCAGCATCTGCTCGTCAATCGGTTTTGCCAGACAATCATTCATACCGGCCTGTAACAGCTGTTCGCGTTCGTCGCTCATGGTGTGGGCGGTAACGGCGACAATCGGCGTTTTGCCATGCCTGGGGAACTGGCGGATGATTTCGCTGGCGCGGATACCGTCCATCCCCGGCATCTGGATATCCATAAGGATAAGATCAATATCGCGATCTTTGGCCTGGGACACCGCCTCCGCGCCGTTGGTGCACAGAATGATGGTTTCCACCTGCTCTTCCAGCAGGGCGCCGATCAGCTTCAGATTGGCCGGATTATCATCCACGGCCATCACGCTTAGCGGTAGTCGTGCGCGAGGCGGCAATGGAGGCTGAGGCGCGGTGATGTTTTCCGGCAGCAGCGACAGCTGGAAAACCGCACTGTCCTGCAGCAGCGGCAGCAGGCGGGGAGCGGAGATCGGTTTGTTCAGGCAGGCGTGAACGCCGAATATTTTCAACTGCTCGGCATCCATTTGCGCAAAGCTGGGCAGCGCCAGGATCACGTAGGGCGCGCGTCGGCAGACGTCGCGTAATTGGGGCGTGTAATCGAGCAGCGTGTTGCGGTAATGCACCGGAATGCCCAACAGCAAAATATCGAAGGGGGCTTCGGGAAGTTGTTCCAGCGTCGGGCTATAGCTGACCGTCAAGGGCGTTTGGCTGAGAATGTTCAGCGTGGCCTGCGCCGCCGCCGGATCGGATTCGATATACGCCAGGTGCTTGTCGCGCAGCATGCGGTATTCGTTGTTTGCCGGCGCGGCGTGGGGATTTAACGGCAGATTGATATGGAACCAGAAGGTAGAGCCTTTATTTAGCTGGCTGTGAAAGCCGATATTGCCGCCCATCTCTTTGATCAGCCTTTGGGTGATCACCAGCCCCAGCCCGGTTCCGCCATGGCGCCGTGAAATACTGGTGTCCGCCTGGCGGAATGCCTGAAAGAGCTGTGACTGCTGGCGTTCGGCGATGCCGATGCCGCTGTCGCGGATTTGAATTTCCAACTGAACCTGGTTGCCTTCCTGGCGGCGTTTTTCCACCCGGATATCAATGTTGCCCTGCTCGGTAAACTTGATGGCGTTGCCCAACAGGTTGGTGATGATTTGCTGAATGCGCAGCGGATCGCCGATAAACTGCTCCGGAATGTCCTGCTGGACGTCGAGCGTCAGTTCCAGCCCTTTTTCATGGGCGGTATGGGCCAGCAGCATGACGACTTCGTCCAGCGTGTTGTGCAGCGAGAACGGAATATTTTCCAATACCAGCTTGCCCGCCTCCAGTTTGGAGAAATCCAGTACGTCGTTAATGATATTCAGCAGGTTATTGGCGGAGCGTTCGATGGTCAGCAGATAATCGGTCTGGGTCGGATTCAGCGACGTTTTCAATGTCTGGCGGGTAAAACCAATTACGCCGTTGAGCGGCGTTCTCAGCTCGTGAGACATATTGGCCAGAAACTCGGACTTGATGCGCGCCGCTTCCTGCGCCCGCTTTTTGGCCAGATCCAGCTCGACGTTCTGGATCTCCATCTGTTCGAGCGTTTCCCGCAGATCGCAGGTCGCCTGATCGATATTCTGCTGCATCTCTTCGTGGTAGGCGGTCAACGACATGGCCATGGAGTTGATGCCGTTTTTCAGCATATTCAACTCGCCCAGCATATGGCCTTCAACCCGGCTATCCAGCTGTCCGCGGCGGATGCGATCGACCGTTTCCACCATATTGCCGATCGGCGCGGTAACGTCCTTCATCAGGCGATAGGCGAATAGCACCGCTACGCCCATACACAGCAGCAGCATCAGGGCGGCGATAAAAATTTCCTGGTACTGCCGGAGCTTGATGGAGTTGATATCCAGCTCGACGGCAAGGTAGCCGATAGGGGGTATTGCGCCGGGCCGCGGCGATGTCAAACCGTCATCGGCGAACTCGCCGTCGGCGGTAATCGGCATATGCAGGATCAGGGCGTTCCCGCTATGGTGCAGGTGCAAGCGGTTGTCGGCCGGGGTGTCTTCGCTCAGGTGCGGCGACCATAGGCTATGGCGATTGTTGGTGGTGACAATTAGCTGATTTTTATCATCAAAAATGCTGATGGCCCGGATGATGCCGGAGTGCCGCCGATGCAGCGTATTAATCAGCGGTTGCAGCGTGTTCTGCTGGTTTTTTGCCATGGCGTAAGCGCTGGTGACGGCCAGCGGCTCGATGATACTGGCTCCCGCGTCGGCCAACTGTTCCTGCAACTGGTTATAGCGGTGTACCACGAAAAAGGTACTGAGCAACAGTCCGATCATTAACGTCGGCGCCAAAATCAGTATTAACATGCGCGCACGCAGACTGTATTTGGTCATAAGGGTCCAATGTGGGAGAATTAAGCTTAAAAATTATTGTATTTATAAAACGATTGTAAATTATGGCGCAATTCTACTCTCCAAACCGGCGCGTGACGACCCGGCAAACGATAACCGTGACGGTAGACAGCCTTGACCCCTTCGGGCAGGGCGTGGCGCGTCATCAGGGCAAGACGATTTTTGTCGCCGGCGTGCTGCCGGGCGAACAGGCTGAAGTACGGCTGACGGAAGAAAAGCGTCAGTTTGCCCATGCCAAACTTAAACGATTATTAACCAGCAGCCCGCAGCGCGTGGCGCCGCGCTGCCCGCATTTCAACGACTGCGGCGGATGCCAGCAGCAGCATGCCGATATTGCGCTGCAGCAGCATAGCAAAGCGTCGGCGCTGGCGCGCCTGATGGCGCGGGAAACGGGGGTGGAGCTGCCGCCCGCGGCGCCGATCGCCGGGCCGTCTTACGCCTACCGGCGGCGGGCCCGGCTTGCGTTATACTATCAGGCTAAACAGCAACGGATGTTGATGGGGTACCGTCAGGCGGGGTCGCATGAGCTGGTCGATATCCGGGCCTGCCCGATATTACGGCCGGAGCTGGAGAAACTGCTGGCGCCGCTGCGTGACTGCCTGAGCCGCCTGCGGGCGGTAAAGCGGCTGGGGCATGTGGAACTGGTGCAGGCGGATAACGGCCCGTTGCTGGTGCTGCGCCATCTGGATGCGCTGAGCCAGGCGGACAGCCAGGCGCTGAGCGACTTTGCGCGGCAGTACGGAGTGTCGGTTTATCTGGCGCCCGATGCGGACTCGGTGACCTGTCTGCACGGCGAGGCGCCGCTGTATCATATCGCCGGATTAACGCTGGCGTTCAGCCCGCGGGATTTTATTCAGGTCAATGATGCGGTCAATCAGCAAATGGTCGAACGGGCGCTGGCCTGGCTGGACGTTCAGCCGCAGGACCGGATATTGGATCTGTTCTGCGGCATGGGCAATTTTACCCTTCCGCTGGCGCGGCGGGCGGCCAGCGTCGTCGGCGTTGAGGGCGTGGCGGCGCTGGTGGAAAAAGGGCGCGAGAACGCCCGGCGCAATTCGCTCGCCAATGTCACATTTTTTCACCAAAATCTTGAAGATGATGTCACTCAACAGCCTTGGGCTGCCCAAGGTTTTGATAAGATATTGCTGGACCCGGCACGAGCGGGTGCCGCGGGGGTCATGGCGCAGATTGTCCGTCTGGCTCCCCGGCGCGTGGTTTACGTTTCCTGTAACCCGACCACGCTGGCGCGTGACAGCAAAATATTACTCGCCGCCGGTTATCGGCTGGCGAATGTCGCCATGCTGGATATGTTTCCACATACCGGCCACCTTGAGTCGATGGCGTTGTTTATAGGTGATGCGGCGGCGCGGTAAAGTAGGGAGAAATTATGGTTGCGGTAAGAAGTGCGCATTTGAATACGGCTGGTGAGTTTGTACCTGACGCGTGGATTGCTTCGCTTGGCATAACCAGTCAGCAGTCGTGTGAACGTTTAGCCGAAACCTGGCATTACTGTGAACAACAAACCCAGGATCATCCCGATGCCATGCTGCTGCTGTGGCGCGGTATCGAAATGGTGGAAATTCTGTCCACGCTGAGCATGGACAATGACAGCATGCGCGCCGCCCTGCTGTTTCCCATCGCCGACGCCAACGTGGTGGATGAAACCACGCTGCAGGAAAAATTCGGCAAAAGCATCGTCGATCTGGTGCACGGCGTGCGCGATATGGATGCCATCCGCCAGTTGAAAGCCACGCAGCATGACTCCGTCGCCTCCGAACAGGTGGATAATATCCGTCGCATGCTGCTGGCGATGGTGGAAGATTTTCGCTGCGTGGTGATCAAGCTGGCGGAGCGGATCGCGCATCTGCGCGAAGTTAAAGACGCCCCGGAAGAAGAGCGGGTGCTGGCGGCGAAAGAATGTACCAATATTTATGCCCCGCTGGCTAATCGGCTGGGTATCGGGCAGCTTAAATGGGAGCTGGAGGATTTTTGCTTCCGCTACCTTCATCCCGAAGAGTACAAGCGTATCGCGACGCTGCTGCACGAGCGGCGTATCGATCGCGAACAGTACATCGACGACTTCGTCAACACGCTGCGCGCCGCCATGAAAGAAGAGGGCGTGCAGGCGGAAATTTACGGCCGCCCCAAACATATCTACAGCATCTGGCGCAAGATGCAGAAAAAATCGCTGTCGTTTGACGAGCTGTACGACGTGCGGGCGGTGCGCATCGTGGTGGAGCGCCTGCAGGATTGCTACGGCGCGCTGGGTATCGTGCATACCCATTACCGCCATCTGCCGGATGAGTTTGACGATTATGTCGCCAATCCGAAGCCGAACGGCTATCAGTCGATTCATACGGTGGTGCTGGGACCGCGCGGCAAAACTTTGGAAATTCAGATCCGCACCCGGCAGATGCATGAAGACGCCGAGCTGGGCGTAGCGGCGCACTGGAAATACAAAGAGGGCACGGTGGTCGGCGGTCGTTCCGGTTACGAAGGCCGCATCGCCTGGCTGCGTAAGCTGATCGCCTGGCAGGAGGAGATGGCGGACTCGGATGAGGTGCTGGATGAGGTGCGCAGCCAGGTGTTCGACGACCGGGTCTACGTGTTTACGCCGAAAGGCGACGTGGTGGATTTGCCGGCCGGCTCAACGCCGCTGGATTTCGCCTATCACATTCACAGCGATATCGGCCATCGTTGCATCGGCGCGAAAATCGGCGGACGCATCGTCCCGTTCACCTACCAGCTGCAGATGGGCGATCAGATCGAGGTGATCACCCAGAAACAGCCGAATCCCAGCCGCGACTGGCTGAACCCGAATCTGGGCTATATCACCACCAGCCGCGGGCGTTCAAAAATTCACAACTGGTTCCGCAAGCAGGATCGCGACAAGAACATTCTGGCCGGCCGGCAGATTCTGGATGATGAACTGGCGCATCTGGGTATCGGCCTCAAGGCCGCGGAGAAACTGCTGCTGCCGCGTTATAACGTGAATTCTCTGGATGAACTGCTGGCGGCGATTGGCGGGGGGGATATTCGCCTCAACCAGATGGTGAATTTCCTGCAGGCGCAACTGAATCAGCCCAGCGCGGAAGAGCAGGACCGCCAGGCGCTGCGCCAACTGACGCAGAAATCCCCGCAGCCGGCCGCGCGTAATAAAGATAAGGGGCGGGTGGTGGTTGAAGGGGTCGGCAACCTGATGCACCACATCGCCCGTTGCTGCCAGCCGATCCCGGGCGATGAGATCACCGGTTTTATCACCCGCGGCCGGGGGATCTCCATCCACCGGGCCGACTGCGAGCAGTTGGACGATCTGCGCAGCCACGCGCCGGAGCGCATTGTCGACGCCGTGTGGGGCGAAAGCTATTCCAGCGGCTATTCGCTGGTGGTAAGGGTGACCGCCAACGATCGCAGCGGATTGCTGCGCGATATCACCACCATTCTGGCGAACGAAAAGGTCAATGTACTGGGCGTGGCGAGCCGCAGCGATACCAAACAGCAGCTGGCCACCATTGATATGGATATCGAGATTTATAACCTGCAGGTGCTGAGCCGTATTCTGGCCAAACTCAACCAGTTGCCGGATGTGATCGATGCGCGCCGGCAGCAGGGGGGGTGAATGGAGTCTTCGGTTTTTTAAACCGTAGGTTATAAAAATCTTGTTTATGTCGTTGCGGTGGAGGGTTTCGTGCGTGTTGAGCGACGTAGTTTTTTGTGGCTCCACCGTCACGCCCGACTGAGGGATGCTCAATCGCCACATCCCTCAGAACCCAGGCTTTGGGCGGAAATTGTGCCGCTGCGCGGTTCCTTCGGTGCCCATGTCCGCTTATCGAGCCGCCAGTGACGCGTTCCCGACGCGGCACTGGCTTTCGCCGCGTCCATGCGGCTCACTCGGCGGTCATGTTCACCTCAGCACAATTTTTTACGCCCGAAAGAACAAAACGGTGAAATATTCTGACTCCCTTGCCGTTGTTATTAACTTTGTTCGGGCACAGCCCCATAATTAGGAACACTATGACTTCACCCGCTATTGAGCGCCTACTCACCATTATGAAAACCCTGCGCGATCCGCAGAACGGCTGCCCGTGGGATCGGGAACAGACGTTCGACTCCATCGCCTCTTACACGCTGGAAGAAACCTACGAGGTGCTGGACGCCATCAGCCGCAAGGATTTTGATGATTTGCGCGGCGAACTGGGGGATCTGCTGTTTCAGGTGGTGTTTTACGCGCAGATGGCGCAGGAGCAAGGGCTGTTTGATTTTTCCGCCGTTTGTGACGCCATCAGCGACAAGCTGGTGCGCCGGCACCCGCATATTTTTGCCGATGCCCAACTGGCGGACAGCGACGCCGTGCTGGCCAACTGGGAGCAAACCAAGTCGCGGGAAAGGGCGGAAAAGGATCGCCATTCGCCGCTGGATGATATTCCCGAGGCGCTGCCGGCGCTGATGAAAGCACAAAAAATTCAGCAGCG
Source organism: Brenneria tiliae (assembly GCF_023347575.1). Taxonomy (NCBI): domain Bacteria; kingdom Pseudomonadati; phylum Pseudomonadota; class Gammaproteobacteria; order Enterobacterales; family Pectobacteriaceae; genus Brenneria; species Brenneria tiliae. Next base: position 38,030 of record NZ_JAKPCB010000088.1, on the reverse strand, counting down.
CGTCGCGTCGGTGGGCTTTGATTGGAACAGTTTAGCACCGGTTGTCGACAAGGTTTACGAGGAAATCGACGAAGTGCTGCATGAGGCGCGGCAAGCCGTTGTTGATGAAGAAAAACTGGGTGAGGAAATCGGCGATTTATTGTTCGCCACGGTTAACCTGTCGCGCCATCTGGGGCACAAGGCCGAGCGGGCGTTGCAAACCGCCAACCGTAAGTTCAGCCGCCGTTTTCGCGAGGTAGAACAAATCGTTACCGCATCCGGCAAAACGCTGGAACAGGCCTCGCTCGAAGAGATGGAAGCGGCGTGGCGGCAGGTTAAACGGCAGGAAATAAACCATTGAGCCTGATTTTGCCGTTATCCCGTTATTTTTACTATATTTACTGTATAACTATTTGATTTTGAATTAATTATATATCGGCGTCGGGCGGGGTTAAATCTCTATGGCCGGCGGGTTGGGATCCCGGCGATGAGTAAAACGAACATTTGTGGCGCTCATCAGGTTCCGGTATACTACTTTCCCGTCTTGGTCGTTCCATCGTCTTTAAACCTAAACTCTCAGGTTCAGCATGACAACTAATTATATTTTTGTGACCGGCGGGGTCGTTTCCTCTCTGGGTAAAGGCATTGCCGCAGCCTCTCTGGCGGCTATTCTTGAAGCCCGTGGCCTCAACGTTACCATCATGAAACTGGACCCGTACATCAACGTGGATCCGGGCACGATGAGCCCGACACAGCACGGCGAAGTGTTCGTCACCGAAGACGGCGCGGAAACCGATCTCGATCTGGGCCACTACGAGCGCTTTATCCGCACCAAAATGTCGCGCCGCAACAACTTCACCACCGGCCGTATCTACTCCGACGTATTGCGCAAAGAGCGTCGCGGCGACTACCTGGGCGCCACGATTCAGGTTATCCCTCATATTACCAACGCCATCAAAGAGCGCATCCTTGAGGGGGGCGAAGGGCATGACGTGGTGCTGGTTGAAATCGGCGGCACCGTCGGCGATATCGAATCGCTGCCGTTCCTTGAAGCGATTCGGCAAATGGCGGTTGAAGTGGGCCGCGAGCATACGCTGTTTATGCACCTGACGCTGGTGCCTTATCTGGCCGCCGCCGGTGAAGTGAAAACCAAGCCCACGCAGCACTCGGTTAAGGAGCTGCTTTCCATCGGTATCCAGCCTGACGTGCTGATTTGCCGCTCCGACCGTACCGTACCGGCCAATGAGCGGGCAAAGATTGCTTTATTCTGCAATGTGCCGGAAAAAGCGGTAATCTCCCTTAAAGACATTGATTCCATTTATAAAATCCCGTCGCTCTTGAAATCCCAGGGGCTGGACGATTATATTTGTAAACGATTCAGCTTGAACTGTCAGGAAGCCGACCTGTCGGAATGGGAGCAGGTGGTTTACGAAGAGGCCAATCCGGGCGGTGAAGTCACCATCGGCATGATCGGCAAGTACGTGGCGTTGCCTGACGCCTATAAATCCGTTATTGAGGCGCTTAAGCACGGCGGCTTGAAAAACCGTCTGACGGTGAACATCAAGCTTATCGACTCGCAGGATGTGGAAACCCGCGGCGTCGAGATGCTGAAAGATTTGGACGCTATCCTGATCCCCGGCGGCTTTGGCTACCGCGGCGTGGAAGGCAAGGTGATGGCGGCGCGTTATGCCCGCGAAAACAACGTCCCGTATCTGGGCATTTGCCTGGGGATGCAGGTCGCATTAATGGAGTTTGCCCGTAACGTTGCCGGGATGGATGAGGCAAACTCTACCGAGTTTGTGCCAGACTGTAAGTACCCGGTGATTGCGCTGATCACCGAATGGCGCGATGAAGACGGCAATATAGAAGTACGCGATGAGGCGAGCGATCTGGGCGGCACCATGCGGGTCGGCGGGCAGCAATGTCATCTGACCGAAGGCAGCCTGGTACGCCGGCTTTACGGTGAGCCGACGATTATTGAACGTCACCGTCATCGTTATGAAGTCAACAACATGCTGTTGAAACAGATTGAAGCGGCGGGATTGCGTGTTGCTGGTCTTTCCGCCGACCGCAAACTGGTGGAGATCGTGGAATTACCCGATCATCCATGGTTCGTGGCCTGTCAGTTCCATCCGGAATTTACGTCGACGCCGCGTGACGGGCATCCACTGTTTGCCGGCTTTGTCAAAGCCGCTGGCGCGTACCAAAAGCGTCAGGTGAAGTAAGCTTTTTGTCAGCAGCGCGCGACCTGAACGATCGCGCGCTGTTCGTCTGAGGTTTTAGTTAACTTGTACTGAGGAAAATCTAATGTCCAAAATTGTTAAAGTCATCGGTCGCGAAATCATCGACTCACGCGGAAATCCGACTGTTGAAGCCGAAGTGCACCTGGAAGGCGGCTTTGTCGGTCTGGCCGCCGCGCCGTCAGGGGCTTCCACCGGTTCTCGCGAAGCGCTGGAACTGCGCGACGGTGACAAATCCCGTTTTCTGGGCAAAGGCGTAACCAAAGCGGTTGCCGCGGTAAACGGCCCGATTGCTCAGGCTATTCTGGGTAAGGACGCGAAAGATCAGGCCAACGTCGATAAGATCATGATCGACCTGGACGGAACGGAAAACAAATCCAAATTCGGCGCCAACGCCATTCTGGCCGTTTCTCTGGCAAGCGCCAAAGCGGCCGCGGCATCCAAAGGCCAGCCGCTGTACGAACACATCGCCGAACTGAACGGCACTCCGGGTAAATTCTCCATGCCTCTGCCGATGATGAACATCATCAACGGCGGCGAGCACGCTGATAACAACGTTGATATTCAGGAATTCATGATCCAGCCGGTCGGCGCGAAAACGGTTAAGGAAGCGATTCGCATCGGTTCCGAAGTTTTCCACACCCTGGCGAAAGTGCTGAAAGCCAAAGGCCTGAACACCGCGGTCGGCGACGAAGGCGGCTATGCGCCGAACCTGGAATCCAACGCCGCGGCGCTGGCCGCTATCAAAGAAGCGGTGGAAAAAGCCGGTTATGTGCTGGGTAAAGACGTTACCCTGGCGATGGACTGTGCGGCTTCCGAGTTCTACAGCAAAGAAAGCGGCAAGTATGAACTGAAAGGCGAAGGCAAAACCTTCACTTCCGAGGAATTCACCCACTACCTGGAAGGCCTGACCAAAGAATATCCGATCGTCTCTATCGAAGACGGCCTGGATGAGTCCGACTGGGACGGCTTTGCTTACCAGACCAAAGTGCTGGGCGACAAAATCCAGCTGGTTGGCGACGATCTGTTCGTAACCAACACCAAGATCCTGAAAGAAGGTATCGATAAAGGCATCGCCAACTCCATCCTGATCAAATTCAACCAGATCGGTTCTCTGACCGAAACCCTGGCCGCCATCAAGATGGCGAAAGATGCGGGTTACACGGCGGTTATCTCTCACCGCTCCGGCGAAACCGAAGACGCTACCATCGCCGACCTGGCGGTAGGTACCGCGGCCGGCCAGATCAAAACCGGTTCCATGAGCCGTTCTGACCGCGTTGCCAAATACAACCAACTGATCCGTATCGAAGAAGCGCTGGGCAACCGTGCGCCGTTCAACGGTCTGAAAGAAGTGAAAGGCCAGGCTTAATCGCCTCTTTCGCTTAAAATAATGTGTTGCTCACGGCCCCGTTTCGGGGCCGTTTTTTTTATCCGCGTCGTGACGCCGGCACCCCCGTCTTTTACCCCTCAAAACAACGTGGCATGTTTATCAATTTCTGGTTTTTTAAAATTCAAAACGCCTTTTTGATAAAACCATGAATTCGATCGGCCCGCTCTTGAAAATTTTGCCAGCGTCAGGCTGAAGGTGGCAAAAACGCAAAGGTTTTCCCCATATGCGCTGGTTACAGTGGCTCGACGGCAGGCGGCGTTTGCCGTGGCGGCAACATAATAAAGAAAACGATAGGAGAAAGATGGCGATGAAAATAGCTAAAACCTCTGTTCTGTTGAAACTGCTTTCCGCGGCTCTGCTCGTCTCGCTCGGTCACGGCGCTTACGCGGCAACCGTGCTTAAACTGGCGTATGCGGAAAACAGCGAGCCGGTGAAGCAGGCTTTGCAATACATCGGAAAAGCCGTTGAGCAAAAAACCAACGGCGAAGTGAAGATTCAGTATTTCCCCGACAGCCAACTCGGCGGCGAACGGGAGCTGGTTGAGATGACGCAGGTCGGCGCTATCGATTTGACGAAAGTGTCGTCGGGTCTGCTGGAAAGTTTTTCGCCGCTGTACGGCGTCTTTTCATTACCCTACCTCTTCAAGGATCAGGACCGTTTCTATCGGGTGATGGATAACCCGGAAATCATGGAGCCGGTGTATCGCGCCACGGAGGCGCAGGGGTTTACCGGCGTAGCCTGGTATGACTCGGGCGCGCGCAGCTTTTATACCAGCAAGGCCCCGATCAAGAGCATCAACGATTTGAAAGGGAAGAAAATTCGCGTGATGCAAAGCGAAACCTCCATCGCGACCATAAAACTGCTTGGCGCTTCCGCCATCGCCATGAGTCAGGGTGAGGTTTATACCTCCCTGCAGCAGGGCATCATCGACGGCGCGGAGAATAATGAATTCGCCCTCACCATCGCCCGCCACGGCGAAGTCGCCAAATATTATACCTATGACATGCACACCCGCATTCCCGATATCGTCATCATGAGCAACCTGACCAAAACCAAGCTGACGCCGGATCAGCTGCAGGCGTTGCAGGAGGCCATCGATGAATCGATAAAGGTGGAGAAAAAAGCCTGGCGCGAAGAGATCGATAAAGCGCGGGTACAGGCGCAAAAACAATTTGGCGTCGAGTTTTTCAATATTGATACCGAACCCTTCAAAGCCGCGGTGCAACCCATTTATGAAAAACTGCAGGGCAAGCCGCAGGTTTATGAGCTGTATCAGAAAATCAGCCAGGCGAGTCAATAACTTTCACCATGGGGAAGGGGAGCCCTTCTCCGCAACGGCATGATGGTTGAGGATCTTATGAATATCATTCGAAAATGGCTGGATAAGATCATTGAGGTTTTTGGCTGCGGTCTGATTATCGTCATGGTGGCAATCGCCTGCTGGCAGGTGGTCAGCCGCTATATATTCAACGCGCCCAGCACCTTTTCCGAAGAGTTTCTGCGTTTTTCCCTGGTCTGGCTGTCCGTCATCGGCGTGGCTTACGTCGCGGGCAAGCATGAGCATATCAGCCTGACGCTGTTGCTGGACAAATGTCCCAGAAAACTGACCGTCGGCTGGAACATCGTCATTCAGGTGGTGTTTATCCTGTTTGCGATCTACATCATGATTATCGGCGGCTGGCGCGTCTCGGCCACCGCCATGATGCAGATCTCCCCCAGCCTGCAGGTTTCGATGGGTAAGGTGTATTACGCCCTGCCGCTGTCCGGCGTGCTGACGATTATTTATTGTCTGTTGAATATCGTCGACATGCTCAGAGGAACGCCGCCCGGCAAGAGGCCCGCGGATGCGGCACAGGACTTAAGGATAGAAGGAGAACGGCATGATTGATCCGATGATCGCGGCCAGCGTGCTGGTGGGTATTTTTGTGGTGTTGCTTGCTTTGGGAACGCCCATCGGGCTGTGCATCGTTATCGCCTCCGGCGCCACCATTATGCTGGTGCTGCCGTTTGATATCGCGATGTTCGCCACCGCGCAGAAGATGTTTTCCAGTCTGGACAGTTTTGCGCTGCTCGCGGTGCCGTTTTTTGTTCTCTCCGGGGTGATCATGAACAACGGCGGCATTGCCGCCCGGCTGGTGAATTTCGCCAAACTTTTTACCGGCCGTATTCCCGGTTCGCACTCCTATACCAATATCGTCGGCAATATGATGTTCGGCGCGGTTTCCAGTTCGGCGATTGCGGCGTCGATATCCATCGGCGGCGTGATGGTGCCGATGAGCGCCCGGGAGGGCTATAACCGCGACTTCGCTTCCGCCGTCAATACCGCCTCCGCGCCGACCGGGATGCTGACTCCGCCCAGCACCGGATTCATTCTGTACGCGCTGGCCAGCGGCGGAACCTCCATCGCCGCGCTGTTTGCCGCCGGGCTGGTGGCGGGCGTCTTGTGGGGCGCCGGCTGTATGCTGGTGACCTATGTGATTGCCAAACGCCATAATTACACCAGCTTCTTCGTGCTGCAAAAGGGCGTGGCCTGGAAGGTAACGCGCGACGCGCTCCCCAGCCTGCTGCTGGTGTTCATTATTATCGGCGGCATTGTGTGGGGGATCTTCACCGCCATCGAAGCCTCCGCGGTCGCCGTGGTCTATACCACCTGGCTGACGCTGTTCCTCTACAAGACGCTGTCCTGGAAAGATGTGCCCAGAGTTCTTATCCAGACCTTCTCGATGACGGGCGTTATCATGTTTCTGCTGGCGACCTCTTCCGCCATGTCGTTCGCCATGTCGATGACCGGCATTCCGGCGGCGCTCAGCGCCATGATACTGGGGATCTCGGAAAGCCCGGGAGTGATCCTGCTGGTGGTGATGATTTTCCTGTTGATCATCGGCATGTTTATGGATATCGGGCCCGGCATTTTGATTTTCACCCCGATTTTATTGCCGATAGTGCAGCAACTCGGGGTTGATCCGGTGCATTTCGGCATTCTGCTGGTCTACAACCTGGCCATCGGCACCATTACGCCGCCTACCGGCAGCGGTCTGTACGTCGGCGCCAGCGTTGGGCAGGTGAAGGTGGAGGCGTTGATCAAGGCGTTGATTCCGTTTTACGCCGCCATTATCGCGGTGTTGTTGCTTATCACTTACCTGCCCGAATTGACCCTGTTTTTACCACGGCTGCTTGGCGTGATGTAATCATCCGCCCGAGGCGGGAAAAACCTGGCTCCCGCCGCCGTCCGCACAATAATCAACGGCTCGTTGCAGAGCCGTTTTCTCGTTTTCCACCGCCCGGAAATTGCTCCCGTTCGCAAAACGCCATCCCTGGGCGTGCATTCCTTTTCGTTGGTTATTACATTAATCGGACTCGTGGTTTTTAAAATATAAAATGCCTTTTTATAAAAACTTTGAAGCCGATCGCCATGTTCTTCTTTCGGCTGCCAGTGCATCAAGGGGGGTGGCAAAAGGACAAAGGTTTTCCGGCTGACCGAGGGGTAGGTTATGAAAATAGCGGCAAGGGGCCCCTGCCGCGCAATGTTTATAAACACAATGACCGGGAAGGATGGTAATGAAAACACGTAAGATCGGGTTGGCTAACTATTTAGCCTATGGCTCGGGTGACTTTCTTGGGGCCGGCACCACGGCGCTGACGGCGGCCTGGCTGCTTTATTTTTACACCACCTTCTGCGGCCTGACGCCCATTGAAGCCACGTTTATTTTTGCCATGGCCCGGGTGCTGGACGCCGTCGTCAGCCCGCTGATGGGCTTCCTGACCGACAACTTCGGCTCCACCTGGCTGGGCAAACGCTTCGGCCGGCGTAAATTCTTTATCCTGCTCGGCATCCCCTGCGTGTTCAGCTACAGCTTTATGTGGGTCGGCGACATGGGGTACTGGTACTACCTGCTGACCTATCTGCTGTTCGATATCGTCTACACCATGATTCTGGTGCCGTATGAAACGCTGGTGCCGGAAATGACCGACGACTTTAAGCAGAAAACCAAATTCTCCGGCGCGCGTATCGCGCTGGCGCAGCTTTCCGCCATTCTGGCCGCCTTCCTGCCCGGTATTCTGCTCAGCCATTTTGGTAAAGACAACGCCGTCTCGTTTTTCTATTCCAGCCTGGTGTTCTCCGTTATCTGCGCGCTGGTGCTGACGCTGGTCTACCTGTTTACCTGGGAGCGGCCGCGCGAACTGATGTCGGAAGCGTCGCTGCGGGCGGAAAAGGAACGCCAGTCCCTCTCGCTGGTGGACAGCCTGAAACGTTTGAACGTCGAGCTGTTGTCGACGCTGCGTATCCGTATTTTCCGTCAGCATCTGGGCATGTATCTGGGCGGTTATATCGCCCAGGACGTGTTCAACGCCGTGTTTACCTATTACGTGGTCTTTGTATTGATGCAGAGCCCGACGATGGCCTCCAACCTGATGGGCACCATGGCGATCCTGCAATTTATCTCGGTTATCGGCATGATCCCGCTGTGCATCCGTTTCGGGCCCGCGCCGTCTTACCGCCTGGTGGTGTGCCTGTTCGGGATTAGCGCCGTCTCTTACGCCGTCCTCTGGTACAGCGGCATGCATGACGCCTTCTCGCTGCTGCTGCTGATTTCCGCGCTGGCCGGCCTGGGCCGCGGCGGCATCAACTACGTTCCCTGGAACACCTATACCTATATCGCCGATGTGGATGAAGTGATTACCGCGCAGCGCCGCGAAGGGATTTTCGCCGGCATCATGACCCTGACCCGCAAGGCCTCTCAGGCCGGCGCGGTAATGCTGGTGGGGATCGTGCTGCAATTGTCCGGCTTTGTCTCGGGGCAGAGCGTACAGGCGCCGAGCGTCAGCCATACCATCCTGATGATCCTCAGTTTCGGCACCGTCGGGGTGCTGGCGCTGGGCTTCCTGGTTTCCCTGCGCTTTAAGCTCAATCTGCAGACGCATAGCGTACTGCGGGAAGAAACGCAGAAGATGCGCGAAGCGGGCCGCCCGGTGCCTGAAAATATCACCCCGCAGGCCAGGGAGACCGTCGAAATGTTGGCCGGCATGCCTTATGAGTCGCTGTGGGGCAACAACAATGTCGGCTATCTCAACCGCCATAAGGCGAAGATATCCACCACCCATGTTACCCAGTCCTGATAAACGATAACGTAATAGGATAATTGACTATGACCGTATTCAGTGTAAAACACAGCCCGCTTTTACGTCAGCCTGAGCGTTTCATCTCCCGCGAGGGGCTGAAAGCGCTGATTTGCCGCATCACCGATAATCTGGTGAATATTGAAGATAAAACCGGCGAGTTTCTGTTACGGCTGGACGACGGCCGGGTAATCGATACCAAGGGCTGGGCCGGTTGGGAATGGACGCACGGCATCGGGTTGTACGGTATCTATCAGTATTACCAGCAGACCGGCGACGAGCAGATGCGGGCCATTATCGACGACTGGTTCGCCGCGCGGCTCGCCGAGGGCACGCCGACCAAGAATGTGAATACCGTTTGCCCTTTCCTGACGCTGGCCTACCGCTACGAGGAAACGCGGGATCCCCGCTGGCTGCCGTATCTGGAGCGCTGGGCCGAATGGGTGATGTATGAAATGCCGCGCACCCGGAAGCGCGGGTTGCAGCACATTGTCTATAACAGTGAGAATACCGAGCAGCTATGGGACGACACGCTGATGATGAGCGTGTTGCCGCTGGCGAAAATCGGCAAGCTGTTGAACCGTCCGGAGTTTGTGGAAGAGGCGACCTATCAGTTCCTGCTGCACGTCCAGTATCTGATGGATCGCGAAAGCGGTCTGTGGTTCCACGGCTGGACGTTCGCCGAACAGCACAACTTCGCCAAGGCGCGCTGGGCGAGGGGCAATAGCTGGCTGACGGTGGCGATCCCCGAGTTTATCGAACTGCTGGATCTGCCGGAGCACAATGCCACGCGCCGTTTCCTGTTGCAGGTGCTGGAAAGCCAGATTGAGGCGCTGGCGAAATATCAGGATGACGGCGGCCTGTGGCACACGCTGATTGACGATCCGCAATCCTATCTGGAAAGCTCGGCAACCGCCGGCTTCGCCTACGGCATTTTAAAAGCGGTGCGCAAGCGCTATGTGGACCAGCGCTATGCGGCGGTGGCGGAGAAAGCGATTCGCGGCGTGATAAACCACGTCAACGCCGAGGGAGAGCTGACGCAGGTCTCGTTCGGCACCGCGATGGGCGACGATCTCGATTTTTACCGTGAAATCGCGCTGACTTCCATGCCGTACGGACAGGCGATGGCGATCCTCTGTCTGGCGGAGTATCTGCGGGTTTACCTGTAATCACGGGGCGGACATCCCCGGCGCGCGGGATGTCCGCCGGCGGGCTTACTGCGTCAGCCCGGCCACGCTGTAGTTAATCGGCACCCAGCGATAGCCGTTCGGCTTGCCGTCATCGGTTTTTACCGCCTTGACGCGGCCGATGCCGGGGAAGGAAATATGCGAACCCGCCACCAGGTAACCCTGACTGGCGGCATCTTCCAGCACCTTATGGCGGGTTTGCGCCGCCGCGTCCATATCGGAATCAAAACTGATGGTGGTGGCCGGCAGCGGGAACTGTACCGCCGCGACGTGAATGATATCGCCCCACAGCAGCAACTTCTCTCCATCGCTCTCCGCCAGGAAAGCGGTATGGCCGGGCGTGTGTCCGGGGGTCGGCTGCGGCGTGATGCCGGCGAAGAGCGCTTGTTCGCCGGTAAAGGTTTTCAGCTTATCGGCCGCCTTAATGATCCGGAACGTCTCCTGCACCCGCTGAAAAGCCGGCTTGCGAGCGTCGGCGGCCTGTTGCAGATTCGCTTCGCTGAGCCAATAGTCGGTCTCGGCCTGGCTGACGTAGACGGTGGCGTTGGGGAAGGCGAGTTTGCCATCGTTAACCAGGCCGCCGAAGTGGTCGCCGTGCAGGTGGGTGATCAAGACGCTGTCCACCTGTTCCGGCGTATAGCCGGCGGCTTTGAGGTTATTCACCACCTTGCCGACGGACTGATTGCCCTGCTTGCCATTGCCGCTATCCACCAGAATCAGGTTTTTTCCGGTATTAATCAGATAGGCATTGATCGAGGTATCGACGGGCGCGGCCAGCGACTGTTGCGCCAGCAGGCTGTTGATTTGCTCCGCCGAGGCGCGCGCCAGCAGTTTATCCACCGGCATGGCGTTGGTGCCGTCGGCCAGGGCGGTAATTTCAAATTGCCCCAGCAGTAGCCGGTAAAAACCCGCCTGGGTTTTAATCTGGGCCACCGGCTGCGCCGTGGCGATAACGGGGACGGAAATAAACGCCAGCAATAGTAAGGCAAGCGATTTCATTTGATTCATGTTTTTCTTTCCTTGTTGAGTTGTCAGCGTGGCGACGGTTGGAAAAGCATCAATACTGCCCGTTGAGTATTAACCGGGACGCGCCATTACTCAAATCGAAGGCCGTTAGCGCTTGCCGCACGGCGATCGCGGCGCAAGGTTTGGCGTGTTATCGCCGATCTGCGATAATGCACTTTTAAGTAACCGGTATAGTGAAAAACATGCAGTACCCGATTAATGAAATGTTCCAGACGTTACAGGGCGAAGGCTATTTTACCGGCGTTCCGGCGGTATTCGTGCGCCTGCAGGGGTGCCCGGTCGGCTGTAGCTGGTGCGATACCAAACATACCTGGGACAAACTGGCGCTGCGGGAAATTCCGCTGGATCAGGTGCTGGTGAAAACGCAGGAAAACGACGGCTGGGGCGCCGCCAGCGCCGAAGACGTTCTGGCGCTGATCGCGCGCGAAGGCTATACCGCGCGCCATATCGTGATCACCGGAGGAGAACCCTGCATTCACGATCTGGCGCCGCTGACGCTGCTGCTGGAAAAGCAGGGGTTCAGCTGCCAGATAGAAACCAGCGGCACCCATGAGGTGCGCTGCTCGCCCAAAACCTGGGTGACGGTCTCCCCGAAGGTGAATATGCGCGGCGGTATGAAGGTTATCGATCAGGCGTTGCAGCGGGCGGATGAAATCAAGCATCCGGTCGCCCGCGAGCGGGATATCGAAGCGCTGGACGCCCTGCTGGCCCGGCTGGAAGATGACAAATCGCGCATTGTGGCGCTACAGCCCATCAGCCAGAAAGCGGAGGCGACCAAACTGTGCATCGCCACCTGTATCGCCCGCAACTGGCGGCTTTCCATGCAAACGCATAAGTATTTGAATATCGCCTAGTCCTGCCAATCCGTTATCCCGGTTATGACCACCGGACATCCCGATTATGGTCACCGGACATCCCGATTATGGTCACCGGACATCCCGATTATGGTCACCGGACATCCCGATTATGGTCACCGGTCATCCCGACTATGACCACCGGTCATCCCCGCGGCAGTAGGCGGGGATCTGCTGGCGCAGTCGGCTCGGCGTTGCTGGGAACGCCCGCTTACTTACCCTTATACACACAGCCCGCGGTGCAGGTTTCTTTCACCATCACCGCGCTCAGTTCAGGCAATGCTGGTTTTACCTGTTGCCAGATCCACTGGGCCAGCACTTCGCTGGTCGGATTCTCCAGACCGGGAATATCATTCAGGTAGTGGTGATCCAGCCTTTCCCACGTTGGTTTAAAGGCGGCTTTTAATTCGGCGAAATCCATCACCCAGCCGGTGTGCGCATCCACTTCGCCGGTAATTTCCAGTCGAACCATAAAGGAATGTCCGTGCAGGCGTCCGCATTTATGCCCGGCCGGAACGTGGGGCAGGCGGTGGGCGGCTTCGAACTGAAAATCTTTAAATAGCGTGGTAGCCATGGCGATGATCCCGGTTTCTCAAAAATAGCTTTTTAAATTACGACTCAAAAACCGTCGCATACTACCGGAAATTGCCCTGTGAAGCACCTATCTCCAAGGTTCGGGAAATCTCCGCCGGCATTTCCGCGCGCAGGCTTATCGTCCGGCAGCGCGGTAACATACGCCCTATAACACTTTAAGCAATAAGGATTATCAGAAAAACCATTTAGTCATTTTGGTTATTTTATATGTCCATCATTTCTTTAATTGTTAAGATGCGGATGGTTACCCTTAGATTCCATTCAATTTTATCGCATGAATTTGTATTACCCCGGTCATAAGCACAAGGAAATAGAGATCATAATGACAACTCCGGTTTCTCCGACTTCGTTGCTCCCGTTGAGTGCGGAGCAATTAACGCGTCTACAGGCGGCGACCGGTGATTTTTCACCCACGCAGCTGGCCTGGCTGTCAGGTTATTTTTGGGGCCTGCTACAGCAGCCGACGGGACAACAGCTGCCCGGCGCGGCGCCGACGGCCGCGAGTGCGGGCGTATCGTCGACGATCTCGGTTCCCGTTCCAAGCATCACCCTGATTTCCGCCTCGCAGACCGGCAACGCCCGGCGGGTGGCCGAACAGCTGCGCGATGACCTGCTAAGCGCCAAGCTGGCGGTGAATCTGGTGAACGCCGGCGACTACAAATTCAAGCAAATCGCCCAGGAAAAACTGCTGCTGATTGTGACCTCGACCCAGGGGGAAGGGGAGCCGCCGGAAGAAGCCGTGGCGTTGCATAAGTTCCTGTTATCCAAAAAAGCGCCGCAGCTGAAAGAGACCGCCTTTGCGGTGTTCGGCCTGGGCGATACCTCCTACGAATTTTTCAGCAAGGCCGGCAAGGACTTCGACAGCCGTCTGGCTGAGCTGGGCGCGGAGCGGCTATTGGATCGCGTTGACGCCGACGTGGATTATCAGGCTCAGGCGGAACAGTGGCGCCGCCAGGTGGTGGATGTGCTCCAGGCGCGGGCGCCCGCGCAGGGCGAGGCGGTGGCTCAGGCCAGCGCCGGCGGCGCGCTGGATGAAATTACCAGCAGCCCTTACAGCAAGGAAGCGCCGCTACAGGCGCTATTGTCGGTTAATCAGAAAATCACCGGCCGCAATTCGGAAAAAGACGTACGCCATATTGAAATCGATCTGGGCGATTCCGGCCTGCGCTACCAACCGGGAGACGCGCTGGGCGTCTGGTTTGAAAACGACCCGGCGCTGGTACAGGAACTGCTTGAGCTACTATGGTTGAAAGGGGATGAGCCGGTTAGCGTCGATGGTAAAACGCTGCCGTTGACGCAGGCGCTGCTCGGCCATTTTGAACTGACGCAGAATACGGCGCCGATTGTGGAAAAATATGCCGCCCTGGCGCGGGATGAAACGCTGCTGGCGCTGGCGAGCGATAAGCCCGCGCTACAGCGGTACGCCCAGCGTACGCCGCTGGTGGATATGGTGCGCCAGGCGCCGGCGGAGCTGAGCGCCGAGCAGCTGGTCGGCCTGTTGCGTCCGCTGACGCCGCGTCTGTATTCTATCGCCTCTTCGCAGGCGGAAGCGGAAAGCGAAGTGCATATAACGGTGGGGGTGGTGCGCTATGACGTCGACGGCCGTCCCCGCACCGGCGGCGCGTCCGGCTATCTGGCCGATCGGCTGCAGGAAGACGACGCCGTTCGGGTATTTATCGAACATAACGATAATTTCCGCCTGCCCGCCAACCCGGACGCGCCGGTGATCATGATTGGGCCCGGCACCGGCATCGCCCCGTTCCGCGCCTTTTTGCAACAGCGCGAGGCTGATGGCGCCGGCGGCAAGAACTGGCTGTTTTTCGGCAATCCGCACTTTACCGAGGATTTCCTCTATCAGGTTGAATGGCAGCGCTATGTGAAAGAGGGGCTGCTGACCCATATCGATCTGGCCTGGTCGCGCGATCAGGCGCACAAGATTTACGTACAGGACAAACTGCGGGAAAAAGGCGCGGAAGTCTGGCGCTGGCTACAAGATGGCGCCCATGTTTATGTCTGCGGCGATGCCAATCGCATGGCGAAAGACGTCGAGCAGGCGTTGCTGGACGTGGTGGCCGAGCACGGTGGCATGGATACCGAGCAGGCCGACGAATTTTTAAGTGATTTGCGCCTTGAGCGCCGTTATCAGCGAGATGTGTACTAATGAGTGAAAAATTGTCTACAAGTGAAAAACATCCCGGCCCGTTAGTGGTGGAAGGGAAACTCGCTGATGCCGAACGCCTTAAGGAGGAAAGCAATTTTCTGCGCGGCACCATCGCCGATGATTTACAGGACGGCCTGACCGGCGGTTTCAACGGCGATAACTTTTTGCTGATCCGTTTTCACGGCATGTATCAGCAGGACGACCGCGACATCCGCGCCGAACGCGCCGAGCAGAAACTGGAGCCGCGCCATGCCATGATGCTGCGCTGCCGTTTGCCGGGCGGGGTTATTACGCCCGCCCAGTGGCAGGGGATTGATAAATTCGCCGCCGACAACACCCTGTACGGCAGTATCCGGCTGACCAACCGTCAGACGTTCCAGTTTCACGGCATTCTAAAACCGAATGTGAAACCGGCGCATAAGCTGCTGAACAGCGTGGGACTGGACTCGCTGGCGACGGCCAACGACGTTAACCGCAACGTGATGTGTACCTCGAACCCGGTGGAGTCCGAACTGCATCAGCAGGCGTATGCGTGGGCGAAGAAAATTTCTGAACATCTCCTGCCGCGCACTCGCGCCTATGCCGAGATCTGGCTGGATCAGGAGAAGGTGGAGACCACGGACGAGGAGCCGATTCTGGGGGCGACCTATCTGCCGCGCAAGTTCAAGACCACCGTGGTGATCCCGCCGCAGAACGATGTGGATCTGCACGCCAACGATCTCAACTTTATCGCCATTGCCGATAACGGCCGGCTGGTGGGGTTCAACGTGCTGGTGGGCGGCGGGCTGTCGATCGCCCACGGCGATAAGGCGACCTATGCGCGCACCGCCAGCGAACTGGGCTATATACCGGTTGAACATACGCTGGAGATTGCCGAAGCGGTGGTTACCACCCAGCGCGACTGGGGAAATCGCACCAACCGTAAAAACGCCAAAACCAAGTACACGCTGGAGCGCGTGGGCGTGGAGACCTTCAAACAGGAAGTGGAAAGGCGCGCCGGCGTGAAGTTTGAAGCCATTCGTCCGTATGAATTTACCGGCCGCGGCGATCGCATCGGCTGGGTGAAAGGCATCGATAATAAATGGCATCTGACGCTGTTTATCGAAAACGGCCGTATTCTTGACTATCCCGGCCGGCCGTTAAAAACCGGGCTGGCGGAAATCGCCAAAATCCATAAAGGCGATTTCCGTCTGACGGCGAACCAGAACCTGATCGTCGCCGGGGTGCCGACGCGCAGCAAGGCGAAGATTGAGGCGCTGGCGCGCCAGCACGGTCTGATAGACGACGCGGTGACGGAACAGCGTAAAAACTCCATGGCCTGCGTCTCTTATCCCACCTGTCCGCTGGCGATGGCGGAAGCGGAACGTTTCCTGCCGGAGTTTGTGACCAAGGTTGAAAATATAATGCAGCAGCATGGCGTGGGGGATGAACATATCATCCTGCGCGTGACCGGGTGCCCCAACGGCTGCGGTCGGGCGCTGCTGGCGGAGATCGGCCTGGTGGGCAAAGCCATCGGACGCTATAACCTGCATCTGGGCGGCAACCGCGAGGGGACGAGGATCCCGCGTATGTACCGCGAGAACATCAACGAGGCGGAAATCCTCGGCGAAATAGATCGGCTGGTCGGGCGCTGGGCGAAAGAGCGCAATGAGAATGAAGGCTTTGGCGATTTTACCATTCGTGCCAATATCATTAAACCGGTGCTGGATCCGGCGCGTGACTTCTATGACTGACAGGAGATCCTGATGGCTGAGCTTAATCTCGAAACGCTTAACGCGTTACCCAAAGCGGAGCAGGCGGCGGCGCTGGAGGCGGTTAACCATCGGCTGGAAGCGCTGTCCGCGCAGGAGCGGGTAAGCTGGGCGCTGGAAAACCTGCCGGGGGAATACGTGCTCTCCTCCAGCTTTGGCATTCAGGCCGCCGTGTCCCTGCATCTGGTGACGCGCCAGCGGCCCGATATCCCGGTGATCCTGACCGATACCGGCTATCTTTTCCCGGAAACCTATCAGTTTATCGATGCCTTGACCGAGCAGTTGCAGCTCAACCTTCAGGTCTACCGCGCGGCGCTGTCGCCCGCCTGGCAGGAGGCGCGCTTCGGTAAACTGTGGGAGCAGGGGGTTGAGGGCATCGAGCGCTACAACCAACTGAACAAGGTGGAGCCGATGAACCGGGCGTTAAGCGAGCTTGGGGCGCAAACCTGGTTTGCCGGCCTGCGGCGCGAACAGTCCGCCAGCCGCGGTCATCTGCCGGTTTTGGCGCTGCAGCGCGGGGTATTCAAGCTGCTGCCGATTATCGACTGGGATAACCGCCAGGTGTATCAGTACCTGAAACAAAACGGATTGAGCTATCATCCGCTGTGGGATCAGGGGTATTTATCCGTGGGCGACACCCATACCACCCGTAAATGGGAACCCGGCATGAGCGAAGAGGAAACCCGCTTTTTCGGCCTGAAGCGCGAATGCGGGCTGCACGAAGAGTGAATGGCTTTTCCCGGGTTATTCCATTACGGAACTTGTCATTCCAATTCGGCATTTCATAAGTGTTCTATCGGCACCGTATAGTCGCTTTATCTATTTTTTATATTTATTAAGGCATTTGTGAACTATCTCCCTTTGTTCGCTGACCTTCGGCAACGTCCGGTGCTGGTGGTAGGCGGCGGCGACGTGGCCGCGCGTAAAATCGATCTGCTGCAACGCGCCGGCGCCGAGATAAAGGTGGTGGCGCAGTCGTTGTCGGCGAATCTGGCCGAACGGCATCAGGCTGGGCGGATCCAATGGCTGGCGCAGCGTTTTACGCCGGAGTTGCTGTCCGGCGTGTTTCTGGTTATCGCCGCCACCGATGACGCAGAGCTTAATGCCGCCGTATCCGACGCCGCCAATCAGCGTCACCTGTTGGTGAACGTGGTGGACGACCAGCCGAAGTGTTCTTTTATTTTCCCGTCGATTGTCGATCGTTCGCCGCTGATGGTGGCGATCTCTTCCGGTGGGCAGGCGCCGGTGCTGGCGCGCCTGCTGCGTGAAAAGCTGGAGGCGCTGCTGCCGGCCAGTCTGGGAACCATGGCGCAGCTCGCCGGCGGCTGGCGCGAGCGGATCAAACAACGCCTGCATTCCATCGGCGATCGCCGGCGTTTCTGGGAGCGTCTTTTCTCCGGGCGTTTCTCCAGCCTGGTGGCGGCGGGGCAACTGTCGCAGGCGGAAGAGGAACTGCAAAAGCAGCTGGAACAACAGCAGCACGCGCAACGCCAGCCGGCGGAGGTGCGGGGGGAGGTGGCGCTGGTGGGCGCCGGTCCCGGCGATGCCGGGCTGTTGACGCTGCGCGGCTTGCAGGTTATTCAGCAGGCGGATGTAGTGCTTTACGACCAACTGGTCAGCGCGGACATTCTGGAACTGGTGCGCCGCGATGCCGAACGCATTTGCGTGGGCAAGCGCGCCGGCGCCCACTCCGTGACCCAGGAGGAGATTAACCGGTTATTGGTCTCACTGGCGCGGCAGGGCAAGCGGGTGGTGCGGCTGAAAGGCGGCGACCCGTTTATTTTCGGGCGCGGCGGCGAAGAGCTGCAACAGGTGGCGCAGGCGGGCATCTCCTTCCAGGTGGTGCCGGGGGTGACCGCGGCGGCCGGCGCCACCGCCTATGCCGGCATCCCGCTGACGCACCGGGATTACGCCCAGAGCGTGGTGTTTATCACCGGGCATTGCCGGCCGGACGGCGACGCGCTGGACTGGTCGACGCTGGCGCGCGGGCGTCAGACGCTGGCGATTTATATGGGCACGGTGAAGGCGGCCGAAATCGCCCGGCAATTGATCGCCCACGGTCGCGCCGCCGAGACGCCGGTGGCGGTGATCGGCCGGGGCACCCGGCACGATCAGCAGGTGCTGACGGGCACGTTGCGGCAGTTGGAACAATTGGCCCGGCAGGCGCCGACCCCGGCCCTGTTGGTGATTGGCGAGGTGGTGAACCTGCACCATCAGATCGCCTGGTTTGGTCAACTGACGGCGCGGCCAGAGGGTCGGCCGGCGGTAGTGAATTTGGCTTAAGGAATGGTTATGGACGAGAAACGACTTACTCATTTACGGCAGTTAGAGGCCGAGAGCATTCATATCATCCGCGAGGTGGCGGCGGAGTTCGCCAACCCGGTGATGATGTATTCTATCGGTAAAGACTCTTCGGTCATGCTGCATCTGGCGCGTAAGGCATTCTTTCCCGGATCGCTGCCGTTCCCGTTGCTGCATGTGGATACCGGCTGGAAATTCCGCGAAATGTACGAGTTCCGCGACCGCACGGCGAAAGCGTACGGCTGCGAGCTGCTGGTGCACCGCAACCCGCAGGGGGAGCAGCTCGGCATTAACCCGTTTATTCACGGCAGCGCCAAGCATACCGATATCATGAAAACCGAGGGATTAAAGCAGGCGCTGGATAAATACGGCTTTGACGCCGCTTTCGGCGGCGCGCGGCGCGATGAGGAAAAATCGCGCGCCAAAGAGCGTATTTATTCGTTCCGCGACCGTTTTCACCGCTGGGATCCCAAAAGTCAGCGCCCGGAGCTGTGGCATAACTACAACGGCCAAATCAACAAGGGCGAAAGCATTCGCGTATTCCCGCTGTCCAACTGGACCGAGCTGGATATCTGGCAGTACATCTATCTGGAAAATATCGATATTGTTCCGCTCTATCTGGCCGCCGAGCGGCCGGTTCTGGAACGTGACGGCATGCTGCTGATGGTGGATGACGACCGTATCGACCTGCAACCGGGCGAAGTGATCGAACAGCGCATGGTGCGCTTCCGCACCCTGGGCTGCTGGCCGCTGACCGGCGCGGTGGAATCCAGCGCGCAAACGCTGCCGGAAATTATCGAAGAGATGCTGATTTCCACCACCAGCGAGCGCCAGGGACGGATGATTGACCGCGATCAGTCCGGTTCAATGGAGTTGAAAAAGCGTCAAGGGTATTTCTGAGGAGTCGTCGAATGAACCAGGTTGTGGCAAAAGATACGGTTGTAAAAAATAGTGTAATTGCGAAACAGATTGCTGAGCAGGGGGGCGTCGAAGCCTATCTGCACGCTCAGCAGGACAAAACCCTGCTGCGTTTTCTGACCTGCGGCAGCGTCGACGACGGTAAAAGTACCCTGATTGGCCGTTTACTGCACGATACCCGGCAGATTTATGAAGATCAGCTCACCACGCTGCACAGCGACAGCAAGCGCCTGGGCACGCAGGGAGAAAAGCTGGATCTGGCCTTGCTGGTGGACGGCCTGCAGGCGGAGCGCGAGCAGGGCATTACCATTGACGTCGCCTACCGCTATTTCTCGACGGAAAAACGCAAATTCATTATTGCCGATACGCCGGGGCATGAGCAGTACACCCGCAATATGGCGACGGGCGCCTCCACCTGCGAACTGGCGATCCTGCTGATCGATGCGCGCAAGGGCGTGCTCGATCAGACCCGGCGGCACAGCTTTATCGCCACCCTGCTGGGGATCCGCGATCTGGTGGTGGCGGTAAACAAAATGGATCTGGTGGATTACCAGCAGGCGGTCTTTGAGCAGTTCAAACAGGACTATCTGGATTTCGCCCAGCAGTTGCCCACCGATCTGAACATCACCTTTGTGCCGATCTCCGCGCTGGACGGGGATAACGTCGCCGCGCCGAGCGCCGCGATGAGCTGGTACAGCGGCCCGACGCTGCTGGACGTGCTGGAAACGGTCAACGTGGCGCAGCGCAGCCTCAAGCTGCCGATGCGTTTCCCGGTGCAGTACGTGAACCGCCCGAATCTCGACTTCCGCGGCTACGCCGGCACCCTGGCGTCCGGCACGGTACAGGTGGGGCAACGGGTTAAGGTGCTGCCGTCCGGGGTGGAATCGACCGTCAGCCGCATCGTCACCTTTGACGGCGACCTGCAGCAGGCGCAGGCCGGCGAAGCCATCACCCTGGTGCTGGCGGATGAAATTGACATCAGCCGCGGCGATCTGCTGGTTGATGGCGGCGAAACCCTGAAGGCGGTGCAGAACGCGCTGGTGGATATCGTCTGGATGGCGGAACAGCCGCTGGTGCCGGGGCAGAGTTACGACATCAAGGTCGGCGGCAAGAAAGCCCGCGCCCGGGTCGAGAATATCCAGTATCAGGTTGAAATCAATACCCTGACGCAGCGGGTGGCGGAAAATCTGCCGCTGAACGGCATCGGGCTGGTTGAACTGACGTTTGACGAACCTCTGGTGCTGGACAACTATCAGCAGAATCACGTTACCGGCGGCATGATCCTGATCGATCGCCTGAGCAACGTCACCGTAGGCGCCGGACTGGTGCGCGAGGTCATTGAGCAGACCTATCAGGAACCGGGGGCTTACAGCGCCTTTGAGCTGGAGCTGAATGCGCTGGTGCGCCGCCACTTCCCCCATTGGGGCGCCCGTGACCTGCTGGGAGGGAAATAATGTCCCAACGCCCGCCGTCTTCACCGCCGCCCGCCGATGAGAACGTCGTATGGCATCCGCACGTTGTGTCGCGTCAGGAGCGCGAGCGTCTGCACGGCCACCGGGGCGTGGTTATCTGGTTTACCGGGCTTTCCGGCTCGGGTAAATCGACGCTGGCCGGCGCGCTGGAGCAGGCGCTGCATCAACATGGCGTCAGCACCTATTTGCTGGACGGCGATAACGTCCGTCACGGCCTGTGCCGCGATTTGGGCTTTAGCGATGACGATCGGCGGGAGAATATCCGCCGCGTCGGCGAAGTCGCCAAACTGATGGTGGACGCCGGCCTGGTGGTGCTGACGGCCTTTATCTCGCCCCACCGCGCGGAACGTAAAATGGTGCAGGACCTGCTGGCCGAGGGGCAGTTTATCGAAGTCTTCGTCGATACGCCCCTGGCGACCTGCGAAGCCCGCGATCCGAAAGGGCTATACAAAAAGGCGCGCGCGGGAGAACTGCGTAATTTCACCGGAATCGACGCGGTTTATGAAGCGCCGGACGCGCCGGATATTCATCTGGACGGCGAACAATTGGTAACAAATTTGACCGGCCAACTATTAGATCTGCTCAGCCGGCGGGCTATTATCAACCTCTGACGTTTTCTTCCTCGCCCTTGGGCGAGGAGGATAAATAAGGGGTGAAATTATGCAAAATGCCACTCAGCTAACGATCGGCAAGACCAGACCGGTGCGGGACGACGACGGCATCCCGCATCCGTTTATCGGAACCGTTGCCGGGTTTTCTTTTTATTGGCTGGCGTTCGCTATTCCCTTTATTGTTTACGGTCCCAACGCCACGTTTTTCTTTATGCTCTATACCTGGCCGTTTTTTCTGGCGCTGATGCCGCTGTCGGTCCTGGTGGGGATGGGATGCGGTTTTATGCTGGGCGGCAACCTCTGGCCTACCCTGGCGACGACAGGGCTGTCGGTCATTTCCCTGTACTGGCTGGTTTTCTCTTTTCTTACCGGCTGGTGATGCCAAATCAAAGTGGATACCATCTCATCTCCTTTCCTTGCAATAGAGATTACTTCAACAACATTTGCCTGCGGAGCAATATTCGCCATCCGCAAAATTTAGCTCAGGGGGGAAAATATGTGATTGGCACGATCCAATCCTTCTCTGCTAACTAAGGATGAAAAAATGTTAACTAAAGCATGCAAAGCGCGCCTTCAACATTGTAAAGAGTCTGAAGCGGCGATCAACAGCGCCAGCCGGGATGAGTTGGTAATGCTCAAAGATCGTCTAATGGCGGACATGGGGATGCCTATCGGGATGCACACCATCGGTGTTCCGCTGATTTTCAGCGTATTGTTCATGATTTTGAGCTTCTCCATACCTCAACTGTCTTTATGGTCGGCAATTCTGGCTTGGTTATCGCTGCCTCCTTATACCCTGTTTGCTTATATCGTCCCCGTAGCGCTTGTTTTCGCGGGAGCGAATAGCATTATCGTTTTTATGATAGCTCGTGGCTCCATGAGCGCGGTAAAAGCGCACATTTTCCTGGCGCAGGTGACATTTCTTTGCTCGGTAATCTATTTTATAAAATCATTGGTTGGCTATTTTAATGATGAGCCTTCTTCGGGGATGTATTTGTTGAGCGCGCTTCTGGGGATGGCGTTTATCAGTATCAGTTTTCGTTGCATCAACTCGGAAGCTTTTTTTTCGATGTTGAGTTACATGTTACATAACCGGGCATGGAGAAAATTGTTGAAGTTGAATCGACACGTCATCTCGTCACGCTAATCCCTATACCCATCAGTTGAACTGAGAACATACTTTTTAACAACGCCGTGATTTCTCCCTGTTATATACAATTCGTCTTCTTGCCGGAAAAGGATCTCGTCACACAGAGTGGAGTCAAAGCGAAAGTTATGGGATGATTAGGCGGCTTTTCAGGGGGCGGGATGGGAAAACTTACGCTGTTGCTATTAATAATACTTGGCTGGCTGCAGTATTCGCTGTGGCTGGGGAAGAATGGTATCCATGACCACGTGCGGGTTAACGCGGACGTTGTTGTCCAGCAGGGCAACAATGCCAAGCTGAAAGCCCGTAATGAACAACTTTTTGCCGAAATCGATGACCTGAACGGCGGTCAGGAAGCGATTGAAGAGCGCGCGCGCAATGAGCTGGGCATGATTAAGCCCGGTGAAAGCTTCTATCGCCTGGTGCCGGAATCCGGGCGCCGCACTGCAACGACCCCGTCATCTATACCTAACAATACGCCACGCTAACCAATGCTAAAACAGATTGCTTTTCAGCCAGAGGTTGTTGCTGTCTTACCCGCTGCCGGTAACGGCAGCAGGATGCAAAGCGATCGCCCCAAACAGTATCTGACCATCGGCAATAAAACCATTCTTGAGCATGCCATCGAGGCATTATTGTCTCATCCGCGTGTTACCCGGGCGATCGTCGCCATCAGCCCTGAGGATACCCGTTTTTATTCTTTGCCCATTGCCGCCGATCCGCGCGTCAGCGTGGTGAACGGCGGCAAACAGCGCGCCGATTCGGTACTGGCGGGGCTGCGGACGATCGCCGATGCCGACTGGGTGCTGGTGCATGACGCCGCCCGGCCCTGTCTGCATATGGACGATCTCGAACGGTTGCTGAGTATTACGGCGCACAGCGACGTCGGCGGAATTTTGGCGGCGCCGGTTCGTGATACCATGAAGCGCCGTGCGGGAACGGTGATAGAACACACCGTAGACCGCAGCGAACTGTGGCATGCCCTGACGCCGCAGCTGTTTCCATTAGCGTTACTGAAACGCTGTTTGCAACAGGCTCTGCACGACGGTGCAACGGTGACCGACGAAGCCTCTGCCCTGGAATATTGCGGTTATCATCCGCAAATCGTCAGCGGGCGAGCGGATAACATCAAAGTAACCCGCCCGGAAGATTTGGCATTGGCCGCGTTTTATTTAACCAACTTGCACCATAATGATTCTATTGAATAAATATATAAGGAGAGTGCGCGATGCGTATCGGCCACGGTTTTGATGTTCATAAATTTGGTGGAGAAGGTCCGCTGGTGGTCGGTGGCGTGCGTATTCCTTATACTCAGGGGCTGCTGGCGCACTCCGACGGCGATGTCGTGCTGCATGCGGTGACGGACGCCCTGCTGGGGGCGGCCGCGCTGGGCGATATCGGCAAGCTGTTTCCCGATACCGACGCGGCGTTTAAAGACGCCGACAGCCGCGGCCTGCTGCGTGAAGCCTGGGGGCGGATCGGCGAAAAAGGTTACCGGCTGGGTAATCTGGACGTCACGATTATTGCTCAGGCGCCTAAAATGGCCCCGCATATTGCGCAAATGCGGGTCAATCTGGCGGAAGATTTGCAAAGCCATATGGATAATGTGAACGTCAAAGCCACCACCACCGAACAGCTTGGATTTACCGGCCGTGGTGAAGGTATCGCCTGCGAAGCGGTGGCGTTATTGGTGAAAAGCGAAGCGGGTGAAATCGTCGCATGGTAGGCATGAAAAACGGCGAAGAGCTTACCTGGCTGCATGGCAAACCGCAGGCGTCGGGCGCGCTGAAGTCCACGGCGGAAGATTTCACGGTTATTGAGGATTTGGGTTTTCAGCCGGACGGCGAAGGCGAACATATCCTGACGCGCGTTCGCAAGCGCGGCTGCAATACGCAATTCGTCGCCGAAGCGCTGGCGAAATTTGCCCGCATCCCCGCGCGCGCGGTGAGCTACGCCGGTTTGAAAGATCGCCATGCCGTGACGGAGCAATGGTTTTGCCTGCATATTCCCGGTAAAGAAACCCCTGATTTTAGCCGTTTTACGCTGGAAGGCTGTGAAGTGCTTGAATTTGCGCGTCATCGCCGTAAATTACGGATTGGGGCGCTGCAGGGCAACGATTTTACGCTGATATTACGCCAGATAAGCGATCGGGCGGCGGTGGATGCGCGTTTACTGCGGATTGCCCGGGACGGGGTGCCTAACTATTTCGGCAGTCAGCGCTTTGGCAAGGGCGGTAATAACCTTGAACAGGCCCGTCTCTGGGCGAACAATGACATTCGGGTTAAAGAGCGCGCTAAACGCGGCTTTTATCTTTCCGCCAGCCGCAGCGCGCTGTTTAATCAGGTCGCCAGTATCCGGCTGGCGCAGCAGCGGGCGAAAACCCTGTTGTGCGGCGACGCCTTACAATTGACCGGCCGCGGCAGCTGGTTCGTCGCCAGGCCGGATGAGCTGGCCGCGTTGCAGGCGCGCCTTGATGCCGGGGAGCTGCAGGTGACCGCGCCGCTGCCGGGCGATGGCGCATTAGGCACGCAGGATGACGCGCTGCGCTTCGAGCAGCAGAGCCTGGTCGGGCAGGAGACGCTGCTGTCTTTATTGCAGCGTGAGCGGGTCGATCCGGCCCGTCGGGCGGTATTGCTGTATCCGCGGCAGATGCGTTGGGACTGGCAGGATGAGGTAACGGTCGAGCTGAAATTCTGGTTACCGGCGGGAAGTTTCGCCACCAGCGTGGTACGTGAAATAATGAACCTGCAGCAAGAGATGAATATCATCGACTGACGCGGCGCGGTTTATTTTCCTTGAACGAATGGTTGTGACAACGATGACGGCGGCGACGGTTTTGATCCCATGCGGGAAAAAAGGGCGCATTGACGACAAGGTTAACCAAAGCTGAGGTTAGCGGGGAATGGTGAACAAACGCATGCAAACGTTGCTGGCGCAGCTGCGTCAGCAGGGAATACAGGATGAGCGCCTGCTACGGGCGATGGAAGCCGTGCCCAGGGAACGCTTTGTCGACGAGGCTTTTGAGCATAAGGCTTATGAAAATACGGCGCTGCCGATAGGCTCCGGTCAGACGATTTCGCAACCCTATATGGTGGCGAAAATGACGGAGTTATTGGGTTTGACGCCGGTTTCCCGCGTATTGGAAATTGGCACCGGGTCGGGTTATCAAACGGCGATCCTGGCGCATCTGGTCAAGCACGTCTGTTCCGTCGAGCGCATTAAGGGACTCCAGTGGCAGGCCAAACGTCGTCTTAAACAGCTCGATTTGCATAATGTTTCCACCCGTCATGGCGACGGCTGGCAGGGCTGGGCGTCGCGCGGGCCTTTTGACGCCATTATCGTCACCGCCGCGCCGCCGGAAATTCCCCGGGCGTTGCTGGATCAACTGGATGAAGGCGGCGTGATGGTGTTACCGGTCGGCGAGCGGTCGCAAACGTTGCAGGTGGTTCAACGCCATGCGGGTGAGTTTATTATCCAAACGGTTGAAGCAGTTCGGTTTGTTCCGCTAGTCAAAGGCGAATTAGCCTGATACGGTTGCCGTACGCTGGTTTTATTGTCGGGAAGCCAAGATTTCAATACAACTGTTTTCTGGTACGAACTTGCTGATATTGCTAGCATTAGGCGACGGTTTTTGTCTCTCCGGTTTTACTTATGCGCCAATTGATCAACAAAAGGCGCTTTTCTCGTTCCGACTGACGAACAACACGCCCGATCTCAGCTATGCTGCAAGGGATGTGAGGCACAAATGTCTGAACTGATTACTGAATTTTATAGTTATGGGGGAGTAAGGCGCATGGGATGCCGAATGATTAATTTGCGTCAGATCGCTGCTTGTACGGCTGTTATTTTAGGATTGGCCGGATGTTCCAACAATGATTCCAAATCTGCGCCGATCAGCAGCGTCGGCGGAAATGCGGGCGGTAGCAGAGGCGGCATACTGTCTGCTTCCCCACAGATAACGAGTTCGGGTCAGTCGGCGGTGGCCACCCGCGACGGCCGTATCGTTTATAACCGCAGCTATGACAACATTCCCAAGGGCAGCTATAGCGGCGGTAATACCTACACCGTTAAACGGGGAGATACCCTGTTTTATATCGCCTGGATTACCGGCAACGACTACCGGGATCTTGCTCAGCGCAATAATATTCCGGAACCTTATAGCCTGAATGTCGGCCAGACGCTGAATCTGGGCAACACCGTGCCGGGCAGCATAAACAACAGCGGCGGCGCGCTGGCGGCAAGGGATGCGACGACGAGCGGCGTGCCTGTTCCGCCTTCCAGTAGCCAAATACAAACTACGCCGGTTGATTCTCAGTCAACGAACGCGTATTCTGATAACTCGGGTAAACAGAATGTAGGTAAGATGTTACCTACGACAGGGGCGCCAGCGACGGCTCCTGTTACCGCACCAGCGGCTGTTGCCAGCGGTAATACGGCCGCTGTCGGCAGTTGGCGTTGGCCCACCGAAGGGAAAGTCATTGATAGTTTCTCCGCATCAGAAGGGGGAAATAAAGGGATTGATATCGCCGGCTCACGTGGGCAATCCATCATAGCTACCGCCAGCGGGCGCGTAGTATATGCGGGCAACGCTCTGCGAGGTTACGGTAATCTGATAATCATCAAACATAATGATGACTACCTGAGTGCCTACGCCCATAACGAAAATATGCTGGTCCGGGAGCAACAAGAGGTCACGGCGGGGCAGAAAATCGCTACCATGGGTAGCACCGGCACCAGTTCGGTTCGTTTGCATTTTGAAATTCGTTACAAGGGGAAATCCGTAAACCCGCTGCGTTTTCTTCCGCAGCGATAAATCGGGCGGAATATTCCGGTATTCTGCCATGGGATCACGGGTAGGAGCCACTTATGAGCCAAAGCACGCTGAAAGTTAACGAGTTACATGAAGATGCTGATTTCGAAGAGAATGGACTTGATGTTTTTGACGATAAAGCGCTGACGGAGGAAGAAACCAGTGAGATAGCTGAAGAAGAGCTGTCATCACAGGGCGTTCCACAGCGTGTTTTAGATGCAACTCAACTCTATTTGGGAGAGATTGGCTATTCACCTCTTTTAACCGCGGAAGAAGAGGTTTATTTTGCCCGGCGCGCGTTACGCGGTGATATTCCATCACGCCGTCGGATGATTGAGAGCAACCTGCGGCTGGTGGTGAAGATCGCCCGTCGTTACAACAATCGGGGGCTGGCATTGCTGGACCTGATTGAGGAAGGCAATCTTGGTCTGATCCGCGCGGTTGAAAAATTTGATCCGGAAAAAGGATTCCGCTTTTCAACTTACGCCACCTGGTGGATCCGGCAAACGATAGAACGGGCAATCATGAACCAGACCCGAACTATTCGCCTGCCCATCCATATCGTTAAAGAACTGAATGTTTACCTGCGTACGGCACGCGAACTCTCTCATAAACTGGATCATGAACCCAGTGCGGAAGAAATCGCCGAACAGCTCGATAGGCCGGTAGATGACGTAAACCGCATGCTGCGTCTGAATGAGCGCATTACTTCCGTTGATACCCCGCTGGGCGGCGATTCGGAAAAAGCGCTGTTGGATATTCTGGCGGATGAAAAAGACAACGGTCCGGAAAACACCACCCAGGATAACGATATGAAGCAGAATATCGTTAAGTGGCTGTTTGAACTGAACGCCA
Organism: Brenneria tiliae; assembly: GCF_023347575.1. Lineage (NCBI taxonomy): Bacteria > Pseudomonadati > Pseudomonadota > Gammaproteobacteria > Enterobacterales > Pectobacteriaceae > Brenneria > Brenneria tiliae. The sequence goes on along the minus strand of NZ_JAKPCB010000088.1, from coordinate 9,616 downwards.
AGCAGCGTGAAGTGCTGGCCCGGCGTTTTGGGCTGCTGGGATACGAAGCCGCGACATTGGAAGACGTCGGCCGGGAAATCGGCTTAACGCGTGAACGCGTACGGCAGATTCAGGTGGAAGGCTTGCGTCGTTTGCGGGAAATCCTGCAGGTGCAAGGATTGAATATTGAAGAGTTGTTCCGTGAGTAGCGTCGGCGGTCGGCAGGTCTTGACGGAATAAAAATGGTGGGGAAACCCACCATTTTTTATAAGATTAGCGAACGACGTTCGCCAGCAGGAAATCAATGATTTCGCTGGTTTTAATCATCTGCTTTTCACCGCTGCGGCGATTTTTATATTCAATCTCTTCATTGTCCAGATTGCGATCGCCGATGACGATAGTGTGCGGCACGCCAATCAGCTCCATATCGGCGAACATCACGCCCGGGCGCTCTTTGCGGTCGTCCAGCAGCACTTCGATCCCTTGTGCCCGTAATTGCCGATAGATATCTTCAGCGACTTCCTTCACGCGGAAAGATTTGTGCATATTCATCGGCAAAATGGCCACGTGGAAAGGCGCGATGGCATCCGGCCAGATAATCCCGCGATCGTCATGATTTTGCTCGATGGCGGCGGCCACCACCCGGGTGACGCCGATGCCATAGCAGCCCATCAGCAGGATCTGGTTGCGCCCGTCTTCTCCCTGCACCGTCGCTTTCAGCGCTTCGGAGTATTTGCTGCCCAACTGGAAAATGTGGCCGACTTCAATACCGCGTTTAATTTGCAGCGTGCCTTTGCCATCCGGGCTGATATCGCCTTCCACCACGTTACGAATATCCGCCACCAGCGGCAACGCGACATCGCGCTGCCAGTTGATGCCGAAATAGTGCTGGCCGTCGACGTTGGCGCCGGCGCCAAAATCACTCATAGCGGCAACGGTACGATCGACCACGGCGGGAACCGGTAAATTGACCGGTCCCAGCGAGCCGGGGCCGGCGCCCACAATGGCTCTGATCTCTTCTTCAGTGGCGAACGTCAGCGGACTGGCGACCAGGGCAAGTTTTTCCGCTTTAACTTCATTCAGCTCATGATCGCCGCGTACCAGCAGGGCAACCAGCTTATGGCCGCTTTCCTCCGCCGCCTTCACCAGCAGCGTTTTCACGGTTTTCTCTATGGGGAGCTTGAATTGCTCAACCAGCGCGGCGATGGTTTTGGCGTTCGGCGTATCCACCAAACGCAGTTCTTCCGTTGCTTCGGCGCGTCCCAGCTTGGGCGCGGTGGCTTCCGCCAGTTCAATATTCGCGGCATAGTCGGAGCCGGTGGAGAAAACAATATCGTCTTCGCCGCTGGCCGCCAGCACCTGGAATTCGTGAGAAGCGTTGCCGCCGATAGAGCCGGTATCCGCCTGAACCGCTCTGAAATCGAGATCCATACGGCTGAAGATTTTACTGTAGGCGGCGTACATCGCATCGTAGGTGACCTGCAATGATTCCTGCGAGGTATGAAAAGAATAGGCATCCTTCATCAGGAACTCGCGGGAACGCATCACGCCGAACCGCGGGCGGACTTCATCACGGAATTTGGTTTGAATCTGGAAGAAATTTAACGGCAGCTGCTTATACGAGCTGATTTCATTACGAATCAGATCGGTAATGACTTCTTCATGCGTGGGACCAAGAACGAACGGACGTTCGCCGCGATCGACAAGACGCAGCAGTTCCGGGCCGTATTGTTCCCAGCGGCCGCTCTCCACCCACAGATCGGCGGGTTGAACCACCGGCATGGAGACTTCGATGGCGCCGGCGTGGTTCATTTCCTCACGCACGATGGCTTCAACTTTTTTCAGAACCCGTAAGCCCGTCGGCAACCAGATATAAAGGCCGGAGGCCAGTTTGCGGATCATTCCGGCGCGGAGCATCAACTGATGGCTGATCACTTCCGCATCGGCGGGCGTCTCCTTCAGCGTGGAGAGCAGATATTGACTAGTACGCATGGTGTTTTAACTTCCGTTGGAAACGAAAATGACATCGGGCTGCGGCGCAGCCGAAAGCATAAAAAAGTGGCTTAGTTTACCAGTGTGGGGCGTTCGTCAAAAGAGAGTCGGCGGAATTAAAAAACGCTTTCGGGTTTTGACCTCCCCTAATCCGTTGTTTCAAGGCATAGCACTTCGGTTTGCCGGGCGGATACCCGCCAGCGAACGTTAAATTCCAGCAGCAAAACGGCATATTCCCGTGGGCTATCTTCGCCCTGGCGATAAGCCGGACGCGGGTCCTGCGCCAACACCTGGGTAATAAAGCGCTGCAGATTGGGATATTTCTTCTGATATCCGGCTATCTGCTTTTGCGCCAGCGGGGAGAAGGTTACCGCCATTTCGGCCTCTGGCGCCAACTGGGCGAAACCCGCCCGGGCCTGGGGCCGGCTTTCGGCAAAGGGCAGATAAGGTTTGATATCGATCACCGGCGTTCCGTCGACCAGATCCAGGCTTCCCAGCTCCAGCGTGACGGAATCTCCTGCGCTGCGGATGGTTTTCAGTTCGACCAGCGACATCCCAATCGGATTCGGCCGGAAAGTCGAACGGGTCGCAAAAACACCCATGCGGGCATTCCCGCCTAATCGGGGAGGCCGCACGGTAGGGCGCCAGCCTCCTTCCATGGTTTGATGGAAAACAAACAGGATCCAGATATGGCTGAAGTCAGCGAGTCCGCGTACGCATTCCGCCTGATTGTAGGGTGATAATAGCCGGAGTTCGCCTCCACCATCTTCAATCAGACCCGGCTGCCGCGGAATAGCGAATTTTTCTTTATAGGGCGAGCGGATAATGCCGATCTGATTGAAAACAAATGGGGTCATTGAGAAGACACTCTCAATGCGGTGCCCTGACAGACGGCCTGACGATAGCAGCCGGCCACGCCGCTGATAACCTGGCATTCATGCAGCAGAACGGCATTGGCTTTTATCTCCGCGGCCCGGTTTTGCATTCTTCTGCGGGCATTGGCGATATTGGGCGGCGCATCCTGGGCGCTTACCTGGCAAGATGAGCCGGATACTTCCCCCAGATCGCGGAACGGTTTACCAACCAGCTCTTCAGCGCTTTTGTATAACACTGCGGGAGCGGGACGCGGGACTGGCTTGGGTTTGGCAACCGGCTCTACTTTTGATTCGGCGGGTTGAGGCGCGGGCGCCGGTGACTTCTGCAACAGGGAACATCCTGTTAGCGACATGGCTAACAGCACAAGAGGTAGAGCACGCATAAAATTTCCTCTGCTTTTTATTTAAAGAGCGGATATTGAAGCAAGCTATTGCATAAATAACAAGACGGGCCGCAGCCCGTCTCAGCGATATACTTTATAAAGAAATAATAACTGGCTTACCAGCCTTTTACTGCGCCGCCGTTAAAGATTTTGTTGGCCGCGTCGTTCACTTCATCCGATTGATAAGCCTGAACGAATTTTTTCACATTCTCAGCGTCTTTATTGTCTTCACGCGCCACCAGCAGATTCACATAAGGAGAATCTTTCTCTTCGACAAATAAACCATCTTTGGTCGGCGTCAGATTAATCTGGCTGGCATAAGTGGTGTTGATGATAGCCAATGCAATCTGCGCGTCATCCAGCGAGCGCGGCAGCTGCGGTGCTTCCAACTCGACCAGCTTGAGGTTTTTCGGATTTTCGGTCACGTCCAGAACGGTCGGCAGCAGGCCGACATTTTCTTTCAGTTTAATCAGCCCCACTTTCTGCAACAGCAGCAAAGAGCGGCCCAGGTTGGTCGGGTCGTTTGGCAACGCGACCTGATCGCCGTTCTGCAATTCATCCAGTGATTTTATTTTCTTGGAGTAACCGGCGATGGGGTAAACGAAACTATTGCCCACGGAGACCAGCTTATAACCGCGATCTTTAATTTGCTGATCCAGATAAGGCTTATGCTGGAAAGCATTCAGATCGATATCTCCTTTGCTCAAAGCTTCATTAGGCAGCACATAATCGTTAAAGGTGACCAATTCGACGTCCAGACCGTATTTATCTTTGGCGACCTTTTGCGCAACTTCAGCCACCTGTTGTTCCGCGCCAACGATAACGCCCACTTTAATATGATTCGGGTCTTTCTCTTCCTGACCGCATCCCGCCAGAGCCAGGGCTCCAATCAATGCGCCGATGGTCGCGATGGACCGCAATTTAATAGCCATATCCTTAACCTCTAATTAAAAGTCTTTATGGCATGGGACCTAAGGCCCATGCGTGTTCTCACGCTTACTTATGCGTGACGGCCTTTACTGCCCGGTCGCCACAGAATTGGATCAGATAAACCAGAATAACCAGCAAGATTAATACCGTATTCATTACCGTGGCGTTATAGCCGATATAACCATACTGATAGCCAATTTGACCCAGTCCCCCGGCGCCAACGGCTCCGCCCATTGCAGAATAGCCTACCAGGGTGATGAGTGTGATGGTCGCGGCATTAATCAGGCCCGGCAGCGCTTCCGGCAACAATATTTTTCTGATGATTTGCATCGGGGTTGCGCCCATCGCGCGTGAAGCCTCGATCAGGCCGGTTGGAATTTCCAGCAGGGCGTTTTCCACCATGCGGGCGATAAAAGGCGCGGCGCCAACGGTGAGCGGGACGATTGCCGCCTGCAGGCCGATGGACGTACCCACGATAACCCGGGTAAAGGGGATCATCCACACCAGTAAAATAATAAAGGGAATGGAGCGGAAAATATTCACCAGGGCTGACAGCGCGCGATAAAGTTTCGGGTTGGCGATAATTTGCCCCGGACGGGTGGTGTATAACAGAACGCCGACCGGCAGCCCCAGAACAAAACCAAAAAAGCCGGAAACCAATGTCATTGCCACGGTTTCCCACACGCCGCGGGCCATTAACCACATCATGGCTTCAGACATAACCTAGCACCTCGATATTTGCATGGTGATCCTTCAGATACTGTATGGCTGAGGTGGTATCTTCCTCCCGGCCGTACATTTCCGCCAGCATGATGCCGAATTTAACCCCGCCGGCGTAATCCATCTGGGCGCTGATAATATTGTTATTAACGTTAAAACGCCGGGCGACTTCAGACAGCAGCGGAGCATCGACGGACTGGCCGCTGAACTCCATGCGCAGCAATGGCACGCTGCCTTCCCGCTGGGTTGGCGTCAGGCGGGCAAGATAGTCGTCGGGGATATCCAGATGCAGCGTGGACTGGATAAATGTCTGGGCCAGCGGCGTTTTGGGATGGGAGAACAATTGCCCCACTGTGTCCTCTTCAATCAGGCGTCCGCCGCTGATCACCGCAACCCGATCGCAAATTCGTTTTACCACGTCCATTTCGTGGGTGATCAGCAGGATGGTCAGATTCAGACGGCGGTTGATATCTTTCAGCAGCGCCAGAATGGAGCGGGTGGTCGCCGGATCCAACGCGCTGGTCGCTTCATCGCATAATAAAACTTTAGGATTACTGGCCAGCGCGCGGGCGATCGCCACCCGCTGCTTTTGCCCGCCGGAAAGGTTGGCGGGGTAGGCGTCATGCTTGTCCGACAAATCGACCAAATCCAGTAATTCATTTACCCGGCGCGTAATTTCCGCCTTGGGTGCGTTATCAAGCTCCAGCGGCAGAGCGATATTGCCAAACACGGTGCGCGAGGCGAGCAGATTAAAATGCTGGAAAATCATGCCAATCTGGCGACGCGCCTGCGTTAGCTGACTCTCCGTCAGCTGCGTCAGGTCCTGTCCGTCAACCAGAACCCTGCCTTGGGTCGGTCGTTCTAATAAATTGACGCAGCGGATCAGGGTACTTTTACCGGCGCCTGATGCGCCGATTACGCCGTAGATTTGTCCTGCCGGGACATGAAGACTGACATCCGCAAGTGCGGTAATTGCTTGGCCGTTTTGCTGGAAAATCTTGGTAATATTAGAAAGTTCAATCATATATTTTATTATAAGCGCCTATGGCTGGATAAATCAGATTCTGTTTAAGCAGAATGTTAGTCGGATGTTAGGGCGTCTAGACGTCCGAGTCAATCGGGATTGTCGTTACCCCGGCATTCTCTCGGACGATGAAAACATGCGATACTAGCGGTAATTTACGCCATCAGGAGCAAAGTAAGTGCCACAGCGTGTTGCAGCAATTTTTCTCGATCGTGACGGTACGATCAATATCGATCACGGTTACGTACATGAGATTGATCAATTCCAATTTATTGAGGGCGTCATCGATGCCATGCGCGAACTGAAAAGCATGGGGTTCGCATTAGTAGTGGTGACCAATCAATCGGGCATTGCCCGCGGCAAGTTTAGCGAAGAGCAGTTTATGCAACTGACGGAATGGATGGATTGGTCTTTGGCCGATCGCGGCGTGGATTTAGACGGTATCTATTTTTGTCCGCATCATCCTGAACAAGGGAATGAGGAATATCGCCAGGTATGCGACTGCCGCAAACCGCAACCGGGAATGCTGCTTTCCGCCCAGCGCCATCTGAATATCGATATGGCTGCCTCCTATATTGTTGGCGATAAGGCTGAAGATATGCAGGCGGCGATTGCCGCAGGGGTGGGAACAAAAGTTCTGGTTCGTAGCGGAAAGCCGATCACCGAACTGGGCGAATCTCTGGCCGATGGCGTCATCGACAGCCTTGCGGATCTGCCTCAGTGGATAAAAACGCGCATTTAATCGACCAGGTGGCTGAAAGTTGCGCAACCGGAAGAAAGTTCAAGATATTTGCTTGCGCTTCTGAATCTGCCCCCTATAATGCGCCTCCATCGACACGGCGCTGCGAATGCAAACCGGGTCGATAAGCAAGAGGAAAACGCTTAAAATAAGCGTTGACTCTGCAAGAGGAAAGCGTAATATACGCCACCTCGCGTTAACGGCTCAGGCCACGGCGCACTGCTCTTTAACAATTTAATCAGACAATCTGTGTGGACACTCACAAGACAATATCCGCAAACGATATAAAAAGTCTTGAAGAGTGACTGACAGTAAATTCATTACGAATAAACAGTTATAAATTCTTTGAGCATGCTATTAACGTAGCGAATCAAACAAATCTTAAATTGAAGAGTTTGATCATGGCTCAGATTGAACGCTGGCGGCAGGCCTAACACATGCAAGTCGAGCGGTAGCACAGAGGAGCTTGCTCCTTGGGTGACGAGCGGCGGACGGGTGAGTAATGTCTGGGAAACTGCCTGATGGAGGGGGATAACTACTGGAAACGGTAGCTAATACCGCATAACCTCGCGAGAGCAAAGTGGGGGACCTTAGGGCCTCACGCCATCGGATGTGCCCAGATGGGATTAGCTGGTAGGTGGGGTAAAGGCTCACCTAGGCGACGATCCCTAGCTGGTCTGAGAGGATGACCAGCCACACTGGAACTGAGACACGGTCCAGACTCCTACGGGAGGCAGCAGTGGGGAATATTGCACAATGGGGGAAACCCTGATGCAGCCATGCCGCGTGTGTGAAGAAGGCCTTCGGGTTGTAAAGCACTTTCAGCGGGGAGGAAGGCAACAAGGTTAATAATCTTGTTGATTGACGTTACCCGCAGAAGAAGCACCGGCTAACTCCGTGCCAGCAGCCGCGGTAATACGGAGGGTGCAAGCGTTAATCGGAATGACTGGGCGTAAAGCGCACGCAGGCGGTCTGTTAAGTTGGATGTGAAATCCCCGGGCTTAACCTGGGAACTGCATTCAAAACTGACAGGCTAGAGTCTCGTAGAGGGGGGTAGAATTCCAGGTGTAGCGGTGAAATGCGTAGAGATCTGGAGGAATACCGGTGGCGAAGGCGGCCCCCTGGACGAAGACTGACGCTCAGGTGCGAAAGCGTGGGGAGCAAACAGGATTAGATACCCTGGTAGTCCACGCCGTAAACGATGTCGACTTGGAGGCTGTGGTCTTGAACCGTGGCTTCCGGAGCTAACGCGTTAAGTCGACCGCCTGGGGAGTACGGCCGCAAGGTTAAAACTCAAATGAATTGACGGGGGCCCGCACAAGCGGTGGAGCATGTGGTTTAATTCGATGCAACGCGAAGAACCTTACCTACTCTTGACATCCAGAGAAGAGCCCAGAGATGGGTTTGTGCCTTCGGGAGCTCTGAGACAGGTGCTGCATGGCTGTCGTCAGCTCGTGTTGTGAAATGTTGGGTTAAGTCCCGCAACGAGCGCAACCCTTATCCTTTGTTGCCAGCGATTTGGTCGGGAACTCAAAGGAGACTGCCGGTGATAAACCGGAGGAAGGTGGGGATGACGTCAAGTCATCATGGCCCTTACGAGTAGGGCTACACACGTGCTACAATGGCGCATACAAAGAGAAGCGAACTTGCGAGAGTAAGCGGACCTCATAAAGTGCGTCGTAGTCCGGATTGGAGTCTGCAACTCGACTCCATGAAGTCGGAATCGCTAGTAATCGTAGATCAGAATGCTACGGTGAATACGTTCCCGGGCCTTGTACACACCGCCCGTCACACCATGGGAGTGGGTTGCAAAAGAAGTAGGTAGCTTAACCTTAGGGGGGGCGCTTACCACTTTGTGATTCATGACTGGGGTGAAGTCGTAACAAGGTAACCGTAGGGGAACCTGCGGTTGGATCACCTCCTTAAACTGAAGTGAGATATTGGAAAGTGCAGTGTCCACAACAGATTGTCTGATGAAAATAACGAGCAAGGCATTACCTCAAGGTGAGGGCGGTGACAACTAACCATGTCGCTTGATTTTTAGTGTAAAAATCTCGCCCTTACCCGAAATTATCGAATCATTGATTCGATAAGCAGATTTCGGGTCCCCATCGTCTAGAGGCCTAGGACACTGCCCTTTCACGGCTGTAACAGGGGTTCGAATCCCCTTGGGGACGCCATTCCGATAATGAGTGAAAGACATTATCACCGAATATCTTAAAGATGACTTTAACGAGTCGTGTTTAAGATATTGCTCTTTAACAATCTGGAACAAGCTGAAATTTGAAACGACGCAGCTGAACATTATCCGCGAGGGTAGTGGTTTTGTTGCGTCAGAGTCTCTCAAAAATCGCAGCGCGAATGTGTTTAAAGACACCTTCGGGTTGTGAGGTTAAGCGACTAAGCGTACACGGTGGATGCCTAGGCAGTCAGAGGCGATGAAGGGCGTGCTAATCTGCGAAAAGCGTCGGCAAGGTGATATGAACCGTTATACCCGACGATACCCGAATGGGGAAACCCAGTGCAATACGTTGCACTATCATCACATGAATACATAGTGTGATGAGGCGAACCGGGGGAACTGAAACATCTCAGTACCCCGAGGAAAAGAAATCAACCGAGATTCCCCCAGTAGCGGCGAGCGAACGGGGAGGAGCCCAGAACCATCATCAGTGTGTGTGTTAGTGGAAGCGTCTGGAAAGTCGCACAACAAAGGGTGATAGTCCCGTACACAAAAATGCACATGCTGTGAGTTCGATGAGTAGGGCGGGACACGAGATATCCTGTCTGAAGATGGGGGGACCATCCTCCAAGGCTAAATACTCCTGACTGACCGATAGTGAACCAGTACCGTGAGGGAAAGGCGAAAAGAACCCCGGCGAGGGGAGTGAAACAGAACCTGAAACCGTGTACGTACAAGCAGTGGGAGCCCCACCACCAAAACACTTCCGGGCCGAAAGGCGATGCGGATGTC
>NZ_JAKPCB010000089.1:0-160980 GCF_023347575.1 Brenneria tiliae | reverse complement strand
ATGGACAATGCCGCTCCAGAACTGGAATTTGACTTTGTCGCAGTTAGCCATTTATTTTGAGGGACGGCTGAATAACGTGATTACGCTATAACGATTTTATCGTGACACGGAATTCTGAACGCTCTCGCAAAATCAGGTGCCGGGATTGGAACCCCGATGAACCTCACTGGCGACGAGACGCCAACGCGTCTTTTTTTATGTCGCGCGTTTAGCTACACCCAAATTATGGTGGGCTGGGCGGGGGCACCGCAAGGTGCGCCGGTTTCAGTGAGGCCGGTAGTTCCAACCCCGTTCAGTCCACCACCCTGAGATTGGAACCTCTGGTGGTGGTTATAAGTTAACTTCTCACTGGAGGCTGCCATTATGGCTACAACCCTCAACCAGACTCACCCGTTACTTACCCACCCTTTTAATGCCGATACAGATTTTACCGTGCTGGCCGATCATTGTGAAAAGTGCGCAGATACTCAGGCGGAAAGCTACGATCCTGTACTGAAGATGGCTCTCTGCGGTCGGCTTGCCGCCGGTCTTGCGCTGCTGAAACCGGGCCTACGCGATCCCATTCCACCTCACCTGATAGACAGCCTGACCGTTGATACCTTGCCCACAAACTCTCCTCGTTTTGCCCCTGATGCGGATACGCTTTGCGATTACTGTTTTACCCTGACTCAGCTTCTGCTTTGCCGGATGTTTCCGCCACAAGCGGAAGAACAATTGCGCTGGCTATTAGCGGAACTGGTTGATTACTTTGCTTCTGAACTGAAAGCCCCGCGCTGGATACGTACCGCCGACGGTGTGAAATGTATTAATGAGGAGGCGGCATGAATCGACAGGATTGGCACCCCGCCGATATTATTGCGGCGTTGAAAAAGCAGGGGACTTCGCTGGCGGCGGTTTCACGTAACGCGGGGCTGGCCTCTTCCACGCTGGCGAATGCGCTGACAAAACACTGGCCCAAGGGAGAACGACTGATTGCGGAAGCGTTGGGTGTTGCGCCTGCGGAAATCTGGCCTTCCCGTTACCGCAAGCCAGAGGAGCACTAAAGTAAAACAATCTCTCCCGTCCCGTTATCGGTGAATGCGGATAACGGGACGGGAGAAGGCAAGCGAAGCGCGGCAGCTTGTTATTCATAAAATGACTAAAAAATCAACAAACAACTCTATAAAAGCAAAAAACAGTTTTCCCTTTCTGCCTTGTTGCCACGGGTGTAAGTTTTCGCCTGCACAAAATGCTTCACGACCTGATAGAAGCGCCTGATGAATCAGGATGGTCAATCCCTTACCGGCGGCTACCTTTGCAAACCGCCGGGCCATCCTACCGATGGTTAAGGTCATCCTTCACTCTCTGCTCCAATCTATAAACGGCGTGACGGGCTGCGGTCAGCCTTCGCTGCCGCGTGACCGCAATCCTGCACCAGAATTTCAATTTTTAATCACTGCGCCAGTCCAGTGCGTCACTTTAACCGCATCGAGCGGGAAAGTGACGCACCAGCGCCATGTTACTGCACCAGACAATTCCACTGCGCCAGCGTGTGGCGGGATTCTGACACCTTAATTCAACTCACTTTCACTCACAGGAGAACTTGAACCGATACCGGAGGGGGATCAGGACGATCCGGGGGATAACCCGCGCCAGCGGGCGGCTGCTCAGAGAGCACAACCGAAGCCCCACAACACCTCAACGGCTGCCGCCCCGGCGCTCAGGTATCGTTCGTAGCCAGACCCATCATTCAGGGCTATCGGCCTACGCGCCGGGGAAAAGTTGTATCAGATTTTGGAGTTGCGGCAATCATGAAAGGGGGAAATGAAAAAAATGAGTTTTCTGGAGCAGGAAATGAAAACGCTGGCGCGGCAGGGCGGGATGATGTTGGGTCACCACCGGGGTCACGACGCCATCCAAATCGTAAGCCGGATTATATTTGATTACGCCGTGCTGGACGGCGTGGCGCATGATTTTGGTCAGATGCTGACGCACCCGTCCGGCGACGTCATGCACGCCTTTATCGTCGATGGTTTTAACCAACTGCGCCAGATGTCGGGTCTCAACCTGCGCGATATCCATCGCACCGATCGCGGGGAAAACGTAGCGTTTCAGGCAGATGAGAATTTTATCGGCGTGCGCGTCTGACCAGAGCTTAAGGCTGCTGGTGTGCCACGCCTGAGCGACATACTGAAAGGTGCGGGATTCCTCAACGGCGGGATTGTTCGTTTTGCGAAGCTGAGAAGGGCTGATGCCGGATGCCAGCAACTTACGCGTTGCATCGCGCTTTTCGCGGGCTTCCGCCAGCGTAGTCTGAGGGTAGGGGCCAAAGGCTAGACGGCTTTCTTTACCGTCGAGGCGATAGCGGAAATACCATAACTTAGCGCCGCTGGCGGATACGGTCAGGTACAAGCCTTGCGAATCGGTAAGTTTGTAGGATTTTGCGCGGGATTTGGCAGCGCGGATTTTACTGTCATTCAGGGCCATGTGAGGGGCTCCTTCGTTCATCGAACTGAATGACCCGCAATCTGACCCCAAATTTTCCGGATACGAAGGGATAAATCAAAACGCATCGGGAAAGATTTTTACGCCAACCTATTGAATAGCAACAACATAGGAATTGATAGGGAAGCATAAAAAAGAATAATGGTGCCGGACTCGGAATCGAACATCATCTTATTCCTTTGTTTTGAATGACTAAAAGTGATATTTGGTAGTTTTTACCAACGTATTTTTACCAACAAATAATTGATGTTGTCAATTTAAATCAATAAGTTACGTTATTAGGCGTTAGTAGACATCAGCAGACATAAAGAACACCCTGCACTGGATATTCATGAGGTTTTGGGTTAACAGCATCATCCTACCGCTTTTAGTAAAGTTATGTCACCTTATGCCGATACTAATCATGAATGAGTGATTAAAGTGCAAACACTCTTATATATATGGAATAATATCTAATGAAGAGAATAATTTTAGCCACAATTTTAACTGCCATTTCATTTAGCTCATTTTCTTCTACAATATCGAAGGGCTTTTATTGTACCTCATTTGAAAACCTCATATATTTTATGTCAGCAGGTAAGGAAGAAGATGTAAAGTCAATCAATGACATGTTAGTTCAGAGAAAATGTACGTTAGTCAAGGAAACTACTCGTATTGTTTCACCAGAGGTTTTTAAAGAACATTATGTTATCATGCATACAGGCAGCAATGAACAGGCATTTACTCTGAAAGTATTTTTAGATAACTAATTAAACATTATCATCAATATGATATATAAGAGTATTTAATATACAAAAATGCCACAGGTTAAAATAACTATGTGGTATTTTTTTTGGGGATGTATTCAAACACCATTAGAAGGGCACATCTAACATCATCCATTCAGGCCATTTGGCTATGAATCCTGCCATACAAGAATAACCCCATGTGTCTTGATGAATACGGAATTCACTATGCATGCCTTGTAGAGATAACAGCACTTTTTGCTAAAAATAATAACTAATTGTTTTCAATTAACTTAGTTGTCTTTTCTAACTCAAGTTTCATAAAAAATCCAGTATTTTTTTAAAAATGTTGTTGATCGTCATAAGCGATATTCGAATAATACATTCTATCAAATAACAAAAGGAAAAATATATGAAAGAAAAAACAAAACTGATCCGCATTTCTGAAGTAGTCGATCGTACTGGATTTTGTAGAGCGTGGATTTATCGACTGATTAAAAATAATAGTTTCCCGGCTCCCGTAAAAACAGGTGAAAGGTCTATCGCATTCATTGAAAGTGAAGTTGATCAGTGGATTGGCAAAAAATTTAGTTGGAACACTATAAAAAGTAAGGTGAAATATGACAAAGATAGAGATGATGAACTCGTTAGAAGTTTCTCAGCAAGAAAAGATGATGAACCAAATAGTATTGGACGATCATCTATTGAATCAGATTTCAATGACGATAGAACCATTATCAGAAACGATGATGATATTATCAGAGTCAGTCAGTACGGCATTAAACCAGACACAACAGACACTGACAAGAGTGAACAACTCATTGGAAACAACAACAACCGCTTTAAACTCAGCGAAAAATATAATAGACCAACAAACAAAAAGATTGGAAGAGCAACACAAAAAGCTGCACAAATACTCAACAGAGTTAAAAAACAATACAATAAAAAATCAGACTATGATTATAATCAAGGTGGCTTCAATAGTGGGAGTTCTAAATTTAGCGGCGGTTCTATTGGTAGGATACTTGATCATGCAGAAACAGCAAACGCAGCCACCAATCAATTTAGACTCAAGAGCGGTAGCCGTTTCAATAGTAGAGCCGCTAAGATCGAAGGAGTAAGAGAAAAACTTGGAATAAAGAAACCTATTATTCAACCTAAAAAAAATAAAAAGTGATTAAAGAAGAAATAAAGAAAAAACCTGTATATATTGCTGAGTATGAAAATAGATTTAAATCTAAATTGAAATCAAACTTAAAAAAAGAAACATCAAAACAACAACAGCAGGAAGTAGATCAGTTTGTTAAATATCAAGCGTTTAAACCAAAATAAAAGAGGCTTGGAACCTCCTTTATTTTTTGGTATTTAATTGTTATATATCTACATGCTTAAAACAAAAAGAACAGGGTTTAATTTCCTTCAGTCCTGTAAGTTCTTTAGCTTTTTTATAAGCAGACTCCTCTGATAAAGAGCATATTTTTTGATACTGGCCTGTTGTAAATCCAGTTTTCTCTTTATCTGACACAAAAGGGTTTATAGAGTGGCAATTTGCTCGGTGGAGGCATGTGCTATTTATGTCGGATTTCCTTTCCGTACCTTTGGCAGTTTTTAGCAGGTTAATAACGTATCCTTCTGGATTATCGTTTAACCACTCTTTGTACGCATCTTCATTGTTATTGAAAATTAAAGTATCCATAAATCCCCCTATAATATTTTAGCGAAGTCAAACGGCATAATATGCCTTTCTTTGTTTGCGTCCAGATAATCAGCCCACCATTGAAGCATTAACCGCCTTTGGGTAATATGCTTGGCTTTATGAATATAAGCAGCACGAACATCATTTTGTTCTTTATGGCTCATTTGCCTTTCTATAGCGTCTTCAGTCCATATGCCGGATTCAACCAGACTACTACAAGCCATTGTGCGGAAACCGTGGCCGCAAACGTCCTTTTGAGTATCATAGCCCATTTGACGCAAAGCCTTATTTATGGTGTTTTCACTCATTGGTTTTTTGTAATCGTGGCAGCCAATGAAAATCAAACCCTGACCGTCAGAAACATCATGGCTAATCTCTTTCAGTTCTTCGAGTATATTAATGGCTTGATGACTCAAAGGTATATAATGAGGTATCTGCATTTTAGATCCTCGCTCAGAAAATCTAACATTCTCAATCTCATCTCTTTCTGGCGGAATAACCCATAACGCATTATCAAAATCTATTTCGGGCCAACGGGCAAACCTCAATTCACTTGAATGTATGAATACTAACAAAGTGAGTTTTAAAGCTAATACAGTTAATCTACGCCCATTATAAGCATCAATACGAGTAAGTAGATCGGGTATTTTATCAAGTTCAAGCGCTGGATAATGTGTTCTTTTCGGTGTGATTAATGTACCGTCAAGTTCATTAGCTGGATTTTGAGTAATGATATCTTCTTGTACAGCATAACGCATAATAGCTGTAATACGCTGTTTTAAACGTGAAGCGGTTTCGTGTTGGCCTTTCGTCTCAATTTTACGTAAGGGTAAAAGTAGATCACGAGTTTTCAGCGTCTTAATATCTCGTGAACCTATAGCAGGGAAAAGATGATTAATAAGGCTGTTTAGAATCCGTTCGCTGTGTTGAGGTATCCAACGCTCACTGACAGACATTTTTTGTGCCAGTCTCGCGCTACAGCTTCAAACGTAAAATCTCCGCGCTCCTCAGCTTTTACAGCCTTTTTTTGCTGGAGGGGGTCGATACCACTGGCTAACAGAGATTTCATTTCTAAGAGGCTTGTACGAGCTTCTGAGAGCGATACAGAAGGGTAGGTGCCAATCGAGAACACTTTCTGCTTACCATCATAGCGATAAGCCGCTTGCCAGTATTTGGAACCGTTGGGATGCACCAGCAGATAAAGCCCCTTACCATCAGATAGTTTGATCTGCTTGTCGGAAGGCCTGGCGTTTTTTACCGCCATATCAGTTAAGCGAATAGCTGGCCTCCGGTGCTAATGCTGGTAAAAAGCTCATCGAACCGAGTTTACCAACTTTTTTACCAACAAAAAGGGGGCGCTGCCAGTAGATTTTAACTAACGGTAGTAGACGTGGGGAGAGGGATAACTTATTGACTTTATAAAGCAAAACGGACGTCTGTAGACGTCCGTTTCTAAATTATGGTGCCCGGACTCGGAATCGAACCAAGGACACGAGGATTTTCAATCCTCTGCTCTACCGACTGAGCTATCCGGGCAACGGGGCGCATTAAACCGTATTGCCCGGGCGTCGTCAACGGGTTTCTGTCACAAAGCCATGTGCCTGCTCTATTTTCAGGCAATAATGGCGTCAGGTTTTGTTCGCCCGTTTGCCAATCGGCGCGGTTGTGGTTTTTCCCGGCAATGGCGCCTTTTGCCGTCATGCCCGGCTCGGGTGCAAAATTGGGGCCGGGCGTTTCTTGAATTTGGTGAAAAAGAATGCCAATATTGCGCGGTTTTTAACTTTCAGTTCATTTGAACGCGCTGTTCATCTGTGGTTAACGGGGGCTGCTGATATGTCGGATTCATTGCTCATGGTGCCGGGTTACCGCACCGGATCTTTGATGATGTCGCGCTATGCCGCCCGTTTCAGCCGCCTCTCTTCGTCTCTTCGATTATCCTCCTTCGCCACCATGCGGTGAGGCGTTCGTACGCTCACTGTTAGGCATGATTAAAAATAGAGTTTTACTCTGATTTTACTGATGTCTATCGGATGGTGCTGGCTCCAGTTTATCCATTCTTCACCTACAGTTATGGCTGTAGGGATCCTGCGCTTGGCGTTATTGATCGGGCATTGTGATTGGTCGGGATTGCTATCCCTGCGCCGTGTCTTCCGGGCACGTACACTCATCCTTAACCGTTTGGGTTTGGTTAAATGAAACAGTTAAAAATTGCGGCTAATGCGGCGCTTGCCGGCCGTTTAATCACGGGGCGTGAAATTGTTGCGCTAAGTCAGACCGACTTTACCGATGTGGCGGCCGTGGTGGTCTCTATTGAGGAAGCGCGCTGCGGGATCCTGTCGTTATTGCATCATACCGGGTTTACCATTCCGGCTTTCGTCGTACCGAATAATGAGGCGGACTCCCCGTCCGAGATGCTGCCGGCCGGCAGCGCGTGGTTGCCGCTGGACGAGGCCGGCGAGCACGCCGCGGTGCTGGAAAGCGCGGCGCAGGCGTATCAGGATAGGATGCTGCCGCCGTTTTTCGATACCCTGATCAAGTATGTCGATATGGAGAACACCACTTTCGCCTGCCCGGGGCATCAGGGCGGTCAGTTTTTCCGTAAGCACCCGGCGGGGCGGCAGTTTTTTGATTTTTACGGCGAAAATATTTTCCGTTCGGATATTTGCAATGCAGACGTCAAGCTGGGCGACCTGCTGATCCACGAGGGCGCCGCCAAGAAAGCGCAGAAATTCGCCGCCCGCGTGTTCAACGCGGATAAAACCTATTTTGTGCTTAACGGTACCTCCGCCGCCAATAAAGTGGTGACCAATGCGCTCCTGACCCGCGGCGATTTGGTGCTGTTCGATCGCAACAATCATAAATCCAATCACCACGGCGCGCTGATCCAGGCCGGGGCAACGCCGGTTTATCTGGAAACGGTGCGCAACCCGTTCGGCTTTATCGGCGGGATCGATGCGCACTGTTTCGATGAAGCTTATTTACGTCGGCTGGTGAGAGAAGTCGCGCCGCAACGCGCCGATGAGCCGCGTCCGTTTCGTCTGGCGGTGATCCAGCTCGGCACCTATGACGGTACCATCTATAACGCGCGTCAGGTGGTTGATAGCATCGGCCACCTGTGCGACTACATCCTGTTTGATTCCGCCTGGGTGGGGTACGAACAGTTTATTCCGATGATGGAGCAGTGCTCGCCGCTGTTGCTGGATCTGAATGAAAACGATCCGGGCATTTTTGTCACCCAATCGGTGCATAAACAGCAGGCGGGATTTTCGCAAACGTCGCAGATACATAAGAAAGATACCCACATCAAAGGGCAGCGGCGTTTCTGCAACCATAAGCGCTTTAACAATGCGTTTATGCTGCACGCCTCCACCAGTCCGTTCTATCCGCTGTTCGCCGCGCTGGATGTCAATGCCAAAATGCATGAGGGCACCAGCGGGCGCCGCCTGTGGCTGGAGTGTGTGAAAACCGGCATTGAGGCGCGTAAACAACTGCTGGCGCGCTGTGATTTGATTCAGCCGTTTGTGCCGCCCAGGGTAGCGGGCATACCGTGGCAGGATCACGACACGGACATTATTGCCCATGACGTGCGCTTCTTTAATTTTGAGCCGGGCGAAAGGTGGCACGCCTTTGACGGCTATGCCCAGGACCAGTATTTTATCGATCCCTGCAAACTGCTGTTAACCACGCCGGGCATTGACGCGGCCAGCGGCGAATATACCGACTTCGGCATTCCGGCGACCATTCTGGCGAACTACCTGCGCGAGCACGGTATCATCCCTGAAAAGTGCGATCTGAATTCGATCCTGTTCCTGCTGACGCCGGCGGAAGACAGCATCAAAATGCAGCGCCTGGTCGAGGCCATCGTCTATTTCGAGCAGCTTATCGCCCGGGACGCGCCCTTGAGCGAGGTTCTGCCGAGCCTGTATCAGAAATATGAACGGCGCTATCAGGGCTATACATTGCGTCGGCTGTGTCAGGAGATGCATGATTTTTACGCCGGCCACCAGGTAAAAGACCTGCAAAAAGCGATGTTCCGTAAAGACTCGTTCCCGACGGCGCAGATGCTGCCGCAGGAGGCAAACAGCGCCTTTGTGCGCGGCAATATTGAGCTGGTGCCGATAGCGGAAATTGCAGGCCGCATCGCGGCGGAAGGCGCCTTGCCTTATCCGCCGGGCGTGCTGTGCGTGGTGCCGGGAGAAGTGTGGGGCGGGGCGGTGCAGCGTTATTTTCTGGCGCTGGAAGCCGGGATCAACCTGCTGCCGGGGTTTTCGCCCGAACTGCAAGGGGTTTACAGCGTCGCGGAGGAAAACGGCGCTAAACGTCTTTATGGCTACGTGATCGAAAGGTAAAAGCAGCAGGCCCGGTTCCGGGCCTGCTGCTTTCCGCTGCGCCATCAGACGGCGGCCGACTCCTGTTCCTGCGCTTTCGCTTCGCGAGGTTGGCTTGCCTTCTGCTTGCGCAGTCCCAACCACCCGGCAGCCAGCATCAGTCCCAGAACGGGGAGGGAGGCGATAGTCCAGGTGCCGTTGGGGTAATCAAGCGCCATCAGCACCAGAACGCTAAGCAGAAACGCCAGCGTCAGCCACGAGGTTACCGGCGCGCCGGGCATTTTGAAGGAAACCGGCTGCGCCTTGCCCAGGCGGATCGCCTTACGCAGCCTCATCTGGCAGACGATGATAAAGCCCCACGAGGAGATAATGCCCAGCGAGGAGACGTTCAGCACAATTTCAAATACCTGAGACGGGACGATATAGTTCAGGAACACGCCGATAATATGAATGCTCACGGTGATTAAAATGCCGGCATAAGGCACGGACTGGGCGCTCATCCGGGTCAGAAACTTGGGGGCGGAGCCGCCCTGCGCCAGGGAGCGCAGGATCCTGCCGGTGGAATACAGGCCGGAGTTCAGGCTGGAGAGCGCCGCCGACAGCACCACAATGTTCATGATGGTGCCGATATAGGGAACGCCCAGCTTGCTGAAGAAGGTCACGAACGGGCTTTGCCCCGCCTGATAGGCATTCCACGGCAGCAGGCAGACCAGCAGCACAATCGAGCCGACATAAAACAGCCCGATGCGCCAAATAACGCTGTTTACCGCTTTCGGCAGCACCGTTTGCGGATTTTTACATTCACCTGCGGTAATGCCGATGATTTCAACCCCGGCGAAGGCAAAAATAACCCCCTGAATCAGCACCAGCGCGGGCAACAGGCCGTGGGGAAAGATGCCGCCGTTATCGGTGATCAGGTGGAAGCCCGTCGGGTTGCCGTCCAGCGGATTGCCCATCCCCAGGTAGACCGTACCGACAATCAGAAACAGGGAAATGGCCGCCACTTTAATCAGGGCGAACCAGAACTCCATTTCGGCAAACCATTTCACGCCGATCAGGTTCATCAGGGTGACAATGGATAAGGCGCCCAGCGCAAAGGTCCACTGCGGTACGTCGGCGAAGGTTCCCCAATAGTGCATGTAGAGCGCCACCGCGGTGATATCCACGATGCCCGCCATCGCCCAGTTGAGGAAATACATCCAGCCCGCCACGTAAGAGGCTTTTTCACCTAAAAATTCACGGGCATAGGAGACGAAGCTGCCGCTGGTGGGGCGATGGACGATCAGTTCGCCCAGCGCGCGCAGAATGAAAAAAGAGAAGATGCCGCAGGTCAGGTAGACCAGCGCCAGCGCCGGGCCCGCCATCTGTAACCGCGCGCCGGCGCCGAGAAAAAGACCGGTGCCGATGGAGCCGCCAATGGCGATCATCTGAACGTGACGATTGCCCAAGCTTTTGTTGTAACCCTTTTCGTGTGAATCCAGCCAACGTCTTTGATTTGTATCCTGTCCACTACCTGTTTTTTTGCTTTGCGTCATTACTTGCCTGTATCCCTGTCAGTCATTTATGCCGAGATGAATAAGTATTTTTGAACCTGAATAGACCATGTCATTTTTAGGGTTTTTTATAAATATAGTCAGCATGGCGTTAAAGGGCGGCAGTGATGCTACCTTTTATCGGCAAAGGTAGCAAAAAATGCGTTTATGGCCGGACGGAAAAGCGGGAAATCCTGAGGTGATTTTACGCGAGCGGGCAGCGGCCGGCGAGCGTCTGGCGCTCTCTGGCCGCTGCCTGTCGGTTTACTCGCTTTTATTTTGTCCGCCGGCGTCGGCCGCGGAGGCCGTCGCCAGCAGGGTTTCGATTTCCGCCAGGCCGGCGGCGTAGGGCGCGCGCATACGCAGATTGAATTCACCGCCCGGGCTCTGCACCACCACCGCCTTGGCATGGCTGAAACGACGGAAACCGTGGATGCCGTGGTAGGCGCCAATTCCCGATGCGCCCACGCCGCCGAATGGCACGCTCTCGACCGAGGCGTGGGTCATCACGTCGTTGATCACCAGCGCGCCGGAGGTGGTGCGTTCGCCGAACCGCCGTTGACGCAGCGGATCCTGACCGAAGTAATAGGCGGCCAGCGGACGCGGATGCGCATTGATATAGTCCAGCGCTTCGTCAACCTGGCGATAAGTCTTGATCGGCAGAACCGGACCGAAGATTTCCTCCTGCATCACCAGCATCTCGTCGGTGACGTCGAACACCAGCGTCGGCGCTATCTTGCGGGTTTGCGCATCGGCGTTGACTTCGTTTTCCGGCCCTAGCCCGATGACCGTGGCGCCCTTGGCGCGCGCGTCGTCCAGCAGACCCTGGAGGCGCTGGAAGTGGCGATCGCTAATGATAGCGGTGTAGTCCGGATTACCCTGTAGCGTCGGGAAGGTGCGGGCGATAAAACGGCGGGCGTGTTCCACAAAGGCATCGCGGGCGCCTTCAGGCAGCATGACGTAGTCGGGAGAAATACAGATCTGGCCGGCGTTAAAGGTCTTGATCGTCAGCACGCGCTCGGCGGCTACCTGCACATCGGCATCGGTATCGAGCACTACCGGCGACTTGCCGCCCAGCTCCAGCGTCACCGGCACCAGGTTTTCGGCCGCGGCGCGCATCACATGACGGCCGACGCCGGTGCTGCCGGTGAATACCAGATGGTCGAAAGCCTGCGCGCTGAAGGCCGCGCCCACGTCGGCATCGCCGAGCACGGTGGTCAGCTCCAGCGGATCGAAATAGCGGGCAATCAGTTCGGCCAGCAGTTCAGCGGTGCGCGGGGTCAGCTCGGACGGCTTGATCAACGCGCGGTTGCCGGCGGCAAATACCCCCGCCAGCGGGCTGAAAGCCAGATTGAGCGGGAAGTTCCACGGGCTGATGATGCCGACCACTCCCAGAGGCTGGTACTGCACGCGGGCCTGCATTCCTGGGGCCGGGGCCGGCTGTTCGTCGGCCTGCATCCATTGCTGCAGATTTTCCGCGGCGTACTGCAACGCAGCGACGGAGGACAGTACGTCGGCCAACAGGGTCTGATAGGGGCTGCGATGACCGTAGTCGGCGCCGATCGCCGCCGTCAGTTCCCGGTGGTGCCGGGTAAGCAGCCGCGCGGCGCGGGTCAGACGGTCGCAGCGTAACTCGGCGCTGGCCGGGCCATCCTGAATGTACGCCTGTTTCATCGTGGCGACGGTTGCGGCCAGCGTTGCCGCGATAACGGAAGCGTTCATCGGTGACTCCAAAAAGTATTGCATGGGGAAAGGGTCGCTCAAGACAGCTGTTTGATTAAGGCTTCGGCCACCGCGGCCGCAATGCGCGCCACCAGCCGCGTAAAAAGACGGCTAATCTCTGCTTACTTGTGCCGCCGCATCTTCTTCCGCCTGGCGTAAAATTGCTTTGGCGACCCATTGGGTTACGTCCTGAATGGCATCGTCATCCAGATCCCAGATATCTTTTAAAACCAGAAAGACCTCCGATCCGTAAATCAGAGACAAAGCATGAATAACACGCTGGCGGGACTCCGCGGGGATTTTCCCTTCCAGTGGTTCAGTGGCTATTTTTAGCAGACGTTTACGGTTGCCGCGCTGTAGCTTTTCGTCATGAGGGCTATTTGAACGACGATCGGCCCACTGTTGGAGAGAAAGCAGCAGCGCCGCACGTAAAGCGCCTTCATGTTCCAACATCCGCGGATAAGCAAATTGCAACAGTTCGGCAACCCGCTGTTTGGCATCTGGCTGCGTGGGATGCCACGCGAGTATTGGGCCAAGACTCTCGTCGACGACGGCAGAAACCAGAGCGCTTTGCGTCGGGAAATAACGGTAGGCCGTGGCGCGTGAAACCTGTGCCGTTGCGGCGACGTCGGTAATGGAAGGAAATATGCCCTGGTCAAACATTTTCATGGCGGTATC
Source organism: Brenneria tiliae (assembly GCF_023347575.1). Taxonomy (NCBI): domain Bacteria; kingdom Pseudomonadati; phylum Pseudomonadota; class Gammaproteobacteria; order Enterobacterales; family Pectobacteriaceae; genus Brenneria; species Brenneria tiliae. Next base: position 147,815 of record NZ_JAKPCB010000089.1, on the reverse strand, counting down.
GATCAGTAGGCGCCGGGTTCGTGCCCGCGTTGATGTCAGTTGACTATCCCGTTCAATCACATAGACCTCATTATTGCATGTCGCTGGCTGGAAAGTTCCAGGCGTGGCTGCTGTTGCTGGAACTATAACAAAATGAGCAGTTCATGTGTTACGGCAAGATTTTTTCGCTTAGAGGCGGTGTGATTTGCATTATTATGAGACTTTCGTCTCATTTGATAATTTAATGATTTGCATTTTTGATACTATAGTCTCATTATGGTTGCAAGTTAATCTAATGGTGTCTATTTTTTCATAATTTATATTTATATCATCAGGTTAATATTGTCTGATAACGGAGAGGAACATACCTTATGGGAAAGGACGTCGGCAGTATTTATATTGCAACAACATCAGATACTAAAGGAAATGAGCAGATTTATGTTCGCGATCTGATCGCGGCAACCGGTCTGAAAACAGTTACGGTGGATCTGTCCACCAAGCCGCTTGCGACAAGTACGGCGGATATTCGCGCTGAAACCGTTGCAGCCTGTCATCCACAGGGGGCAACGGCGGTCTTTTGTGGAGACAGAGGGCGGGCTATCAATGCGATGGCCGTCGCGTTTGAGCATTTTATATTATCGCGTAATGATGTCGCCGCGCTGCTTGGACTGGGCGGCTCCGGCGGAACGGCGCTGATTACGCCCGCGATGCAGACGCTGCCGATTGGTTTACCTAAGCTGATGGTTTCCACGATGGCATCGGGCGATATTTCCGGCTACATCGGCGCCAGCGATATCAGCATGATGTATTCCGTTACCGATGTCGCCGGCCTGAACCGTATTTCCCGCCAGGTACTAGGCAATGCCGCTCATCAGATTGCCGGCGCCGTGAAGTTTCAGCTACGGGAAAGTCAGGATGACAAGCCTGCGATTGGCCTGACCATGTTTGGCGTTACCACGCCTTGTATTCAGGCGGTCAGCAAAGCGCTGGAAAATGAGTTCGATTGCCTGGTGTTTCATGCTACCGGTAGCGGCGGCAAGGCGATGGAAAAGTTAGTGGACAGCGGTTTGCTTGCCGGCGTGCTCGATCTGACCACTACCGAAGTGTGCGATCTGTTATTTGACGGCGTATTGGCCTGTGCTCCTGAGCGTTTCGATGCGATAGCCAAAACGCGGATTCCCTACGTGGTTTCCTGCGGGGCGTTGGATATGGTGAATTTTGGCGCGCCAGACAGCGTGCCGGAAAAGTATGCCGACCGTTTATTTTATAACCACAATGCGCAGGTCACGCTGATGCGTACCACGATTGAAGAAAATGTGGCGATGGCGCGGTGGATTGGTGAAAAGCTTAACCGTTGTGAAGGGGAGGTGCGGTTTTTAATTCCTGAGCAAGGGTTCTCCGCTCTGGATGCGCCAGACCAACTTTTCTGGTATCCGCAAGCGCGTGAGGCTTTTATACAGACGCTGGAAAGCGTGGTTCAGCAGACTGAAAAACGGCGGCTTATCCGTCTGCCATTCCATATTAACGATCCTTTATTCGCCTGCGCCGCCGTTGATGCGTTCAGGGCGATATTTAAATAACAGGGGAAAATTATGCCAGGTATTAGTCGCCAGCAACTGTTGGTGAAATTTCGAGACATGATCGCTCGCCGAGAACCGATTATTGGCGGCGGGGCAGGCACCGGACTTTCCGCGAAATGTGAAGAGGCCGGAGGGATCGATTTGATCGTGATTTACAATTCGGGGCGCTATCGTATGGCCGGGCGAGGTTCGCTGGCCGGGCTGCTGGCTTACGGTAATGCTAATGAGATTGTGGTCGATATGGCGAAGGAAGTGTTGCCGGTAGTAAAGCATACGCCAGTTCTGGCGGGGGTTAACGGTACGGACCCATTCTGCCAGTTCGATAAATTTCTGGACGATCTGAAAGCGTTGGGATTTTCCGGCGTACAGAACTTCCCGACCGTCGGTCTGATTGATGGTAACTTCCGCGCCAATCTGGAAGAAACCGGAATGGGATACGCGTTGGAAGTCGATATGATCCGTCTGGCGCATGAGAAAGATATGCTGACCACGCCCTACGTATTCAGCGCCGAAGACGCGGTAGCGATGACTAAAGCCGGTGCGGACATCATTGTTCCCCATATGGGGCTGACCACCGGCGGCAATATCGGTGCGGAAACCGCGCTTAAGCTGGCCGATTGCGTACCCTTGATCAATCAATGGGCGGAAGCCGCAAAAGCCGTGCGCAGCGATGTGATTGTATTGTGTCATGGCGGGCCGATTTCAACGCCGGAAGACGCTCAGTACATCATGGATCACTGTCCGCAATGTGATGGATTCTACGGAGCCAGCTCAATGGAGCGGTTGCCGACGGAAACGGCATTAACCGCAACAACTAAACAATTCAAAAATATCAAACGTTAACTTTTTGACACCTATTGGCGCCAATACCAGGGAAACACCAACTCGGCCAGCATCCTTGCTGGCCGTATTTTTCGTCATGCGGTTTGAACATCTGCTAGCGGCGATAATTTTTCTGCGCGGTATTCACTTTGTACAGATAACGCCGCGACTCGCCGGACGGATGTTTGGTGGTCAGCGTGTCGTATACCTCGCCCGGTGACATATTGTTGATAACGCTTACCGCGCGGCCTCTGTCGCTGGAGAACACCCGCAGCACGCTGCCCGCGCCCCCGTTATAGGCGGTGATCACCGCATAGCGGCGCGAGGTGGGGTCGTTGATGCCGGCCAGATAGCTGTTCTTCAGAATCGACAGATAGGCGGTGCCCGCATCGATGTTGTTTTCCGGATCGAACAGATAGCTGCGACTCGGCTGCCCCCATTTCCCTTTCATTTTGAACACGTCGCGGCCGGCGCTGTGCTGCACCACCTGCATCAGCCCCAGGGCGTCGGAACGGCTTACCGCGTAGGGGTTGAAGCTCGATTCCGTCTGCATGATGGCCAGGATCAGCGACTCTTCAATGCCATAGCGCTCGGCGGCCTTACGCACCAGCGGCAGGTATTTGTGCGCGCGTTGGTCCAGATGGTTGGGAACCAGCTGAATGGTGACGGACCAGATAACGTGCAGCCCGGAAGTGCGTCTCTGCAGCCGGTTTTGCAGCAGGTAATCGGCAAAGCTGGCGGCGCGTCCTTCCCAGCGGATGGCCTGGCCGGTATTGTCCAGCACCTGGCCGTACAGCATCGGCTCCCGGCTGATCTGGATGTCGTTGGCGTCGGAATAGAGGTCGGTGTTGCTGGCGTCGTCGCCCATCAGCAGGGTGGTGATAATCGCCTGGCGCAGGCTGGCGGTGGAGTCCGTCGGCGCAATGGTTTCAATGGTGATGGTGCCGGCATCGAAGTTGATGTGGCTGCGGGTCTGATATTGATCGGTATATTTTACGTAGTCTTTCGGCCCGGCAATCAGCACCTCGTTTATGCCCCAAATATTCTCGATATTGTGGGCGAACTGCCCCATCAGAATATCAAAAGCGTTGGTATCCTTGATAAATTCTTCATTGTCGGTGCTGCTTTTGTTTCCCGAGCAGGAAACCAATAACGGTGCGATAACCAGCAGAGCTAAAATTTTCTTCATATAATAAAGCCGTGTCGGGAATAAGGACGCAAAAGGGCCGTCAGGCCCTGCAATATCAATGACTCGGAGGCGTATAACCTTCGATATGTACGTCCTTACCTTCAAACAGGAACTTGATCATTTCCTGTTCCAGCAGCTTGCGATCTTCAACGTTCATCATGCTGAGCTTCTTCTCGTTAATCAGCATGGTTTGCTTGGTTTGCCACTGCGCCCAGGCTTCTTTGGAGATTTCGTTATAGATGCGTTTGCCCAGTTCGCCCGGGTAGAGCTGAAAGTCCTGCCCTTCGGCTTCACGCTGTAAAAAAGTACAAAAAATCGTTCTGCTCATGCTTCTTCCTCATCAATGGCGCAGGAATTCAATAGTGTCGGCTGGGGCCGGGCTAACTCGCGCAGCAGGCGCTCGACCGGGGCGGCCAGCCCGACGGAAGGCGGCTGCGCTAAGTTATACCAGAGACCCGCGCCTTCATCCATGCAGGACTGTTGTTGTGAGACATTCAGCCATAACGGCACGATATCCAAATGAAAATGGCTGAACGTGTGACGGAAAGCCACCAGCTGTTGTAATCCGTCAGCGTTCAGACCACGGTGTTGCAGCCAGAGTTCCAATTCACCGCGTTCGTCGAACTGCGGAAAGCAGAACAGCCCGCCCCACAGGCCGACGGCGGGGCGCTGCCGCAGCCATATTTTGCCGCCCTGTTGCAGCAGTAAAAAACAGGCGGTTTTTTCCGGCAGCGTCTGTTTGGGTTTCTTGCCGGGATACTGCGCCCAGCTGTGATCGGCGTAGGCCGCGCAGCCGGTATTGAGCGGGCAAAGCTCGCATTTGGGGCGGCTGCGGGTGCACACCATGGCGCCCAGATCCATCATCGCCTGATTAAACTGGCCGACGTCCTGCGCCGGGGTGACATCTTCGCTGATGGCCCACAGCTTTTTTTCCACCTCTTTCTTGCCCGGCCAGCCGTCAACCGCGTAGCAGCGGGCGAGCACGCGCTTTACGTTGCCGTCGAGGATGGGGTAATGCTGCCCCAGCGACAGCGAGAGTATGGCGCCGGCGGTGGAGCGCCCGACGCCCGGCAGGTCCGCCACCTCATCGAAGGTAACCGGGAATTCGCCGCCGTGCCGGGAGACGATGGTCTGCGCCGCCTTGTGCAGATTACGGGCGCGGGCGTAATAGCCCAGCCCGGTCCACAGGTGCAGCACTTCGTCCAGCGGCGCGGCGGCCAGCGCTTTCACGTCCGGGAAGCGGGAAATAAAGCGTTGAAAATAGGGAATAACCGTGGTGACCTGCGTTTGTTGCAACATCACTTCGGACAGCCATACTTTATACGGCGTTTTCTCAAGCTGCCACGGCAGGGTTTTGCGGCCATAGCGTTGGTACCAGTTCAGCACCTGGTGCGCGAACCGTTGCGCTTGCATCATAAAAGGGATCACTATCCGGCAGGTAGAAAGTCTGACTGCGATTCCAGCACAGAGTGAATGTGCTGTAAACCGGAACTTTCCGAGGCGGCGCACTTGCTAAACCGCGGTATCCTTGCATAATGCGCGTTTCCTTAACGAAAACGGACAGACAGTAAACACTCTTTATGATTAATAACGTCATCTCTCCGGAATTTGATGAAAACGGACGCCCGCTGCGTCGTATCCGCAGTTTTGTTCGCCGTCAGGGACGGTTGACCAACGGACAACAGCAGGCGCTGGATAACTACTGGCCGGTGATGGGCGTGGAGTACCAGTCTGAACCGCTGGATATGGCGGCGCTGTTCGGCCGTGATGCGCCGCTGGTGCTGGAGATCGGCTTCGGGATGGGGGCGTCGCTGGTGACTATGGCGCGGCAGCATCCCGAGCAGAACTTCCTGGGGATTGAAGTGCATCTGCCCGGCGTCGGCGCCTGCCTCTCTTCCGCGCAGGAAGCGGGGATCGATAACCTGCGCGTGATGTGCCACGACGCGGTGGAGGTGCTGGAAACCATGATCCCCGATGACGCATTGTCGATGGTGCAGCTGTTTTTCCCCGATCCGTGGCACAAGGCGCGCCACAACAAGCGCCGTATTGTGCAGACGCCGTTTGTCGAACTGGTGCTGGGCAAGCTGAAGATCGGCGGGGTGTTTCATATGGCGACGGATTGGGAACCTTATGCGCAGCATATGCTCGAAGTGATGAGCGCCGTCGCGGCATATCGCAATCTTTCCGATAATAATGACTACGTTGCGCGGCCGGAATCACGTCCGCTGACAAAATTTGAAGTTCGCGGTCAGCGTTTAGGGCATGGTGTTTGGGATCTGATGTTTGAGAGGGTGAAATAATGGCGCAGGCTCGTAGCCGTCGTTTACGTAAAAAACTACACATTGATGAATTTCAGGAACTGGGATTCTCCGTCAGCTGGCGTTTCCCGGAGGGAACCGACGTTGCGGATATCGACCGTATGATGGACAAGTTCGTCGATGACGTGATTGAACCTAACGGTCTGGCGTTCGAAGGCAGCGGTTATCTGCAATGGCAGGGGTTGATCTGTCTGCAGAAGATCGGCCACTGCACCGACGAACACCGCCAGCTGGTCGGCCGCTGGCTGGAAGAGCAGCAGCTGACGGAGGTTAACGTCAGCGATTTGTTCGACATCTGGTGGGATCTGCCCGAGGATCTGATCTAAATTCCGCTCCGGCCGGGTAGCCTCGCCGTTACTCAGCCGTTTTTCGCCCGTTCAACGGGCGGCATGCTCCCTCATCCCCGCGGCCGTGGTTGTTTCCCTCAGGAGAAAATATGTTGCGTAAAATGACTCTGGGTTTATTGATGTTGCTGTCCTGGCAGGTCCAGGCCGCGTATCAGTGTAACGTTAATCCGCAGGACGATATTATCATCAGCCCGCAGCACGTGCAGGTGGTGGGCGCCAGCGGCAATTTGCGGATTTCGCCTGAGGGCGACATCGTGCGCAACGGCGCGCCGTTGAGCCTCAACGCAGAGCAGCGTCAGCAAGCCAAAGCCTATCAGGCAGATCTGCGTCAACAGCTGCCCTGGATCGATCAGGGCGCGCAGCAGCATCTGGAAAAGGCGCGCGTGGCGTTGGATGGCGTTATCGTGCGGGAGCTGGGCAGCGACAGCAACGTCCGCAACCGGCTGACCACGCTGAACGGCCAGTTGAAACAGCAGATGAACCGCGTTATCGAGCATCGCAGCGACGGGCTGACGTTTCACCATCAGGCGATCAAACAGGTCGAGCAGGACGGCAAGCAAATCGTCGAGCAGAGCATGGGCGGCGTGCTGCAGGACAGCCTGAATGAAATGGGCGTAAAGCAGATGACCAGCGGCGGCAATCCGCTCCAGGCGATGATGGGCAACCTCGGCGGTTTGCAGAAAGCGATTCAGACCGAATGGAACAATCAGGAAATGGCGTTTCAGAACTTCGGCGACGAGGTGTGCGGCCGGGTCACCTCGCTGGAGGATCAGCGTAAAAGCTTGCTGCAAACGCTGAAGTAATTACCCCCGTTATGCCCGCGGATACTGTGTTGAGCATCCGTGGTCAAGTCGCTCTCCTCCATCAAGCCCTGACTCTCTCGTCATGCCCGCGCAGGCGGGCATCTCCGCAACGCCGAGCGGAAATCCCCGCCTACTGCCGGGGATAACGATGGCGGCATTCGGAAAGATATAGCGCAATCCAACGGTTGTCGATTAAGGCGCCGGGATGGTAAAACGGCGGTGAATCGCTTCCAGTTCGTCCAGTATTTCCTGATCCAAGGTGAGTTCCAGACTGGCGAGGTTGGTTTGCAACTGCGCTACCGAGGTGGCGCCCAGCAGGGTTGTGGCGACGAACGGCTGCTGGCGGACGAAAGCCAGGGCCATCTGCGCCGCATCCAGGCCGTGTTTCTGCGCCAGCGCCACGTATTCGGCGATAGCCTGTTCGGTATGCGGCGCGCTATAGCGCACAAAGCGGCTGAACAGCGTATTCCGCGCGCCGGCGGGCCTGGCGCCGTTCAGGTATTTGCCGGTCAGCGTACCGAATGCCAGCGCCGAATAGGCCAGCAGCTCAACCCCTTCATGCTGGCTGATTTCCGCCAGACCGACTTCAAAGCCGCGGTTCAGCAGACTGTAAGGGTTCTGAATGGAAACGATGCGCGGCAGATCGTGTTTTTCCGCCAGATGCAGATAGCGCATCACTCCCCACGGGGTTTCGTTGGACACGCCGATATAGCGGATTTTCCCGGCGCGCACCTGCTCATTCAGCGCCTCCAGCGTTTCCAGCAAGGTTACGGCGGGTTTTTCGTCGGTATATTGGTAGCCCAGCTTACCGAAACAGTTGGTTTGCCGCTGCGGCCAGTGCAGTTGATATAGATCGATGTAGTCGGTGTTCAGCCGAGTCAGGCTGGCGTCCAGGGCGTCACGGATATTTTTACGATCCAGCGCCTGCTGCGGCCGGATCCCGCTATCATTGCCGCGCGCCGGTCCGGCGACTTTGCTTGCCAGTATCAGTCTTTCCCGTCCGCCGCGGGATTTCAGCCAGGAGCCGATATAGCTTTCGGTTAATCCCTGGGTTTCCGGGCGCGGCGGCACCGGGTACATTTCTGCTGTGTCAATCAGGTTAACACCTGCGGCAATGGCGTGATCCAATTGGGCATGAGCGTCAGCTTCGCTGTTTTGTTCGCCAAAGGTCATGGTGCCGAGGCCCAGAACACTCACTTCTAAAGAACTATGTGGAATACGATGATATAGCATTGCCAGCTTCCTTTATGTCTGAGAATTACAGATAGGCAGGCAGACGCCTGCCTATCTGAATTTGACTATAACCAAGCCGGGTCATGTGGGGAAGCGTCTTTATTGCATAGCGGTGCCGGGGACGCGCCCGCCGAAGGTCTGACGTGGAGAATCAGCGCTCGATGATCTGCGATATCTGATTGGTGTTAATCTGTTTTTTATTGCCCTGTTCGTCCACGTAGCTGAGCAACCCGGTTTCTTCATCCAACTCCGGCTTACCCTGCGTCAGCAGCATCTGCCCGTCTTTGGTGGCCATGACATAGTGGCTGGAACAGCCGCCGAGAGTGAATAATAACGCCAGCATAACCGCCATTTTTATCTGTGTTTTCATCGTCTTTAACCTGTTTTCGACCGCAAAATTAAGGCCCATCCATCACTGTAGCAAATAGCCGGTGAGGATGATGTAGGAATAATGGAGAAAATTGCTAAAGAATCAGAGCGACGGGCGGCGCTTGCGCCGCCCGCGAGGGGGTTACTCGATGGTGTTGGCTTTTTTACCGCGCAGCAGATTCAGCGTTTCCACCGCCATGGAGAAGAACATCGCGAAGTAGATGTAGCCTTTGGGTACATGAATTTCGACGCTTTCCAGGATCAAGGTGAAGCCGACCAGTATCAGGAACGACAGCGCCAGCATTTTGACCGACGGATGCCGTTCAACAAATTCGCCGATCGCCCGGGCGGAGAACATCATCACGCTCACGGCGATAATCACCGCCGCCATCATGATAAACAGATGGTCGGAAAGGCCGACCGCGGTAATCACGGAGTCCAGGCTGAAGATAATATCCAGCAGCATGATCTGTACGATCGCCCCAAAAAACGAATGCACCTGCGAGACGTGATCCGTCGAGCCGCCCTCTACCGTTTCGTGAATTTCCTTGCTCGACTTCCAGATCAGGAACAGTCCGCCGAAAAACAGGATCAGGTCGCGCAGGGAAATATCATTGCCTAGTACGGTAAACAAAGGGTGGGTCAGGCGGATAACCCAGGCAATAGAGGCCAGCAGCCCCAGACGCATCAGCATGGCGCCCATAAGGCCGATGCGGCGTGCTTTATTTTGCTGAGCTTTGGGGAGTTTGGCGACCACCAGCGACAGGAAAATAATGTTGTCGATACCAAGAACGACTTCCAGAATAGTCAGCGTTCCCAGTGCCAACCAGGCATTCGGATCAACAATCCAATCAAACATTGTATCAATGCACCTTAAACGAAATGTAAACGATATTATACGCCGCCATATTAGCGTGCAGGCAAGCGAAAGTGTGGCAGGTTACAGCAGAAAATGGCGCGCCAACAGGGGAGCGGTGAAGGTTTTCTTTAAGTAGAATCCACGGGGTAAGGTGAGAATCGGCTGCCCAAACTCACCAATCGCTTCCGTCAGGGCGCGGCTGTTGGCCGCTTTGGGGCGTAATTGTAGCACTTCGCCGTGGCGGGCGGTGATACTTTCAACCCGGCCGAGGACGATCAGGTCCATCAGCTCTTCCCAGTCGCGGCGCAGCTGCTCTTCCTCTTCCCGGCTGGGGCTCCAGATAAGCGGGGCGCCAATCCGCCGTGCGCCCAAAGGGATATGCCGCGAGCCTTCCACCGGGATCCACAGTACCCGCGCCAGTTTGTGCCGTACGTGGCTGCTTTCCCAGGTGACGCCGCTGTTGCCGGTGAGCGGGGCGACGCAGACGAAAGTGGTTTCCAGCGGTTTGCCCTGCTTGTCGATGGGAATGGTTTTCAACTCGATACCGATATCGGCGAAATCCTGCTCCGGCTTACTGCCGGCGCTGGCGCCCAGAAAACGCTCCAGCAGTATGCCAATCCAGCCTTTATCCCGTTTCAGGTTCGCCGGCAGCGGCAGCTGCGCGATCGCCGCCAGTTCAGCCAGATTGTAACCGGCAAGCGACCGGGCACGCAGCAACAGTTCCTGTTCACTATGCGGCGGCGTAGTGAAAACGGATGGTGAATTCATAAGTTAGATAGCCTGATTTTTTCCGTTCAAAAAAAACACAACGGGTGAAAAACATTAACGCACAGTCGGAAAACTTGTTGAAGGAGTCAATAATAGCATGATTCATAGCGGTTTTTCCCAATGAGTTCCTGTCGGCGGAATCTTATTTTATAAACTGTGCACCTGTAGACGCCAACAATGAACAGGATCTTACACCAGGTTATCCACAGATTTCTTGGATAACCGACATAAAGAAGCATTACTGGTTTGATTTACAGCCTTGACGCGGGGCGGTTTTGCTGTTTTTGCCGGTTTTTTGTCTGATGAACTGTCCGTGGTTGTGGATAAAGTCGGTATAGGACGATCTTTCGCCAGCGTTAAGGCAACAATAATTTCGTCAGGATCCTTTACGGCGGTTTTGTGGTTGAAAACCGAATTAACGTCATGAAAGTAAATGATTATTTATTTAGATCTTAAAGGAGGGGGTTAACGGTCGGCAACAGGTTCCACTTACTTTTTCATGGGTTCTGCACAAAGATGTCCACAGAAATAGTGAATAAGCCGCCGGGATCGGCTTTTACATGTTTATAACTTTGATGCTATCTGTGGGTTATCGCGACTTTATTAGAAGGGGGACGGCTCCAAGCAGTAGTTTACCGTCTGCCGGGAGTGTGAAACAATCAGCTCATCTTTGCATTAAAGTCTATTGAGGTAGTCCGGTGATCGATGATGATGGCTACCGCCCGAATGTTGGTATCGTAATTTGTAATCGGCAGGGACAGGTCTTGTGGGCTCGTCGCTACGGGCAGCACTCCTGGCAGTTTCCTCAGGGGGGAATTAATCCCGGCGAAAATGCGGAACAGGCGATGTACCGTGAACTGTACGAGGAAGTGGGGTTAAGGAAAAAAGATGTGCGTATCCTGGCATCTACCCGCAACTGGTTACGCTATAAATTACCAAAACGTTTGGTGCGTTGGGATACAAAACCGGTATGTATCGGCCAAAAGCAAAAATGGTTTCTGCTACAGTTAATGTGCAATGAGTCAGAGATCAATATGCAAAGCAGCGGTACGCCTGAATTCGACGGCTGGCGCTGGGTCAGTTACTGGTATCCGGTACGTCAGGTGGTATCTTTCAAGCGCGACGTTTATCGTCGGGTGATGAAAGAGTTTATCAGCCCGGTGATACAGCTTCAGGAGCATAGCGCGGCTCGGACGGCGCAGCCGCCCGGCGCCCGGCGAAAGAGAGGGTAAATCAGGCACATCATGCTCACGCGCCTGCGAGAAATTGTCGAAAAAGTAGCGGCGGCGGCCCGCCTTGATGATGCGCTGGATATTCTGGTGAATGAAATCTGTCAGGCGATGGACACGGAAGTCTGTTCCATCTATCTGGCCGATCACCACCACCAATGCTACTACCTGATGGCCACGCGCGGACTGAAAAAACCGCGCGGACGCACCGTCACGCTGGCGTTCGGCCAGGGCGTGGTCGGTCTGGTGGGCCAGCGGGCGGAACCGATTAATCTGGCGGATGCCCGTTCCCACCCCAGTTTCAAATATATTCCCGCCGTAAAGGAACAGCATTTCCGCTCTTTTCTCGGGGTGCCCGTTATCCATCGCCGCCAGCTGCTGGGGGTATTGGTGGTGCAGCAGCGCGAACACCGGCAGTTTGATAAAAACGAAGAGTCGTTCATGGTGACGCTGGCGACGCAGCTGGCGGCCATTCTTTCCCAGTCGCAGATTAAAACGCTGTTCGGGCAATTCCGTCAGGCGCGCGTTAAAGCGCTGACGGCATCTCCCGGCGTGGCGATCGCGCCCGGCTGGCGGGATTGCAGCCAGCCTTCTCTGGATCAGGTCTTTCCCGCGTCAAGTCTGGACAGCGAACGGGAGCGCGCCCGGCTGACCCAGGCGCTGGAGGAAGCCACCGCGGAGTTTCGCCGTTTCAGCAAACGCTTCGGCGCCGGCGCGCAAAAAGAGAGCGCGGCCATTTTTGATCTCTATTCCCACCTGCTTAATGATGCCCGCTTTAAGCGCGAGCTGTTTCAGGAAGTAGACGCCGGCAACGCCGCGCAATGGGCGGTCAAGCTGGTGATTGAGCGTTTCGCGGCGCGCTTCTCCAACCTGCAGGATACCTATCTGCGCGAGCGGGCCGGCGATTTCCGCGCCCTCGGGCAGCGGCTGTTATTCCATCTCGACGATAACGCGCCCAGCCTCGGACGGTGGCCCGAACGCTTTATTCTGGTCGCCGATGAACTGACGGCGACGCTGCTGGCGGAATTGCCCGCGGAGCGGCTGGCGGGGGTGGTGGTCTACGACGGCGCGGCAAATTCTCATGCCGCCATTCTGGTGCGCGCCATGGGGATCCCGACCCTGGTCGGCGCGGATATTCAGCCTGAGCTGCTTCATCAGCGCATGCTGATTATCGACGGCTATCGCGGCGAGCTATTGGTGGATCCCGAACCACTATTGGTGCAGGAATATCAGCGCCTGCTGCTTGAGGAAAATGCGCTCACCCGCCTGGCGGAAGATGATATGGCGCGCCCGGCGGTGCTGAAAAGCGGCGAACGCATGCAGGTGATGCTGAACGCCGGATTAAGCTCAGAGCATGATAAAAATATTATAAATCAGGTGGATGGCATTGGCCTGTATCGAACCGAGATCCCCTTTATGCTGCAGAGCGGCTTCCCGTCCGAGGATGAGCAAACGACGCAATATCAAAGCATGTTGCAGCTCTATCCCGCGGGGCAGGTCATATTGCGTACCTTGGACATCGGCGCCGACAAGCCATTGCCGTATCTACCCATCAGTGAAGAGAACCCCAGCCTTGGCTGGCGCGGTATCCGTATCACCCTCGATCAGCCGGAAATATTTCTTATCCAGATTCGCGCCATGCTGCGGGCGAACGCCCATAGCGGCAATCTGCATATTCTGCTGCCGATGGTGAGCAGTCTGGATGAGATCGATGAGTCCCGCCGCCTGATCGACCAGGCCGCGGGCGAAGTCGCGGAACAGCTGGGGGCCCCGCAGCCCAGGCCGCGCATCGGCATTATGATCGAAGTGCCGTCGATGATTTTTATGCTGCCGCATCTGGCCGAGCGCGTTGATTTCGTTTCCGTCGGCACCAACGATCTGACCCAGTATCTGCTGGCGGTGGACCGTAACAACGCCCACGTCGCTTCCCTGTATGACAGCCTGCATCCGGCGATGCTACAGGCGCTGAATACCATCGCCGCCGAGTGCCGGCGCCACGGTATCGCGGTTTCCGTGTGCGGCGAGATGGCGGGAGAGCCGCTGGGGGCGCTGGTGCTGACCGGGCTGGGGTATCGCACGCTCAGTATGAACGGCCGCAGCGTGGCGCGCATTAAATACCTGCTGCGCCAGATTGACTTACCCGAGGCGCAGACCCTGGTCGGACAACTGCTGACGGCCCCGAGCGCCGGCGAAGTGCGTCGGCGCGCCGCTATCTTCGCCGAAGATCGCGGGCTGGGGGGGCTGATCCGCGGCGGTCGCTGATTGACGGCTAGCCCATGCTTTACAGAACTTTTCTTATGCGGATAACCTACGGATTCGGTGCGCTATGCTATGATTCGCCACCGCGGTCGGCGGGAAAACGCCCCGCCTCGACCGATCGATAGCCCCTGGACGGGAACAATACAACAAAATATGTGGTGAACGATGACGACGAGCTATCTGGCGTTTCCTCAGTTTGATCCGGTGATCTTTTCAATTGGCCCCGTGGCTTTGCACTGGTATGGGCTGATGTATTTGGTTGGGTTTGTGTTTGCCATGTGGCTGGCGGTGCGTCGCGCCAACAAACCGGGTAGCGGCTGGACGAAAGACGAAGTCGAAAACCTGTTGTATATGGGCTTTCTCGGGGTATTTATCGGCGGCCGCTTGGGCTATGTGCTGTTCTATGCGTTGCCGTCGTTTATGGATAATCCGCTCTATTTATTTAAAGTCTGGGATGGCGGCATGTCATTCCACGGCGGTCTGATCGGCGTAATCTGCGTTATGCTGTGGTTCGCCCGGCGCACCAAACGGCATTTCTTCCAGGTGGCTGATTTTATCGCGCCGTTAATCCCTTTTGGCCTGGCGGCCGGTCGTCTGGGCAACTTTATCAACGGCGAGCTCTGGGGCCGCGTCACCACCGGTACGCCATGGGCGATGTTATTCCCCGGCTCACGCGGCGAAGATCTGGCGCTGGCGGCCGGCAATCCGCAATGGCAGGCCATTTTCAACCAGTACGGCATGCTGCCGCGCCATCCCTCTCAGCTGTATCAGATGGCGCTTGAGGGCATCGCGCTGTTTATCATATTGAATCTGTTTATCCGTAAACCGCGCCCGATGGGCAGCGTTTCCGGGCTGTTCCTGATCGGCTACGGCGTTTTTCGCATCATCGCGGAATTTTTCCGCCAGCCTGATGCGCAGCTGGGGTTATTCAGCAATATCTTCAGCATGGGGCAAATTCTGTCGATACCGATGGTCGTCGTCGGGGTTCTGATGATGGTCTGGGCCTATCGCCGTCAGCCCGCGCAGCAATAATCGTCGGTCGTCATTCTTTAATATTCGTGGTGAGGTAGTATGAAACAGTATCTGGATCTGATGAAAAAAGTGCTTGAGGAAGGGACGCCGAAAGCCGATCGCACCGGCACCGGCACCCTGTCGATTTTCGGTCATCAGATGCGTTTCAATTTACAGCAGGGGTTTCCGCTGGTAACCACCAAGCGCTGCCATCTGCGTTCGATCATTCATGAGCTGCTGTGGTTCCTCAACGGTGATACCAACGTGGCTTATCTGCATGACAACAAAGTGAGTATCTGGGACGAATGGGCGGATGAAAACGGCGATCTCGGCCCGGTCTACGGCAAACAATGGCGCGCCTGGGGCGCGGCCGACGGGCGTCAGATCGATCAGCTGAAAAACGTGCTGACTCAGTTGAAACAGGATCCCGACTCCCGGCGCATTATCGTTTCCGCCTGGAACGTGGGGGAGCTGGACAAAATGGCGCTGGCGCCGTGCCACGCCTTTTTCCAGTTCTACGTTGCCGACGGCAAATTATCCTGCCAGCTTTATCAGCGTTCGTGCGACGTGTTCCTCGGTTTGCCTTTCAATATCGCCAGCTATGCCTTACTGGTGCATATGGTGGCGCAGCAGTGCGACCTGGAAGTCGGGGACTTTGTCTGGACGGGCGGGGATACCCACCTCTACAGCAACCATATGGAACAGACGCATCTGCAGCTGAGCCGCGAACCGCGCCCCTTGCCGAAGCTGGTGATCAAACGCCGTCCCGATACGCTGTTTGACTACCGTTTTGAAGACTTTGAAATCGAAGGCTACGATCCGCATCCGCCGATTAAAGCGCCGGTGGCGATCTGAAGTTGATTGAGTGCCGGGGGCGTTTATACGGCCCTCCAGCCAGATTGCTGACGAACCCCATATTTTACCTAGGGTTCTGTTTTATGAATGTGCAGGTTGATGCTCGCCCTGAGGTGTGAGTTGTCGGAATAAAGCCCCCAGCCATTCGCCACGCCGTACGCCAGCGCCACGATATGGTCAGAAATCTGTTGGAAGACATCGCTGTGATTAAAGCGACGAATGTGGTTCTGGCTGAGCATGGAGGCATCCGGTATTTTTTCGGTGAGCTCAAGGGTGATGGTTTCAAACTGATATTGATGGGGGAAAGCACCTTGAGCATGGCGGTCAGCCCGTTTTTTGCACTGACCTTATTAGATCAAAGTCCTGACCGAAAGGTCAGGACTTTGTCAACGGTCTGAGAGCTGTGGTGCGGACTCTTTTGTATATGCTCTGTGTCTCTTCATGAGTTTAATAGAAAACACAATGAGTTGCTGTGATTACATGTAAATATGATATTTTTAAACGGTTACGTCTAGTTAAACCAGTTCTTTGGGCTTATTTCCATAATAAACAAAATTATCAAAATCTTCATGTCTATAAGTATCATGCCTTTCATAAAAGTTATACACCACAGATAATTTCTGTTCAGTGACTGTTGGTTCACTATCATGAAGAGTTTTTCTTCCTTGCATAACAAGCAGGGCTCCTTTCTTGGCATATATTTTTTTGTGCTCAATCCATGGCTCTTTCTTGCTGGGATGGCTTCTCTCAATTTGCATACGTAATGGGGCTTCTTTATTGTCCGTTAAAAATAAAAGAACTGTGATCCCATTCGTATCATAATGTAAGCCTAATGTACCACCGCCAGGAGGATATGCTTTAATATTGATATCTGATAAAGGATAAGGTGAGACTATTGCATCCGTACAAGTGATCAAACTTATCAAAGGAACTATTGCATGATAGATAGCATTTAGTTCCGGGAGATGATCTCTGATGTCCGGACCTTTAAATATGTGGTGGTTATAGTTACCACCCAAATCAGATACCGCATTATTTCCTAATCCGGAATGATTTACATGGTCTACAAAACCCTGCGCAATAATGGTATTTACACGGCCTGTGAGGTTATCACATATTTCAGCTGGAATCAGATCCTCAACAACAGTAGCCAAGTTATAGAAGTAATCGTGTCTGTGTTTTTGTATGTCGAACATTTTTTATCCGTCCTGTGGATGTGGGTACTCCTGGATGCTAATGTTTTGTTTTTGTTGTGTAAATGTTTATCATGCTACAATAGATTAGAGAATGGGGTTTTCTTGTTAAAAATTGTTGTTTAATTGTGGTGTTGGGACAAAAAATGAGCAAAAAAGTTGACTTGTTTATAGGTTTTTTAGTAACGGTGCTTTGGGGAGGGAACTTTGCTGTCATTGAACTGGGGCTAAGGGATCTTGATCCATTCATATTGACCTTTTTAAGATTTACATTCTGTGCATTGCCGTTGGTTTTCTTTATCAAACGACCGGCAGGTATATCATTATTCAGCATGGCTCTGTATGGAATCATTTTTGGTGTGGGGTTATGGTGGGTTGTTAACTTTGCGATGTTTAATGGATTATCAGCAGGACTTTCATCTGTATTTCTTCAATTTAGTGCTTTTTTTACAATTTTTCTTAGTTGTTTTTTTCTTGGGGAAAAAATTAATAAGGTTCATTTGTTAGGTATCATAACAGCTGTTGCAGGCTTGCTTATGATTATTAATTTTTCAGGGCAGGAATCTACTGTAAAAGGTATCTTTTTGGTCATTATTGCAGCTTTATCATGGGCTGTTTGCAACATCATTGTGAAAATAACCAAACCAGCGAACATGATTTCTTTCATAGTCTGGTCCAGTCTTTTTTCCGCTCCCGCTGTACTGGTTATGACAGTTTGTGTTAAAGGATGGGGGGGGATATTATCAATACCTGATGATATCACAATAGGTTCTGCTTTTTCGGTCTTATTTCAGGCTTATATAACAACAATTATTGGTTATATGATATGGAACAACTTAATGAAAAAATATCCGGCGACAGAAGTTGCTCCTTTATCACTTTTTGTTCCGATTTCCGGAGTAATTACATCTTACATATTTCTAAATGAAAGACTAAGTGTGCAACAACTGATTTCAGTGATGATTGTGATTGTTGGGATTTTTATTTTTTTAAACTCAGTAAGAATAATTAATTTCATCAATTCAAAAAAGAAGATCAGTCCTCATAACATAACGATAGATTAAATCATGATTTAACCTATCAACAACGGCCGTTAATACGACCAAATATCAGTGCATTCATATAGCCTAGCACTAGGCTTCTCGAGCACAAAGCCCGCATATTGCGGGCTCAGATTGCTGACGAAGCCCATATTTTTACCTGGGGTTCTGTTTTGTGAGTGTGTAGGTTGGGTTCTTCTTGAGGGGCGTACTGTCGGAATAGATCACCCGGCCATTTGCCATGGTGTGCGCCTGCTCCTGCTCCTGCTCCTGCTCCATGATATGGTCAATCTGCTGGAAGACATCGCTGTGATTAAAGCGACGAATGCGGTTCTGGCTGAGCGTGGAGGCATCCGGTATTTTTTCGGTGAGCCCCATGCGCTAGAACCAGCGGTAGGCGACGTTGACCTGGATTTCCTTCATTAGGTTATTTTTCCTCGCTCCCCGCATCTTTCCCCTTCCGTTGCATGGTTGCGCGCAAACATTGCGTATCTTCTCGTATAACGCCGTTAATCCCCTGTCGTTATTCAATAAAATCCCCACACTGGCGGTATGAAAACGGCTATTCGACAATCGCGGGGGATTACCTTGCTTGAATTATTGGCGGTTCTGGCGATAGCGGCGCTGCTGGCCGGCGGCGGTCTGCACGCCTGGACGGGGTATCAGCAGGCGCTGCGGCTGGAGCAGGGGGCGCGGCAACTGCTGGATTTTTTAAGCCGGGTGCAGGCTAACGCCGATTGGCGTAATGAAACCCGCACGGCGCGGCTTATACGGCAGGGTGAATACTGGTGCCTGAACGACGCGGCGGACGATAGCGCAATAAAAAGCTGCGCGGAACAAGACCCCCGCCAGTTTACGCGCGCCAATAAAGATATCTCCGTCTCGGCGTTTACCAGCGATACCCTGACTTTTTACGGCTTACGCAATACGGCGCAGGCCGGGCATATTACGCTGGCGAACGCCGCCGGAAAACTGCGCCTGGTGATCTCGGTGCGCGGCCGCCTGCGTCTGTGCAGCGAAGACCGGCAGGTGCTGGCGATCCCGCTATGTTGAACCGAGCGCAGCGGGGATTCACGCTGGCGGAGACGCTGCTGGCGCTCAGTCTGGGCAGCCTGATTATGCTGTCGGCGGCGCAGCTCTATCCGCTGCTGCGCGCGCAAAGCCAGAACAGCGCTCACTATTTCCGCCTGGATCAGGTGCTCGGCCAGGCGGTTTCCGGGATTGAAAAGGATCTCCGCCGGGCGGGGTTCTGCGCCGGTGAATGCCAGGGGCGCGCCGTCAGCATCGGCAACTATCCGGGCGAGGCGGCGCAAAGCTGCCTTAATGTGTCATACGATCTGAACCGCAACGGCGTTTGGGACGGCGGCGAACAGCAGGACGGCGAATCTTTCGGCTATCGTTTGCGCGCCGGCGCCCTGGAAGTGCAGCGGGGAACGCATAGCTGTCAGGGCGATCGCTGGGAGAAACGTTTTGATCCGCAGGAAGTGACGATCGCGCAGTTTCGTTTACAGCCGCTGACCAATCGTCCGGGCGCGGCGCTGTATCGGCTGCAACTGGCGGGCTACTGGACGAAACGGCCGGCTATCGGCCGGCAAATCACCCATTTGATCCTGGGGCGTAATCAATGAACAAGGCATGGCAGTCCGGCGGCAGTACGTTGACGATGGTGATGCTCCTCTCCATCGTCGGGCTGCTGCTGATGTCCGGCCTGCAGCGTCAGCTTGATGCGGCGATACAGACGGGGAGCGATGAGCGCCACTACCTGCGCGCGTTTAATCAGGCGTTGTCCTCGCTGAACTGGGGGATGAGCCTGCGCTGGCGCGACGCGGAGGAGGGCTGGCAGTGTCAGGCGCTGGCGCCGGAAGCGTTGCGCGCCTGCCTGAAAAAAGCGTCCGGCGAGGCGCAATGGCTATTGCGCGGCGAGGGACGGCTCCCGGCGCAGCCGCGTCCGCTGGCGCTGTACCGCAGAGTGATATTCTTAACGCCGGCGTCGGAGAATGGTACCCTGCAGCCCTTGCCCCAGGGCTGGCTGGATTTTTGTCCGGATAGGGAAAGCGCCCGCTGTGCCGATGCGCAATAGGGCGCTCCGCGGCCGGCCGTTTCAGCAGCGCGGCTTCAGCCTGCCGGAAACGCTGGCGGCGGCGCTCCTGTTTGCGGTGTCGCTGCTCGGGCTGTTGCAATACCATCAGGTTTTGCTGCAATCGTTCCAGCATCAGTGGCAGCAGCGTCAGGCGTGGCGGCTGGCTGCTCAGCAACTGGAAGCCTATGAAGCCGGAATGAAGTACCATGCAATCGTTCCGCCGCCGGAAAGCGGATGGCAATTCAGCCTGTCGGAACAGGCGCAGGGGGCGGAATGCCGCAGGGTGACGGCCACCGCGACCACGCCGCGGCGTTACCAGGCGCGGCTCACCCGCTGGTTTTGTCCGGCAGCGTGAAGTATGACGGGTATATACTGGTGACTATCGCCAATCCGTTCTACTCTGGTTTGATTTATCTATTCGACGTGAAGGCTATGGAGAAATGCATGCGTAGGCAGTTTGTCTGGATTAGCGGGTGGTTGTTGTTATTTATTTTCTGGCTTCCGTTGAGCTGGGCGCAAACCGGTTGGCAGCCGCTGGCGCAAACCATTCATAAAAGCGATAAGGACCCGCGCCAGTATCAGGCGATAAAACTGGATAACGGCATGACTGTGCTGCTGGTTTCCGATGCGCAGGCGACGAAATCCCTGGCCTCGCTGGCGTTGCCGGTAGGGTCGCTGGACGATCCCGCCAGTCAGCTGGGGTTGGCGCATTATCTTGAGCATATGGTGTTGATGGGCTCCAAACGCTATCCGCAGCCGGAGGCGCTGGCCGAATTTCTGAAAAAGCACGGCGGCAGCCACAATGCCAGCACCGCGTCGTACCGCACGGCGTATTATCTGGAAGTGGAAAATGATGCGCTGCAACCGGCGGTTGACCGTCTGGCGGACGCCATCGCCGCGCCTTTGCTCGATCCGGTCAACGCCGACCGCGAACGGCACGCGGTGAATGCGGAGATGACCATGGCCCGTTCCCGCGACGGCCATCGCATGGCGCAGGTGGGGGCGGAGACCCTGAATCCGGCGCATCCCAGCTCGCGATTCTCCGGCGGCAATCTCGACACCCTGAGCGACAAGCCCGGCAGCAAGCTGCACGACGAACTGGTGAAGTTTTATCAGCGCTATTACTCCGCCAATCTGATGAAAGGGGTGATTTACAGCAACCGGCCTTTACCGGAGCTGGCCGCGCTGGCGGCGGGCACCTTCGGGCGTATCGCCAATCATGACTCCGCCGTGCCGCCGATCACCGTCCCGGTAGCCACCGAAGCGCAGCGCGGCATCATCATCCACTACGTTCCGGCGCAGCCGCGCAAACAGCTGCGCATCGAATTCCGCGTGGATAACAACAGCCAGGCATTTCGCAGCAAAACGGATACCTATATCAGCTATCTGATCGGCAACCGCAGCCAGAACACGCTATCCGACTGGTTGCAGAAAGAGGGGCTGGTGGAGTCCATCGGCGCCGGTTCCGACCCGGTTATCGATCGCAACGGCGGCATTTTCGCCATTTCGGCCTCATTAACGGATAAGGGGCTGGCGCGGCGCGATGAGGTTATCGCGGCAATCTTCAATTACCTGCAACTGGTGCGCCGGGAAGGCATTCAGCAGCGCTATTTCGATGAAATCGCCAACGTGCTGGATCTGGATTTCCGCTACCCCTCCATCAGCCGCGATATGGACTATATCGAATGGCTGGTGGATACCATGCTGCGGGTGCCGGTGGAACATACGCTGGATGCGGTATATCTGGCCGATCGCTACGATCCGCAAGCCATTGCCGCGCGGCTGGATGAGATGCGTCCGCAGAATGCCCGTATCTGGCTGATCGGTCCGAATGAACCGCACAACAAGGTGGCCTATTTTGTCGATGCGCCTTATCAGGTGGACAGCGTGCCCGCCGCCACCTTTGCCCGGTGGGAAACACTGGGACGGAAAATTTCACTGACGCTCCCCGCGGTCAACCCCTATATTCCGGATGATTTTTCCCTGATTAAGCCGGAGACCGGCGTTACCCATCCGCAAGTCTTGGTGCAGCAGCCGGGATTACGGGTGCTGTATATGCCCAGCCGTTACTTCGCCGATGAGCCCAGGGCCGATATCACCTTGTTTTTACGCAATAAAGAAGCCCGCGACAGCGCCCGCAACCAGGTTCTGTTCGCCCTGAACGACTATCTGGCCGGTCTGGCGCTGGACGAGTTGAGCTATCAGGCGTCGGTGGGCGGCATCAGCTTCTCCACCAGCAGCAATGACGGCCTGACCATCAAGGCCAGCGGCTACACCCAGCGTCTGCCTCAGTTGCTGCTGGCGCTGGTGGAGGGCTATACCTCTTTCTCCTCGACGGAAGAGCAGCTGCAGCAGGCGAAGTCCTGGTATGCGCAGCAACTGGAGGCGGCGGAAAAAGGGAAAGCGTTTGAACTGGCCATTCAGCCGATCCAGGCGCTGTCGCAGGTGCCCTATACCGAACGCGCCGAGCGGCGCAGTTTGCTGCAAGGGATTACGCTGCGGGACATTGTGCAGTACCGTAAAACGCTGCTGCAACAGGCGGCGCCGGAAATGCTGGTGGTGGGGAATTTGCCGCCGCAACGGGTAACGGAACTGGCGCAGACGCTAAAAGCCCGCCTGAACTGCGGCGGAGAAATCCTGTGGCGCAGCGATGACATGCGGATTGATAAAACGCAGCGGGCCAACCTGCAGCGGCCCGGCAGCAGCAGCGACTCCGCGCTGGCCGCGGTATATGTGCCGACGGGCTACGGCGAAATTCAGGGCATGGCCTATAGCTCGGTGCTGGGGCAGATTATTCAGCCCTGGTTCTACAGCCAGCTAAGAACGGAAGAGCAGCTCGGCTACGCGGTATTCGCCTTTCCGATCTCCGTCGGGCGGCAATGGGGGATCGGCTTCCTGCTTCAAAGCAACAGTAAACAACCGGCCTATCTGTATCAGCGCTATCAGGATTTCTATCAGAAAGCGCAGGCGCGGCTGCGGGCGATGAGCGCCGACGAGTTCGCCCAGTACAAACAGGGGGTGATTAATGAACTGAGCCAGCGCCCGCAAACGCTGGATGAAGAGGCGAGGCGCTTTCTTAACGATCTGCAGCGGGAAAATTTCAGCTTTGATACCCGCGAGAAGCTGATCGCCGTCATCAAGCCGCTGACGGTGCAGCAGCTGGCCGATTATTTCAGCCAGACGCTGAAGCCGCAGGGGCTGGCGGTGTTGTCGCAAATCTCCGGCGATCATCACGGCAAGGCGGAGTATGCCGCGCCGCAGGGGTGGCATACCTATCCCGATGCCTCCTCGCTGCAGAAAACGCTGCCGTTGCTAAAAGCGCCGGCGAGATAAATCACTATGGCTTTGGCGAACGAGAATGCCCTACAACCCGGAATGATGGTGATTCACGGCAATCATTCCGAAGTGCTGCGCGACGTGCTGGTCTCCTGGATGTCCGCCCACCCTCTGCCGGCGCTCGAGAATGAGGTCATTCTGGTACAGAGCAACGGCATCGGACAATGGCTGAAGCTGGCATTGGCGCGCGACGCGGACGACGGCGGCTGCGGCGTGGCCGCGGCGCTGGATATCCAACTGCCGGCGCGCTTTTTCTGGCAGGTCTATCGTGCCGTGCTGGGGCGCGAGCGGGTGCCCGACTCCTCGCCGTTCGACAAGCCCCTGCTGATCTGGCGGCTGATGCGCCTGCTGCCGTCGCTGCTGGCGCAACCGGCGTTTGCCCCGCTGGCGCGTTTTCTGCAACAGGATGACGACCGGCGCAAGCTTTATCAGCTCTCCGAACGGCTGGCCGATTTGTTCGACCAGTATCAGGTGTACCGCTCCGACTGGCTGGCCGACTGGGCAAGCGGCAATGACGTGCTGAATACCAGCCGTCGCGGCCGGGAGCCTATGCCGGAGGAGCAGAGCTGGCAGCCTTTGCTGTGGCGCGCGTTGCTGGACGACGCCGGGGACGAACTGTCGGAAACCAGCCGGGCGGCGCTGCACCAGCGTTTTCTGGCGCAGGCGGAACAGCGGGGCGATGATGAACGGCCCGCGGGCCTGCCGGCTCGCGTCGTTGTGTTCGGTATCTCCTCTCTGCCGCAGCAGGCGCTGGAGGTGCTGGCGGCCATCGGGCGCTGGACCCAGGTGTTTATGTGCGTGCACAACCCGTGCGAACACTACTGGGGCAATATCATCGCCGACAAGGATCTGCTGCGCGCCGAGCGCATTCGCCAGCAGCGCAAACCGGGCATGCCCGAAGTCATCGCCGAGGAGGAGTTGCACCAGCATGCGCATCCGCTGCTGGCGGCGTGGGGAAAACAGGGGCGGGATTATATCGGCCTGCTGGATGAATACGACCAGCGCGAACGGTATGAATCGCTGCTGCTGCCGGAAATAGCGCGTATCGACCTGTTTGAGGAAAACGGCGGGGATACGCTGCTGCATCAGTTGCAGGATGATATCCGCGAGCTGCGCCCGCTGGCGGAAAGCCGGGCGCTGTGGCCGGCGGCCGATCTCCCGCGCGATCAATCGATCCGCTTTCATATTACCCACAGCCCGCAGCGCGAGGTGGAAGTGCTCCACGACCAACTGCTGGCGGCGTTTGCCGCGGACGCCACCCTGCGCCCGCGCGACATTATCGTGATGGTGCCCGACATCAACGGCTACGCCCCGCATATTCAGGCGGTATTCGGCCTGACGGACTATCAGGATGCGCGTTATATCCCCTTCAGCGTGGCCGATCGCGGGGCGCGTCAGAACAGCCTGCTGCTGGGGGCCCTGGAGCGCTTGCTGAATCTGCCGCAGTCGCGCTTCGCGGTAAGCGATCTGCTCGATCTGCTTGACGTGCCCGCCGTGCGGCAGCGTTTTGCCATTAGCGAAGAGCAACTGCCGCTGCTGCAACGCTGGATCCGCACGGCCAACGTGCGCTGGGGATTGCATGCGGAACAGCGGCAAAGCCTGGATTTACCGCAGGCGCCGGCGCAAAACAGCTGGTTCTTCGGCCTGCGCCGCATGCTGCTGGGGTATGCGGTGGGCGGCGGCGAGGCGTGGCGGGACATTGAGCCGCTGGACGAGGTCGGCGGGCTCGACGCGGCGCTGGCCGGGCAGCTGGCGCGCTTTCTTAACAGTCTGGAACAGGCCTGGAGAATGCTGTGCCGGACGGCGACCCCGATGGAGTGGGGCGAGCGCCTGCGCGATCTGCTGGCGATGTTTTTCGTCGCCGATGACGGCGACGAGGGCTTTATTCTGTGGCAACTGGAGGACGGCCTGCAAAACTGGCTGGACGCCTGCGAAAGCGTGGCGCTGGAGCAAAGCCTGCCGCTGTCGGTGGTGCGGGAGCACTGGCTGGGGCTGTTTGCGCAACCGGGGCTGACCCAGCCATTTTTCGGCGGCGCGGTGACCTTCGCCACCCTGATGCCGATGCGCGCCATCCCTTTCCGCCACGTTTGCCTGCTGGGGATGAATGACGGCGACTATCCGCGCAGCCGCATCCCGCTCGATTTCGACCTGATGGGGCGGGACTATCGCCCCGGTGATCGCTCGCGCCGCGAGGACGATCGCTATCTGTTCCTGGAAGCGCTGCTGTCGGCGCGCGAGCGGCTGTATATCAGCTGGGTGGGGCGCAGCATTCACGACAACGCCGAGCGTCCGCCGTCGGTGCTGGTGGCGCAGCTGCGCGATCATCTCGCCGCCGGCTGGCGGCAACAGGGCGGCGGCGATCTGCTCGCCGCGCTGACGCTGGAGCACCGTCTGCAGCCGTTTAACCAGGATTACTTTACCGCCGATAGCCCGCTGTTCAGCTACGCGCGCGAATGGCGCGCCGGCTTACTGCCGGAAGCGCCGCGGGAAAGCGAGACGCAGGCCTTGGCGGACTATCAGCAGGAAGGGGCGCTGACGCTGCGCCAACTGGCTGACTTTTTACGTAATCCGGTGCGCAGCTTCTTCCGCCAGCGGCTGAATATTTACTTCGAGCTGGAGGACCCGGCTAGCAACGATCAGGAACCCTTCGCCATCAATGCGCTGGAAAACTGGCGGCTGCAGGACGAGCTGATTCAGGTGCAGAAAGAGGCGGTGCAGCGCGGCATGCCGCGTGAGCCGGCGTTGCAACAGCAGTTGGAGCGCATCGCCCGCCGCGGCGAGCTGGCGCCGGGCGGGTTTTCCCGCGTACTGGAACAGTCGCTGGCCGAGCCGATGGAGGATATCTTCGCCCGCTATGCGCAGGAGCTGGCGCGCTGGCCCCATCCGCTGCCGGCGGAACAGCTGGTATTGAGCGAGGCGCCGCTCGAAGACTGGCTGGGTGAGTTACGCCGCGACGATGACGGCGGGCGTTGCCGGCTGGTGCTGGAAAGCAGCGGCCTGATGAACGAGAAAAAGCGCAGCTACCGCTGGGAGAGGCTGCCGGCCTTCTGGGTGGCGCATCTGGCCGGGCATCTCGGCGGCGAACCGATGTCCAGCGTGATTGTCAGTAAAAACGGCACCGTGCATCTGGCGCCGCTTGAAATTGAGCAGGCGCGGCAATACTGGCAGGCGTTGATCGCCGCCTGGCGCGAGGGGATGCGGCGTCCGCTGCCGCTGGCGGCGAAGACCGGCTTCTGCTGGCTGGATCGCGGCGGCGAGCCGACAACGCCGCCGGACGGCGAGGCGGGCGGCGCGGCGCGCGCCTGCTATGAAGATCACGACCCGCAGAATAACAAATTCGCCGAACTGGGCGACAACCCTTACCTGTCGCGCGCCTGGCCGAGCTTTGCCGCGCTGTGGGCGGAGGGCGAATTCGCCCAATGGACGCAACGGCTGCTCGCTCCGCTGTACCACAGCGTAAAGGCGAACTCGGCCCGCAGCCGTCAGGGAGCCCGCGAATGAACGACCAAGCCATGCCTTCCCCGCTGGATGTGCTGAATTTCCCGCTGAGCGGCAGCCATCTGATCGAGGCCAGCGCCGGCACCGGCAAAACCTTCACCATCGCCATGCTGTATGTGCGCCTGGTGCTGGGACACGGCGGCGAACGGGCCTTTGCGCGCCCCCTGACGCCGCCGGAAATTCTGGTGGTCACCTTTACCGATGCGGCCACCAAAGAGCTGCGCGACCGCATCCGCGCCCGATTGACGGAAGCCGCCGGTTATTTCCAGCGCTCGCCGCAGGAGGTGGCGCCACGACCGGCAAACGAGGATTTACTGCACGACCTGCGGGCGGAATACCCCCCGGAACAGTGGCCGGGCTGCGCGCGCAAGCTGCAGCTGGCGGCCGAGTGGATGGACGAAGCCGCGGTGTCCACCATTCACGGCTGGTGTAACCGCATGCTGGGCGAGCACGCGTTCGACAGCGACAGCCTGTTCAGCCAGACGCTGGAAACCGATCAGAGCGAACTGCTGCTGGAGGTGGTGCGCGATTATTGGCGCACCTTCTTTTTCCCTCTCGACGTCGAGGATATCGCCGCGTTGCGCAACTGGTGGAGCGATCCGGACGCGCTTTACCGCAGCCTGACGCCGTTGCTGGAGCACGTGGATTTGCTGGGCGCCGCTACGCCGCCGCGGCAGGTGTTTGCGCAGACGCGCGAGGAAAAAGCGCGGGAGCTGGCGGCGCTGAAAAGCGGCTGGGACGTCTGGTGCGGAGAACTGCGCACTCTGCTGGAAGACGCCGTGGCCGCCAAAGTGGTCGACGGGCGCAAACTTCGGGCGAGCTATTTCCTGCCCTGGCTGGAAAAATTGCACATATGGGCGAGCGGCGCGGACGACACGTTGGATATAGGCGCCGGCTGGACGCGCCTGACGCCGGCCGGGCTGCGCGAATGCTGGAAACAGGGCCAGCCGCCCGATCACCCGGCGCTGACGGCGATGGAAACCCTGCCGGAAAAACTGAAAAACCTGCCGGACGCCCGCGGCGGCGTCTTGCGGCACGCCTGCCGCTGGGTCGCAGCGCGTTTTCAGCAGGAGCAGCAACGGCGGGCGCAGATGGGGTTCAACGACCTGTTGATCCGGCTGGATGCGGCGCTGAACAGCGAGAACGGCCCGCGGCTGGCGCAGATGATCCGCCAGCAGTTCCCGCTGGCGATGATCGATGAGTTTCAGGATACCGATCCGCTGCAATATCGCATTTTCGACGCCGTTTACCGGGTGGTGGAAAACGACGCGCAGTACGGCCTGATCCTGATCGGCGATCCCAAGCAGGCGATTTACGCCTTCCGCGGCGCGGATATTTTTACCTATCTGCGGGCGCGGCGCGATACCGCCGGCCGGCACTACACGCTAACCACCAACTTCCGCTCCACGCGGGCGATGGTCGACGCCGTCAATCAGGTGTTTTCCGTGGCGGAGTCGCGCTCGCAGGGGGCCGGAGCTTTTCTGTTCCGCCGCGGCGACGGGGAAAATCAGGTGCCGTTTATGGCGGTGCGGGCCAAAGGACGGGATGAACGCTGGCGGGTGGAGGATGCCGAAGCCGGCGCCATGACGTTCCTGTGCGTTGACGAGCCGGAGCCGCTGTCGAAAACGGATTACCGGCGGCGAATGGCGGCGGCCTGCGCCGATGAAATCGTGCGGCTGCTGCGTTTGGGGCAACAACGCCGGGCCGGTTTTGCGGCGCCGGGAAACGATCTTCTGCCGGTGCGGCCCGGCGATATGGCGGTGCTGGTCAACACCGGCCGCGAGGCGCAGGCGGTGCGGGACGAACTGAAGGCGCGCGGCGTACGCAGCGTCTATCTCTCGGATAAGGAATCCGTCTTCGCCAGCCCGCAGGCCGGCGAGCTGCAATACTGGCTGGCGGCCTGCGCCGAACCGGAAAACGACCGCCTGCTGCGCGCGGCGCTGGGCACCGCCACGCTGGGGCTGAGCTGGCCGCAGCTCGACAGGCTCAACCACGACGAACAGGAGTGGGAGAGCCGGGTAGAGCAGTTTCACCGCTATCAGAAATGCTGGCGCAAACAGGGCGTGTTACCGATGCTGCGCCGGCTGATGTGGGATTTCGACGTGCCGCGCCGCCTGCTGTCCGCCAATGACTCGCGGGCGCTGACCGATCTGCTGCACCTGTCGGAACTGTTGCAGCAGGCCGGCGGGCAGCTGGACGGCGACCATGCGCTGATCCGCTATCTGGCCGAACAGCGGCAGGACGAGAATCAGGGCGGTGATGCGCGCAAGCTGCGGCTGGAAAGCGATGCGGCGCTGGTAAAAGTGGTGACGGTGCATAAATCCAAGGGGCTGGAGTATCCGCTGGTTTTCCTGCCCTTCGCCTGCTCGTTCCGCGCGGTGAGCGCCAAGGACTCGCCGCTGAAATGGCACGACGACCAGGGCAATCTGCAGCTGTCCCTGAACGGCAGCGAAGCGCAGCTGCAGCTGGCCGACCGTGAGCGTCTGGGCGAAGACCTGCGTAAGTTCTACGTGGCGCTGACCCGCGCCCGCTACGCCATATGGCTGGGAATGGCGTGGCCGAAAGGGGCGGAGAACAGCGCCGCCGGCTACCTGCTTAACGCCGGGGAGACGGTGGAGCCGGCGCAGTTGGCGGATCTATTGCTGGAGCGCTACGGCGCGACCGCCGGGGTGCGGCGACTGGCGCCGTCGGAAGCGCAGGCTTACCGCGGTGAAGAGCATACGCAGGCGCTCGCCGCCGAGCCGGCGCTGCCGGATATCCGCAGCCATCGCTGGCGCATTACCAGCTATTCCGGCCTGAAAATCGCCCCGCAGGGCAGCTACGTCGACGCGGACGCCGTCGCCGCGCCGTCGTCGGAAGTACAGAGCGCCGCGCAGGAGACGTTCAGCGAAGCGCGGGAGGTCGGCGCGAGTTTAACGCTGCCGGCGGCGGGCGACGACCTGTACGGCTTTCCGCGCGGCGCGGCGCCGGGCAATTTCCTCCATGGGCTGCTGGAGTGGGCCGGGCGGGAGGGGTTTGCCGCTCTGGCGCAGGATCGCCCGCGGGTTGAGGATCAGGTGGCGCGCCGCTGCAACCGCCGCGGCTGGCAGCACTGGATCCCGACGCTGACGAATTGGCTGCTGGCCTTGATCAACCAGCCGCTGCCGATGCCGGCGCATAAAGATGGCCATGCCGCCGGCGCGATGACGCTGGCCGGACTGAACCAATCACAGTATCAGGTTGAAATGGAGTTCTGGTTCTCGCTCAGCCAGGTGCATACCCAGCGGCTGGACGGTGACGTCAGGGCGGCGACGCTGGACGGCGCGCCGCGCGCGACGTTGCTGCCGGATGAACTGAACGGCATGTTGAAAGGGTTTATCGATCTGGTGTTTGAGCATCAGGGGCGCTATTACGTATTGGATTACAAGTCCAACTGGCTGGGGGCGGAAGCCGCCGATTACGACGAGGCCAACATGGCGCGCGCGATGCTCGATCACCGCTACGATCTGCAACTGACGCTGTACCTGTTCGCGCTCCATCGTCTGCTGAAGTCGCGCCTGGCGGATTATGACTACGATCGTCACGTCGGCGGCGCGCTGTATCTGTTTCTGCGCGGCGGCCAGGCCGCGAGCCGCGGCGTTTTCCCCCAGCGTCCGGATAAATCCCTGATTGAGTCGCTGGAGCGGCTGTTTAGCGCCGATAAGGCGGCCAAGGTATGAAAATGACCAACGAGAGCGTATTCGCGTTACTGGATCGGTGGGTTGAGTGCGGCTGGCTGCGCGAGCTGGATCGCTCGCTGGCGCTGTTTCTGCAACAGGAATCCGCGGACGTCGATCCGTTGCTGCTGCTGAGCGCGGCGCTGGTCAGCTACCAGCTGGGCCGCGGGCACGTCTGCCTCGATTTATCGGCGGCGTTGAACGACAGCGCCTTCGCGCTGGCGCTGCCGCCGGAAGGCGATCGCGGCAACGACCATATCTCCACGCCGGAGCAGGCGCTGACGGGAGTGTCGCTGGAAAACTGGCTGGCGGCGCTGCGGCGACATCCCCTGCTGGTGGCGGAGGCGGCGGGCAATACGCCGCTGGTCTTGCGCGGCCACCGTCTGTATCTGCGTCGCTACTGGCAGTATGAGCAGGACGTGCGCGCGGCGATAGAGCAGCGCCTGGCGCAGGGCGCCCGCTGGCGCGCCGAACTGCCGCGCGCCACGCTGCGTCGTTTGTTAAGCCTGCTGTTTAAGGGAAATAACGGCGGATGCACGGACTGGCAAAAGCTGGCCTGCGCGCTGGCGGCAGGCTGCGGGTTCAGTATTATCACCGGCGGGCCGGGGACCGGTAAAACCACCACGGTGGTGAAGCTGCTGGCGCTGTTGCAGGCGCTGGCGCTGGAAACCCGCGGGCAGCCGCTGCGTATCCGCCTGGCGGCGCCCACCGGCAAGGCGGCGGCGCGCCTTAACGAATCCATCGCCGGGGCGATGGCGCATCTGCCGCTGGCGGAGCTGGGGCTCGAGCTGCAGGATATCGACAGCAAAGTGGTGACCCTGCATCGCCTGCTGGGCAGCCGCCCGGATACCCGCCATTTTCGCCATCATGCCGGACACCCGCTGATGCTCGATGTGCTGGTGGTGGATGAAGCCTCGATGGTGGATCTGGAGATGATGGCGGCGCTGCTGGCGGCCATGCCCGAGCACGCCCGCCTGATCCTGCTGGGCGACAAAGATCAACTGGCGTCGGTGGAAGCCGGGGCGCTGCTGGGAGAGCTGTGCCGCCGCGCCGCCGCGGGGCACTATCTGCCGCAGACGCGGGACTGGCTGCTGGAGGTGGCCGACGCGGCGCCGGACGAGGCGATGATCGACCCGCAGGGCAGCGCGCTCGATCAGGCGATCGCCATGCTGCGATACAGCCACCGCTTTGGCGCCGACAGCGGTATCGGGCAGTTGGCGGCGGCGGTCAATCAGGGCGACGGCCAGGCGCTGGCCCGCCTCTGGCAACAGGATTACCCCGATCTGGCGCGCCTGACCCTGGATCCCGGCGACGCGGCCGCCTGGCGTCGCTGGGTGATCGACGGCGCCGCCGACGCTTTCGCCCCGCGGGCGGGCATCGCGCCGCCGGTGGGCTACGGCCACTATCTGCGGGTGATGGCGGCCGAACGGCCGGACCCGCGGGCGCCGCAGGCGGCGTTCGACGCCTGGGCCGCCGCGGTGCTGGAGGCCTTCGGCCAGTTCCAACTGCTCTGCGCCCTGCGTCGCGGCACCTGGGGCGTGGAAGGCCTGAACGCGCGCATCGCCGAACTGCTGTTTGACGCCGGGCTGCTGGACGCGTGGCACAACTGGTATCCGGGACGGCCGGTGCTGGTGACCCGCAATGATTACGGCCAGAAACTGATGAACGGCGATATCGGTATCGCGCTGGAGGTGCCCCAGCGGCTGCCCGACGGCGGGCAAAAGCCGGGCATCCGCGTGGCGTTTCCCGCCGGAGACGGCTCGGGGGCGATCCGCTGGATATTGCCGGGGCGTCTGCCGTCGGTGGAGACGGTGTTCGCCATGACGGTGCATAAGTCGCAAGGTTCGGAGTTCGCCCATACCGCGCTTTTGCTGCCGGACAATCTAAGCCCGATTCTGACCCGGGAGCTTATCTATACCGGCATCACCCGCGCCCGCTATTGGTTCAGCCTGGGCGGCGGAGAGCGGCACGACAGGGTATTGACCGACGCGGTGAGCCGGCGGGTATTGCGCTCCGGCGGATTGCTGCTCGATTAGCCGGCCGCGCAACGGCTGCCGGCTTTCAGACCAGATCCAGCACCAGTATTTTTGAGCGGCGACGGTAGTTGTACAGTTCCTGTTTTTTCTTCGGCAGCATTTCCACTTCCGCGAGTAAAAAACCGCGCTCCTGGAACCAGTGAATGCTGTGAGTAGTCAGGACGAACAGTTTTTTCAGCCCTTGCTGACGCGCCTGGGCGGCGATTCTCTGCAGCAGCATGTCGCCGCGCGAGGAACTGCGATAGTCCGGATGCACCGCGACGCAGGCCATCTCGCCGATGCTCTCTTCCGGGAAAGGGTAGAGCGCGGCGCAGGCGATGGTCAGATTGTCGCGCACCACGACGGTAAATTTGTCGATCTCCATTTCCAACTGCTCGCGGGAGCGCCGGACCAGAATGCCCTGCTGTTCCAGCGGGCGGATCAGCTCCAGAATGCCGCCGATATCGTTGATGGTGGCGCGGCGCACCTGTTCGGCGCTTTCCATCACGATCTGCGTGCCGATGCCATCGCGGGAAAACAGTTCCTGGAGCAGCGCGCCGTCTTCCCGATAGCTGAGCAGATGGCTGCGGCGCACGCCGCTGCGGCAGGCTTTGACCGCGCCGCGTAAAAATCTGACGGTGCCGGACTGGTAATCCCCTTCCTGCTCCATGGCTTCAATGCGCTGCTGGGCGTCATCCGGGAATAGCTCGGAAATGATCTTGCCGTCTTCATTAATCACCCCCTGCGAAGAACAGAAGCCGATCATTTTCTCCGCCTTCAGCTTGATCGCCAACTGGGTAGCGACTTCTTCCGAGGTCAGATTAAAGCTCTCCCCGGTGACGGAAACCGCCACCGGCCCCAGCAGAACGATCGCCCCGCTGTCCAACTGGCGGTGCAGGGCATCTTCGTCGATACGGCGGATGCGTCCGCTGTGGCAGTAGTCGACGCCGTCGTCCACGCCGAGGGGCTGGGCGATGATAAAGTTTCCGCTGACGACGTTAATGTGTGCGCCCTGTAGCGGGGTATTGTTCAGGCTCATGGAGAGCCGGGCGGTGATATCCAGTTGCAGCATCCCGGCGGCCTGCTTGACCAGTTCCAGCGTGGTCCGGTCGGTGATGCGGATATTCTTGTGGTAGTGCGGCTCGTAGTGGTGCGTGGTCAGGTTGCTGTCAATCTGGGGGCGCGCGCCGTACACCACCACCAGCTTAATCCCCAGACTATGCAGCAGCCCGATATCGTTAATGATGCTGGCGAAGTTTTCATTCTCGATGGCTTCGCCGCCCAGCATGATGACAAAGGTTTTGCCACGGTGGGCATTGATATAGGGAACCGAGTGGCGGAAGCCTTCCACCAGTTCTGTACTACGCTCCTTCACTGTGACTCCTTTTTGCATGTTTATTCGTAATTTTTGTATTTTTATTCTTTATCAAACAAAACGCAAGGGGTAAGTAACCGGCGAAAGAGGGGAGGGATAAATTAGGAATTTCCCCTAACGGGCCTGAAATATAGGGCGCGTAATGCATAAAAATCATTTTTGAATGACATAGGGATGGAGATTGGTTAAAGTTTTCGAAATTTTTAGCGCTCTGTTTTGCGCATCCGCCAACGACACAGTAATCAGATCGGAGTTGCATGTCTTATTCGAATCACAATCTGACTCGGCGGCGCCTGTTGCAAAGCGCCGCGGCAACCTGGCTGTTAAGTGTAAGCGGTATCGGCATGGCCGCCGCCGCGCAGGTGATAGCCGTGCGCGTCTGGCCTTCCTCTTCCTATACCCGCGTCACGCTGGAATCAAATCTGGCGCTCAAGTATAAGCAGTTCACCCTCGGCAACCCGGATCGCATCGTGGTGGATATCGAAAATATCCACCTGAATAGCGTGCTGAAAACAATCTCCAGCCAGTTTCAGCAGAACGATCCCTTGATTAAAAACGCCCGCATCGGCCAGTTTGATAAAAATACCGTGCGTCTGGTGCTGGAGCTAAAACAGGGGACCGACGCCAAACTGTTTACCCTGAGCCCGGTCGCCGAGTTCCGGCATCGCCTGGTGATGGATCTCTACCCGCTGGCCGGCCGTTATGATAATGCGGAAGATCCGTTGCTGGCGCTGCTGGAGGATTACAACAAGGGCGATCTGGAGCGGACGCTGCCGGCGGAGGCGCCGCAGCAGGGCAAAGCCGGGCGCGACCGTCCGCTGGTGGTCATGCTCGATCCCGGTCACGGCGGCGAAGACCCCGGCGCTATCGGTAAAAACAAAACCCGCGAAAAGGATATCGTGCTGCAAATCGCCCGCCGGCTGCGCGCGTTGATCGAACGCGAGCCCAGGATGAAAGTGTATATGACGCGCAATGAAGACGTGTTTATTCCGCTGCGCGTGCGGGTGGCCAAAGCGCGCAAACAGCGGGCCGACCTGTTTATTTCCATTCATGCGGATGCGTTTACCAACCGCGCGGCCAGAGGCTCGTCGGTATTCGCGCTGTCGAAGAAAGGGGCGACCAGCACCGCGGCGAGATTTCTGGCGCAGACGCAGAACGAATCGGATTTGATCGGCGGGGTCAGTATGAGCGGCGATCGCTATCTCGACCACACCATGTTTGACCTGGTCCAGACTGTGACCATTAACGACAGCCTGAAGTTCGGCGGGGAAATATTGACCCGGCTGGGCAAGGTGAACCGGCTGCATAAGAACCGCGTCGATCAGGCCGGATTCGCGGTGCTGAAAGCGCCGGACATCCCGTCGGTGCTGGTGGAAACGGCTTTTATCAGCAATCTGGAAGAAGAACGTAAATTGCGCACCAGCCGTTTTCAGCAACAGGTGGCCGAATCCATTTTCGCCGGCATTAAAGCCTATTTCGACAGCCAGGCGCGGAGGTAGCGCGCAAGCGACGGCCCGCAGGGGGACCGCCGGGGATGGCAGCGCACAAACAAAAAAACACCCGTCAGGGTGTTCTTGTTATGCTGATAATCAATTGGTTGCGGGGGCCAGATTTGAACTGACGACCTTCGGGTTATGAGCCCGACGAGCTACCGGGCTGCTCCACCCCGCGTCCGTCTTGATATCGTACTGCTTTTGATGTTCTATTCACATCAATTGGTTGCGGGGGCCGGATTTGAACCGACGACCTTCGGGTTATGAGCCCGACGAGCTACCAGGCTGCTCCACCCCGCGTCCGTGGATGCGCACTATACTCCCCATCCGTTTCTATGCAACCTATTTCTGTGAAAAATATGCCATAACCCGCGCAGGTGTTGAATTTACCGCCTGATGGATTATTTTTTAAACGTTATGGCGCGGGTTTCTATAATGTGGGGGGCGGCGTTTGAGGTCGGACCCCACCCCCCCTTCGCAGGGGAGGGCGCGTTGTTGCTCCTCCCCCTGGCAAGGGGGAGGTCGGGAGGGGGTCATTAATGGCAAAGCATCGGACTGAAAGGCTTCTGCAATTTTTTATGGCGGGCTATCCCTGCCCGCCACCCTGCGGGCCGCCGTATCCGGCGTTAAAAATTGCTCCTGCAATTTTTTATCTGCGCCGTTTCTTTCTCTATAGGTGTTTGTTATCGTTCGGCGGTGGATCCGTCGATGTCATAAAGAGAGCGCAAAGAAGATGAGAGGATGTTGGGGAAAATACGTGCTGACCGGTATCGTCATCGCCATTCTGGCCGGGTGCCAATCCAAACCTACCGATCGCGGGCAGCAATATAAGGACGGACACCTCAACCAGCCTTTGGAACTGGTGAATGAGCCGAATGCCGCGGGCAAACCGGTCAACGCCAGGGATTTCGCCACCCAGGTCTCCGAAATCAGAGCCGCATCGCCGGGCTTATATACCAGCAACAACAACACCTTTGACGCGATAAAACGCTGGATGATATCGGGCGCCGATACCCGGGAGCTGAGCCAATTCGGTCTCAGCGCCTGGCAGATGGAGGGGGTGGACAACTTCGGCAACGTGCAGTTTACCGGCTATTACACCCCGGTGCTGCAGGCCCGCTATACCCGTCAGGGAGAGTTCCGCTATCCGCTCTATGCCATGCCTTCCCGCGGCAAGAAAAACCGTCGCCTGCCGGATCGGGCGGCGATTTATTCCGGCGCGTTGGACGAGGGGCTGGTTCTGGCATGGTCCAACTCGCTGGTGGATAACTTTATGATGGAAGTGCAGGGCAGCGCCTATATTGATTTCGGCGACGGCCGCCCGCTGACGTTCTTCGGCTATGCCGGCAAGAACGGCCATGCCTACCGCAGTATCGGCAAGGTGCTGATCGACCGCGGCGAAGTGGCGCGGGAAGAGATGTCGATGCAGGCGATCCGTAAATGGGCCGAACAGCACTCCGAGTATGAAGTCCGCGAACTGCTGGAACAGAATCCCTCCTTTGTGTTCTTTAAACCGATGATGACGTCGCCGGTGAAGGGGGCGAGCGCCGTACCGCTGGTGGCCAAGGCCTCGGTGGCCTCCGACCGCTCGCTGATCCCCGCCGGCACGGCGCTGCTGGCGGAGGTGCCTTTGTTGGATAATGAAGGGAAGTTCACCGGTAAATACGAGATGCGTCTGATGGTGGCGCTGGATGTCGGCGGGGCGATCAAAGGCCAGCACTTCGATATTTATCAGGGCATCGGGCATGAAGCCGGTCACGCGGCGGGGTTTTATAACCACTATGGCCGGGTATGGGTATTGAAAAATACTCAAAGCAATGGAGTGTTATTCAGCGCGTCTCAGGGCGGTCAAACAATAAATAACCATAGTTCAGGGCCGCTGCTGGTTAATAATTCAGTGCAATAATGACCCCGCCTAATCTATCTCAGGGGGAAATCCCCTGAGATAGTAATTTTCAGCGCCTGTTTTAATTATTTGCTTGAGTTTTATTTATTATTCCTTTGATTCCCTTCATCCTTTGCGTTTTTTTGGCTAAACAAATACAGTAAATTTTCTTTGAAAAAATGAACCAAATGATAATATCCGCTGCGGCATTATATTAACTCGAACGATATCTTTCCAAGCTAAACCCTCTTCTTTCTTATAGAGACGGGATTTTATTGTCGATAAATTCGTAAATGCCTATCTGGTTTATTTTCGCTATTTGTTTTTTACTTATATATAACATTTCGGGGAAAATGATGAAATTAAAATTATTGACGGCTGCCATAGCTTCTTTAATCAGTATTAATGCGCTGGCGGTAACCATTGATTATCGCCATGAGTTTAAAGATACCGCCAAAGCCGATCATCGAGATCGCCTGTTAATCTCCAACCGTTTTGCCAATGGTTTCGGTTTGTCCGTCGAAGCCCGATGGGCCCAGCATAACAACGACAACACGCCGAACAAGCCGTTCAACGAGACGGTGAGCAACGGCACCGAGGTGATTGCCAGCTACCTGTATAAATTTGACGATACCTTCTCCCTGGAGCCGGGATTATCTTTGGATTCCACCTCCAGCTATAATAGCTATCGTCCTTATTTACGCGGTAAAGCCAATATTACCAGCGATTGGGCGGTAAGTTTGCGCTATCGTCCTTATTATAAGCGCATCAGCAGTAATATCGGTACGACAGGATCAACCTCGGAGAACGGCTACAATCTTACCGCGGTGGTCAGCTATTCTTTCCTGAAGGATTTTCAGGCGGAGTATGAACTGGATTACCAAAAATCAAATTCCGCCAGAGTAAAATTGTCGGATAATGAAAACTACAGTCTCGCTCATGATTTAAAAGTTTCTTATAAATGGGATAAAAACTGGCGGCCTTATGTCGCGTTGGCAAATGTGCCCGAATCCGGCACTACCGATAATCGTCAAACGCGTTATCGCGTCGGGGTGCAATATAACTTCTGATAGGTTATAGCATCAATAATCGCCGACGATAAAATCGAGCCGTCTGATATTCAGACGGCTTTTTCACATGATTAAATTAACGCGGAAATTAAATTTTAAAGCCGTATTTGGCGCTTAATCCCAATTCGTTGACAATGCGCACGCCGGTTTGCAGCGCCTCGCCCTGCAAATCCCGCAGCGGCCGGCGCAGGCTGCCCGCCGGCAAGCCGACCGCTTTCATCAGCGATTTTACCGCCACCGGGTTGATCGCCGAATAGGTATAGTGCAGCAGCGGCAGCAGGTGCTGATAGGCCGTGCGAAAGCGTTCCGCGTCGGCGCCGTCTTTCCACGGCCGGGAGATCTCCGCCAGCTCCGCCGGCGCGATGTTGCCGGTCATATTGGCGGTGCCGTGCCCGCCCAGCGACATGGTCGGCACCACCAGACCGAGGTTCGGCGAGTCGCAGCACATAACGGAAACGTCAGGATTGCCCGCCAGAACCTGGGCGACCTGACCGACGCGCGTGGTGGACTCTTTATGAATCACGTAGTTCGGATGCTTAAATATGCGCAGCAGCGAGCTCCAGTGCAGGTCGGTTTTCACCCGCGGCGGATTATTATAGATCCCTAACGGCAGGTCGGTGGCGTCGGCGATCTCCAGAAAGTAGTTTTCGATGTCGCTTTCGCTGGCGCAAATGTAGGCCGGCGCGGCGATAATGGCGCCGTCCGCGCCGTTATCCCTGGCGTAGCGCACGTAATCGATGGTGGTGTCGGTATTATTGCCGGTGCAGCCGTAGAACAGCTTCATTTTATCGGTGCCGTATTGCGCGGTGCGGCGGATAATCTCTTTTCTCTCTTCCACGGAAAGCATGGAGACCTCCCCGGTCGACCCCATGATTAATACGGCGGCGGTGCCGTGGTCTTCCTGAAATTTCAATAAGGTTTCAAACGCCCCGAAGTCGACGCTGCCGTCTTCATTAAATGGGGTGATCAGGGCGACGAACGACCCGGTGATTTTTTCTCTACTCATCTCTCTTTCCTGCCTGTTTAGTCATATACGGATAAATACGCATCAGGATTGCAGCGGCTCGGCGATAAAGCCCGCCTCGACAAAACGTAATAGATGCGCCAGAACGCGATCGTCGTCGCTGTTGTCGCACAGCCCTTTGGATAGCAGCGCCAGACGGCCGGAGCGCGGATCCGCATCGGTCAGCACGTGCATCGCCGCGCCGCGGGCGAATTCATAGCGCCAGATAATCTCCTCGCGGGATAATTCAGGCAGCGCGCGGGAAAACGCATCGATAAAACGATGAGCCGTGTGATCGAACTGGGCAGAAAGCAGGGCGGTCACCCCCAGCCCCGGCGTGGCGCGCAGATGTTGCAGCAGACGAACCACGATGCGTCCGCCGTCGGGGGTGCGGGCCGTCTTGACCAGCGGGCGCAACAGCGCATCCAGCAGCGCGGCGACGGGCGGGACGGCGCCGTAAGCCTGCTCCACCTCATCCAGCAGGCGCGTCCTTTCTTCATTCAACGGACCGAGAACCGCATCCAGCACGGCGCGCAGCAACCCATCCTTGGAGCCGAAGTAATAATTCACCGCCGCCAGATTGACGTTGGTGGCCTCGGTAATTTCACGAATGGTCGTCAGTTCGCTGCCTTTGCAGGCAAAGATGGTGATCGCTTCCCGCAGGATGCGCTGCTTGATGTCCGCCTCTTTCTCTTGGCTCTGTTGTTTGCTTTTCACTAAAGCCACCATGACTCATCCTTTTCGTGTTGTGGTTTAAGCCGGCCGCAGTTCCTGATAGACCAGCGTCGCCCAGTAGCGGATACCCAATGGAATCAACGCATCGTTAAAGTCGTAGTGCGGGGTGTGCAGATGGCGCACCTCCGCGTCGTCCTGGGCGCTGTTTCCCAGCATCATAAAAGCGCCGGGGCGCTGTTCCAGCATGTAGGAAAAATCCTCCGCCCCCAACAGCGGGGTCATCGCCGTGTCGACCTGCTCGGCGCCGACAACCTGCGCGGCGGCGGCGATCGCCAGCTCTGTGACCCGGGCGTCGTTAATCAGCGGCGGATACTGATGCTGGTAGCTCACCTCCGCCGTGGCGCCAAAGCCCTGCGCGGCGTGGTGCGCCAGTTCGCGCAGGCGCGTTTCCAGCAGTTGGCGGACCGCCGGGGAGTAGCTGCGTCCGGTGCCTTTCAGCCGCACACGGTCGGGGATCACGTTAGGGGCATTGATATCGCCGCCCTGGATATGGCCGATGCTCAGTACGGCGGCTTCCATCGCCGGAACGTTGCGGCTGATAATGGTTTGCAAGCCGAGCATAAACTGCGCGGCGGGCAGGGTGGGGTCGATGGATAAATGCGCCCCTGAGCCGCCGTGCCCGCCGGTGCCGTGAAAGGTTACCTGCCAGACATCGCTGGCCGCCAGCATCGGGCCGCTGCGAATGGAAAAGCGGCCGGCGGCGATGCCGGGCTTATTGTGCAAGCCAAATAGCTGGTCGCAGGGAAAGCGCGTCAGCAGGCCGTCGTTCAGCATGGCGGGCGCGCCGCCCAATCCTTCCTCCGCCGGCTGAAAAATAAAATGCACCGTGCCGGCGAAATCCGGGTGCAGCGCCAGATAGCGCGCGGCGCCGAGCAGCATGGCGGTATGGCCGTCGTGGCCGCAGGCATGCATTTTTCCCGGATGCCGCGAGGCGTAAGGCAGGCCGGTTTTTTCGCTGATGTACAGCGCGTCCATATCCGCCCGCAGGCCGATGCTCCCTGCGCCGGGGTAGCGGCCGCGCAGCGTGGCGACCACGCCGGTTCCGCCGATGCCTGTGGCGACGGAAAGCCCCCAGGCCGTCAGCTTTTCCGCCACCAGCTGCGCGGTGGCGAACTCTTCAAAGCCGATTTCCGGGTGCTGATGAATGTGGCGGCGGATGGCGATTAGCTCCGGTAAAAAGCGCCGAATGGCCGATTCCATCTCCCCTTGATCGACAAGGGTAAGGGTTGAGTCTGTCATGATGCGTTTCCTGTGTTCGCCCGCGCTTAAAACGTGCCCGGATAGCTGCCGCCGTCGATAAGCAGGTTTTGTCCGGTGATATAGCCCGACTGCGCCGCGCACAGAAAGGCGCAGGCGGCGCCGAACTCTTCCGGGCGGCCGTAGCGTTTCGCGGTATTGGCGGCGGCCCGCTCGCGCTGGATATCGGCGAAGTCCCGGCCGGTTTGTTCCGACAGCGAGCGGATGTGCTGCCACTGCCCCTCGGTGTCGAAAATCCCCGGCAGAATATTATTAATGGTCACGTTGCGCTCAACGACCGTACGGGACAGGCCGGCGACAAACCCGGTCAGCCCTGAGCGGGCGCTGTTGGACAAGCCCAGTTCAAGCTGGGGAATTTTCACGCTGCGGGAGGTAATATTGACGATGCGGCCGAAACCGCGTTCGCTCATGCCGTCGACGGTCAGCCGGATCATCTCGATCGGCCCCAGCATCATGCTGTCGA
Source organism: Brenneria tiliae (assembly GCF_023347575.1). Lineage (NCBI taxonomy): Bacteria > Pseudomonadati > Pseudomonadota > Gammaproteobacteria > Enterobacterales > Pectobacteriaceae > Brenneria > Brenneria tiliae. The sequence goes on along the minus strand of NZ_JAKPCB010000089.1, from coordinate 106,056 downwards.
GCGCCGCCAGCCAGTGTTCGCGCTGCCAGTGGCGGAAATCCCCCGGCGTCGGCCCGCTGGCGTTATTAATCAAAATATCGGGCCGGGGGCAGGCTTGCAGCGCGGCCCGGCGCCCGGCTTCGGTGGTGATGTCGGCGACGGCGGCGGCCGGGCGGTTGCCGGTCTGCTGATAAATGTCCTGCCGGGCGTCCTCTAAGGCGCTTTCGCTGCGGGACAGCAGCGTCACCTCGACCCCTTCCCGCGCCAGCTGCAATGCGGCGGCTTTACCCAGCCCCCGGCTTGCGCCCCATACCAGCGCTTTTTTGCCCTGAATGCCAAGATCCATACCATTAAACCTCTTGAGTTAGCCGTTCGCCCACCGTCGGCGCGGCGTTGGGGGGAATCCGCCGTTGGCGCAGCGTGGTTTCCCGCTGTCCGCTTGGCACCGCGTCGATCAATTTGCGGGTGTAAGGGTGCTGCGGCTGGTGCCAGATACTGTAATGGTCGCCGCTTTCCACGCAGCGCCCGTCTTGCATCACCATCACCCGGTCGGCGATATAGCGCACCACGGCGAGATCGTGAGAAATAAACAGCAGCGACAGCCCCATTTCGTTCTTCAGTTCCACCAGCAGGTTGAGGATTTGCGCCTGAATAGAGACATCGAGGGCGGAAACGGGCTCATCGCAAATCACCAGCGACGGGCGCACCACCAGCGCCCTGGCGATGCCGATGCGCTGGCGCTGGCCGCCGGAAAATTCATGGGGATAGCGCGCCAGGCTGCTTTGCGGCAGCCCGACGCGTTCAATAATGTCGCGTATCGCCCGCTGGCGCTCGGCGCGGTTGCCGAGACCGTGCACGATCAGCGGAGTCTCAAGAATATGGCCGATATCGTGGCGCGGATTGAGCGAGGCGTAGGGATCCTGAAACACCATTTGCACCTGACGGCGCAGCGCTTGCAGGCGTGACTCTTTCAGGCGGGTAATCTCCTGGCCGTCAAGAATGATCTGGCCTTGCGACGGCGGCAGCAGGCGCAGGATGGTTTTCGACAGGGTGGACTTGCCGCAACCGGACTCGCCCACCAGACCCAGGGTTTCACCGGGATAGATATCCAGCGAGACGTCGTCCACGGCGGCGACGGCGCCCTGCGGCGTCGGATATTCGGTGCGGATATGGCGCAGCGACAGCAACGGCCGGCCGCTGCGATCCGGAATGCGTTCGGGCAGCGGCGGCGGGGTGAACAGGGAGAACGCGGTTTCATCGCCCTGCGTGTGGTGGTGAATCTCCGCCAGCCGCGCGGTGTGGTAATGCGCTTCCCCGTCCATATGCAGCGAAGTGGCCAGCAGCCCCTGGGTGTAGCGGTGCGCGGGGGCGGCGAACAGCTGCGCCGTCGGCGCTTCCTCCACTTTCTGCCCGGCGTACATCACGGCAACGCGGTCGGCCCACTGCGCCACCAGGCCGAGATCGTGGGTAATCAGCAGCAGGCTCATGGAAAGCTCATGGCGCAGATTATCCAGCAGTTCCAGAATTTGCGCCTGAATGGTGACGTCCAGCGCGGTGGTCGGCTCATCGGCGATCAACAGCCGCGGCTGGCAGGCGACCGCCATGGCGATCATCACCCGCTGGCGCTGTCCGCCGGACAGGTTATGCGGGAAATCGTCCACGCGGCGGGCGGGGTCGGGAATTTTTACCAGATCCAGCAGTTCGACGGCCCTGGCCCGCGCGGTGGCGGCGGACAGGTTTTCGTGCACCTGCAGGGTTTCGCTGATCTGCCGGCCGATGGATAACACCGGGTTGAGCGAGGTCATCGGCTCCTGAAAAATCATCGAGACGGCGTTGCCGCGCAGCCGACGCATCTGGCGGTCCGGCAGCGTGAGCAGATCCCGGCCTTCGAACAGAACGCGCCCGCTGATGCGGCCGGGTTCGGACACCAGCCGCATCAGCGCCAGCGCGGTGGCGGATTTGCCGCAGCCCGACTCCCCCACCAGCGCCAGCGTCTCGCCGGCGTTGATGGTCAGATTCAGCCCGCGCACGGCCTGATGCCCCGGAAAGGCGACGCGTAAATCCTGGATCTCCAGCAGCGGCTTCATACGTCTCTCCCCCGCAGGCGCGGATTCAAGGCGTCGTTCAGGGCGTCGCCCACCAGATTCAGCGACAGCACGGTCAGCACCAATACGGTGCCGGGCAGCACGGTGAGAAACCACTCGGTGCGCAGTGACTCGCGGCCGGCGCCGATCATGCTGCCCCAGCTCACCCGGTTCGGATCGCCGAAGCCGAGAAACGACAGCGCCGATTCGATCAGAATGGCCGACGCCACCATCACCGAGGTGGTGACGATAATCGAGGGCAGGGCGTTGGGCAGCATTTCCTGAAAAATAATGCGCAGGCTGGAAAAGCCCTGGCTGCGCGCGGCCATAACAAAATCGCTTTCCCGCAGCGAACGGAATTCGGAACGCACCAGACGGGCGATGGTCGGCCATGACGCAATCCCGATAGCCACGGAAATCAGGCCGACGGAAGGGCTGCCGATGGCGACCAGCACCACCACCAGCAGAAAGGTGGGGAAGGTCTGGAACAGTTCGGTAATGTGCACCAGCACATCGTCTATCCGGCCGCCGAAATAGCCGGCGAGGGCGCCCACCAGGGTGCCGATCAGCAGGCTGACGATCACCGCGGAGAAACCGATCTGCAGCGAGACCTGTGAGCCGTGGACGATGCCGGCGACGACGTTCCGCCCCAGCGAGTCTGTTCCCAGCGGAAACTGGGCGTCTTCCCCCGGCCACAGAAAGGGCTGGGCCACCATATCCAGCGGATCGCCGGGATAGATAAGCGATGCGCAGGCGGCCATCAGGAACACGGTAAGCAGCAACAGTAAACCGCACATCCCCGCCGGATTGCGGATAAAGGCGCGGATTTCCGGCGACAGGCGCAGGGGCGTTTTTAACGGTTTGGCCGCCGCGGCGCCGTTTTCCTCAGGGGCGATTTTGTCAGGGACAATGTTATTCATAATCAACGAACCTTAATGCGCGGATCGAGCCAGGATTGCAGTAAGTCCACCAGCACGTTCGCCAGAATGACCAGAAACGCCGACAGCAGCAGCACGCCAAGCAGCACGTTGAAATCGCGCGCCATCACGGCTTCCAGCGCCAGACGTCCCAGCCCCGGCCAGCTGAATACGGTTTCCACCACGGCGGCGCCGCCCAGCAGGTTGCCGAAATGCATGCCGGCCACGGTAGTGATGGGCAGCAGGGCGCAGCGTAAAATATGGCGAACGGTGACCAGCAACGGCGCCAGCCCTTTGGCATGGGCGGTGCGCACAAAATCCTGCTGGGCGATTTCCAGCATCGCCGCGCGGGTCAGACGCGCATAGATGGCGATAAAAAAGCTGCTGAGCGCCATTATCGGCAGGACGGCATGCCGCAGCATGTCCTGGAGATGCGCCCAGCCGGTCAGATTGGCGCCGATGGTCAGGTTCCCTCCGCTCGGCAGCCAGTCGAGGTGGACGGAAAACAGGATCAGGGCCATCAGGCCAATCCAGAATCCGGGGGTGGAATAGAGCAGCAGCGCCACTAGCGAAAGCAGCCGATCGGGCCATTTCCCCGCCCACACCGCCATCACGGCGCCCAGCAGGATGCCGACCACGATAGCCACCAGCTGCGACAGCAGCATCAGGAACAGCGTGCCGGGCAGGCGGGACATGATCAGCTCCATCACCGGCGCGTTGTAGCGCGGCGAAAAGCCGAGGCTGAACTGCGCCAGGTTGCTCAGGTAGGCGTACAGCTGTTGCAGAATGGGCAGATCGAGGCCGAACTGGGTGCGCATATGGGCCATGGTGGCTTCGGTCGCGCTGCCCGACTCGCCGGCCAGCACGTCGACCGCATCCCCCGGCACCAGCTGCAGCAGGAAAAACACCAGAATGACGATGCCGATCGCCGTCGGCAGCGCGTGGAGCAGCGTGCGTCGCAATACGCGCCCGATTCGTTCTAATCTCTTCATCACATGCCTTTATAAGGCTCCCTCCTGCGTCAGCGGGGGAGCATCCTCTTACCGATCCAGCCACACTTCGGCCAGGCTGCCGTTTACCCCCTGAATATCGGTCAGGTGGTTGTGTACCCGCTTGTTGTAAATGGTCAGGCGTTTAATCTGCAGCAGGTTAAGGTCCGGCAGCTCGACTTCGACGATGCGCTGGAACTGTTTATACAATTCGGCGCGTTTGGCCGGATCGATCTCCACCGAGGCCTGTTCCAGCAAGCGGTCCACTTCCGGGTTGTGGTAGTGAGATCCGTTGCCGAAGGGTACGCCGGGCTTAAAGGACTGCGACCAGTAGAGACGCTGTACGCCTACCGCGGGATCGAACAGGTTGGAAATGGAGTGGTTGGTAAAATCAAAGTCGCGATCGGAGTAAACGCGCTTGATATACGTGGCGAAATCCTGTGAGCGAATGGTGACGTCGATACCGACTTTCGCCAGGGCGGATTTAACGTATTCGGCCACGCGTTTAAAGCCGTCGCCGTAAGGCAGGTAGTCGTGGGTCAGCTTAAAGCGGATGCCGTTCGCCTGTTTGGGAAAGCCCGCCTCGTCCAGCAGGGCATTGGCCTTGGCGATATCGAAACCATAGGGGGACGGCGTGCTGTCATGGAATTGCGCCAGCTCCGGGGTAATCGGCGTCGGCGAGCTTACCGCGTAGCCGTACCACACCACGTTTTTCAGTACGTCGCGGTTAATACTGTGGGCGATGGCCTGGCGAACTTTCAGGTGTTTCAGGTAGCTATTATCCAGATTGAATTCGATGCGGGTTTGCGTCGGCCCGTAGCCGTAGCCGCCGGTTTCAATACCGAGCTTGCCGTTTTTCTCGATGCGTCCGATTTCGCTTAACGGCACCGGCGATTCGCTGCCGAGGTCGAGCGCGCCGGTTTCAAACGCAATGGTGCGCGTGGCGGCGTCGGGAATAAATTTCACCACCAGCTTATCAATATAGGGCTTGGGCTGATCCCAATAGTGCGGGTTGCGTTCGTAAATGATATGGCTGCCGCGCACCCATTCCTTAAAGACATAGGGGCCGGTGCCGACCGGCGCGGTATTGTGCGGATTGCTGCGAATATCGGTGCCTTCATACAGATGCTTCGGCACGATGGGCGCTTCATTCGCCGAGAAGGCGCTCAATAAATAGGGCGCCGGCTGCGACAGTTCAACCACCGCGGTATAGGGATCGGGGGTTTTCACGTCGGTGACGCTGGCGAAGGTCCCCTGGCCGCGTGAATTATATTGTCTGACCGCCAGTATGGAGAAGGCGACGTCCGCGGAGGTGAAATCCTTGCCGTCGTGCCATTTCACGCCCTGGCGCAGATGAAAGGTATACTGCTTGCCGTCCGGGCTGATCGACCAACTGGTGGCCAAGGCGGGAACGGGCTTCAGATCGAAATCATAATTAAGCAACCCTTCGATGACCTTGGAATTTACCTTGAGAATGGGACCGGCGGTATTGATCAGCGTGGTCAGCACCGGCGGTTCCGGCTCGACCAGAAAATTAAGGGTTCCGCCGCGTTTGGGCGTGGGTTCTGCTGCCTGGCCGTGTAGACTGAATAGCGAAGAAGCGACTACCAATATTGATAAAAGTGCATGTTTTTTCATCTTTCCCATCCGTATCGGAGCGTGGATTCTGCGTTTTTATTTTCTATCGCGACCGTATCCCAACGACCGTTTTAAACAAACGTTTAAATTCGGATAAGCAATGTCGAATTACGCATAAATCATTGGCGGCGCCGACGATTGGGCAAGGCGCGGATTCAGGCTATTATATAGTTCGCTAACTACTACCATGAGGTCGTCATGTCGATTAAACGTTATCCACACCTGGCTCACTGGGGCGCGTTTACCGCCGTTGTTGAAGACGGAAAATTGATTCGCTGCGAGCCATTCGCGGGCGACCCTTCACCTTCCCCCATGCTCGACTCCATCGTCCCGCTGGTCTATTCGGAACGCCGCATCCGGCGGCCCGCGGTGCGTCGTTCCTGGTTGCAGCAGCGTGAAAAAAGCGATGGTTCGCTGCGCGGCAAAGAAGACTTCGTCGAGGTCGACTGGGACGTGGCGCTCGACCTGGTGGCGGAGGAAAACCGCCGCATCCGCGATCGCTACGGCGCCGACGGGCTGTTTGCCGGCTCCTACGGCTGGTCTTCCGCCGGACGCTTTCACCATGCCCGCTCCCAGGTACGCCGGTTTTACTTTTCCGGCGGCGGCGCGGTGGATCAGCTGGGCAACTACAGCTGGGGGTCGGCGCAGTTTTTCCTGCCGTATGTCATCGGCACCTTTCATCCGCTGACCGGCAAGGTGACCGAGTGGCGCAGCGTCGCCGAACACTGCGATATTTTTCTCGCCTTTGGCGGCCTGGCGCTGAAAAACGCCCAGGTGGCCTCCGGCGGCGCGGGGCACCATACGCTGCGGCCGGCGCTGGAAAAGCTGGTGGCGAAGGGCATTCCGGTGATCAATATCAGCCCGATGCGCGATGACTGCCCGGCATTCGTCAATGCGGAGTGGATTCCCATCCGCCCGAATACCGACGTGGCGCTGATGCTGGCGCTGGGGTATGAGATTCAGCGTCTGGGGGCCGACGACAAGGATTTCCTGCAACGTTACTGCGTCGGCTATGAGCAATTGACGGACTATCTTGGCGGCCGTAGCGACGGCACGGCGAAAACGCCGGCCTGGGCCAGCGCCATTACCGGCATTCCGGCGGCGCGCATCGAGCGGCTGGCGCGGCAGTTGATCGGCGTGCGCAGCTTTATCACCTGCTCCTACTCCGTTCAGCGGGCGCATCGGGGCGAACAGCCCTATTGGATGATGATCGCCCTGTCGTCGATGCTGGGGCAGGTCGGGCTGCCGGGCGGCGGTTTCTCGTTCGGCCACGGCTCAATGAACAGCGTCGGCAACGAACGTATCGCCACCCCGGCGCCGGCGTCGCCTTCCCACCCGAATGCCGGGCGGTCGATTCCGGTGGCGCGCATCGCCGATATGCTGTTGCACCCCGGCCAGCCCTATACCTTTCAGGGGGAAACGCATCACTACCCCGATATCCATTTGATTCACTGGGCCGGGGGCAATCCTTTCCATCACCACCAGCAGTTGAACCGGCTGGTGGAGGGGTGGAGCAAGCCCGATACGGTGGTGGTGCAGGATATCGTCTGGACGCCGGCGGCGCGGATGGCGGATATCGTGCTGCCGGTGACCACCACCCTGGAGCGCAACGATATCGGCGGCTCTTCCCGCGATCGCTTTATTTTCGCCATGCATCAGGCCATCGCCCCGCGGCATCAGGCGCGCCATGATTTCGACATCTTCAGCGAACTGGCGCAGCGGCTGGGCTATGGGGATGCCTTTACCCAAAACCGCAGCGAGCGGGAGTGGCTGACGACGCTCTATGACGAGTGCCGCGCCAGACAGCAAGAGGCTGCGCAATCCTGGCCGTCGTTTGACGAGTTCTGGCGGCAAGGGCACGTCGAGATCCCGATGGACGACAAGCCGTTCGTGTTTTTTGAGGATTTCCGCCGCGATCCGCAGCAGCATGCGCTGCAAACGCCCAGCGGTAAAATCGAACTGTTCAGTTCCACCATCGCCGGGTATGACTACCCCGACTTTGCGCCGCATCCCGAATGGCGGCCGCCGGTTGAATGGCTGGGGGCGTCGGCCACGCAAACCTGGCCGCTGCACTTTATTTCCATTCAGCCTGGCGATCGGCTGCACAGCCAGCTGGCGACGACGCCGCAGGTCGAAGCGAATAAAACCGCGGGCCGGGAGACGCTCTATATGCATCCGCAGGATGCGGCGGCGCGCGGCATCAACGAGGGTTTCCAGGTGGAAGTCAGCAACGATCGCGGCCGTATTTACGCCGGCGTGCGGATCACCGACGGCGTGACGCCGGGGGTGGTGATTATGTCTACCGGCGCCTGGTTCGATCCCGGTTTCGGACAAAAAGAGTGGCATCCGGTCGAGCAGTCGGGGAACGCGAACGTGCTGACGCTGGATATCGGCACCTCCTCCTTGACCCAGGGGCCGAACGCCATGAGCTGCCTGGTGGAGGTGGCGCCGGTTTAGGGGTATCCTGTGGCGTTTTTATTTTCCCGATTTAAAGGTTGGCAGCAATGAGTACGCAATTATCCGAAGCCTATTTACAGCGTTTCGGCGGCACCGCGCGTTTATACGGTCGGCAGGCGCTGGCGCTGTTTTCTCAGGCGCATGTCTGCGTGATAGGCATCGGCGGGGTGGGGTCATGGGCGGCGGAAGCGCTGGCCCGCACCGGCATCGGCGCCATCACCCTGATTGATATGGATGATGTGTGCGTCAGTAACACCAACCGGCAGATCCACGCGCTGCGGCAGCATACCGGGCAGGCGAAAACCGAGGTGATGGCCGAACGCATTCTGGCCATCAATCCTGAATGCAGGGTGACCTGCGTGGATGATTTTATCAGCGCCGAGAATGTCGCGACGCTGCTCGACGGCGATTTCAGCTATGTGATCGACGCGATTGACAGCGTGCGCCCCAAAGCCGCGCTGCTCTCCTACTGTCGGCGCTACAAGATCCCGGTGGTGACCACGGGGGGCGCCGGCGGACAGATTGATCCGACGCGTATCGCGGTGGCCGATCTGGCAAAAACCATTCAGGATCCGCTGGCGGCCAAACTGCGCGAGCGGCTGAAGCACGACTTCAACGTGGTGAAAAACAGCAAGGGCAAGCTGGGGATAGACTGCGTGTTTTCCAGCGAACCACTGGTCTACCCGCAGCCCGACGGCTCGGTGTGCGCTTCGCGCGGCAGCGCCGAGGGGGTAAAACGCATGGACTGCGCCTCCGGTTTCGGCGCCGCGACCATGGTGACGGCGACGTTCGGTTTTGTTGCCGTTTCCCATGCGCTGAAGAAGATGATGGCGAAAGAGGCGCGCCGGTCAGGGGGGTAATCCAGGCTGTCCCATCCGTGGTTTTTAGCGTCGGCCGGCGTAAAATCAGCCCTGTCGCGCAATCGTACGCACCCTGGCGGCCAGCGCCGCCAGGCCGCTGGAGCGGGAGGCGCTGAGCTGTGCGCGCAGCCCCAGGGCGTCGAACAGCGCCAGCGGATCTTCCTCAAGCAGCGCCTGCGCGGTTTTCCCTTCCGCGGCGGTCAACAACACCGCCAGCAAACCGCGCACAATGCGCCCGTCGCTGTCGCCGTAAAAGTGCAGCGTGCCGTCTTCCTGACGTTGATAACCCAGCCAGACCTGATTTTCGCAGCCGGTCAGCGCGATATCTTCGCTTTTTAACCTTTCCGGCAGGGCGGGAAGCTGTTTGGCTAATAAAATAAGCTGCCGGTAGCGTTCCTCCCATGAACGACAGGCGTCGAAACGCGTTTTCAGGTCGGCGGCGCTAATCTGGCGGCCGAACGGATGAGGGGCGAGTGTTATCGTCATGGTGATAGCGTTTAATCCGTGAGTAATTCAAGCGCCGCGCGGACGGCGGCGATCAGCGCATCGATATCCTGCTGATTATTATAGGGCGCAAACGACGCGCGCAGCGTACCGTTGACGCCGAGCGCGGCCATCAACGGCTGGGCGCAATGATGGCCCGCCCGTAGCGCCACGCCGCTCTCGGCCAGCAGCGTCACCAGATCGCTGTGGTGAACGCCGGCGAAATCGAAAGAGAGCACGCTCGAATCAGCGCAGCGGAAACTGCGAAAACCGGGGAATTGCGCCAGCTGAACTTCCGCCTGCCGGGCCAGGTTCCGGCTGTACCGTTCCGCCGCCGGCCAATCCTGCTGTGACAGCCACTCCAGGGCGGCGGACAAACCGAGAACGCCGGCGATATGGGGCGTACCCGCCTCAAACCGCTGGGGGATCGCCTGGGGGGTAAATCCGTCAAAGGAAACCTGGGTCATCATTTTGCCGCCGCCCTGCCATGGGGTCATGCTTTCCAGCAGGGCCGTTTTGCCGTACAGCACGCCGAGGCCGGTGGGCGCATACAGCTTGTGGGCGGAAAAAGCATAAAAATCAATATCCAGCGCCTGAACATCGGGCGGGCTGTGCGCGATGCCTTGCGCGCCGTCCACCATCACCACCGCGCCGTAGCCATGAGCCAGCTGAATGGCTTTCGCCAGATCGGGCATGCCGCCGGTGACGTTGGACATCTGCCCCAACGCCAGCAGGCGGGTTCTGGGGGTGAGCAAATCGGCGAGCCGGTCGATATCCGGCAATAGATCGGCGCCGATGGGCAGTTTCACCACGCGCGCGCCGGTTTGCTGCGCCACCATCAGCCAGGGGATCAGGTTGGCGTGGTGTTCCGCTTCGCTGACCAGGATCTCATCCCCCGCCCGCAGTCGCGGACGGGCGTAGCTTTGCGCCACCAGATTGATTGCCTCGGTGGTGCCTTTGGTCCAGACGACGGCGCGCGGATCCGCCGCATTAATAAGCGCGGCGACCTGTTGCCGCGTATGCTCAAAACGCAGGGTCAGCCGCTGCGCTGCGCGGTGCTGGCTGCGATGGACCGTGCCGCTTCCCTGGCGATAAAACTGTTGCACGGCGTCGATGACCGGCTGCGGTTTTAAGGTGGTGGCAGCACTGTCAAGGTATACGCCCGGCTGGATAAGCGCGGGGAAATGCTGGCGGAAAATTGTGGCGTTAAACCGTGTCATGAGCATCCTCTTGTGGGAGTCAGATCCTGTCTCATTTTGAGGGGGGAAACAAGTTTAGGACGATGCTTAGCGCCGCTTTGTGGAAAAATGAATAAATCTTGCTATGCTTTAAAATGTTAATGTTCAGGATTTCATGATGTACAGGGTAGATTGGAAAATATTTTTATCCATTGGGAGTTAATTATGAAGAATAAAATCTCTATTTTTGCCGCTATCGTAATGGCGTTTTCTTTAGCCGCCTGTTCCAGCAATTATGTTATTCATACCGACGACGGGCGCACCATCATTACCGACGGCAAACCCAAGGTTGATGATGATACCGGCCTGATTAGCTATACCGATGCCTACGGCCAGAATCAGCAGCTTAACCGCGCCAATGTTAAAGAAATAGCTGAAGCTAAGTAGTTATCGCGGTCGTGGCGGGCAGGATAGCCCGCCATAAAAAAAGCACCGCATTCGCGGTGCTACATAAAATCACTATGGACAGACAGGATAAATGTACAGGAAGTGAAAAGGTAGCCTGGCTACCCTGTCCGCAAAGGCAGACAAATAAATAGCAAACACAACATCACAACCACAAGCCAAAAGCACCTCAGGTCACCCCTCCGCACTTTTCGTTCCGGCTCAGGAAGTTGCGCTAATATAGGTATTTGCTGGTACATCCTCAACGGACAATTTATAATGCCTCGGATTACAAAATCTAATAGATAAATAAAGATGATAAGCGTCTTATTTATCGATCAATAAAAGAATTTCATTCATGTCAAAACGTTTACCTCCGCTTAATTCTCTGCGGGTATTTGATGCGGCGGCCCGGCACCTGAGCTTTACCAAAGCGGCGGAGGAGCTGTTCGTTACGCAAGCGGCGGTCAGTCATCAGATTAAGTCTCTGGAGGATTTTCTGGGGCTGAAACTATTTCGCCGGCGTAACCGTTCGTTGCTGCTGACGGAAGAGGGGCAAAGTTACTATCTTGATATTAAAGAAATCTTTTCCTCACTTAATGAAGCGACCCGTAAATTGCAATCCCGCAGCGCCAAAGGCGCGCTGACCGTCAGTCTGCTTCCCAGCTTTGCCATTCACTGGCTGGTTCCCCGGCTTTCGAGCTTTAATGCGGACTATCCGGGCATTGACGTGCGCATTCAGGCGGTGGATCGTGACGAGGATCGCCTGTCGGACGATGTGGACGTCGCCATTTTTTACGGTCGCGGCAACTGGCCGGGGCTGCGGGTGGAAAAACTGTATGCCGAGTATCTGCTGCCCGTCTGCTCGCCGGTGCTGCTGACCGGGAACCATCCGTTGAAAACGCCGGCGGATCTGGCGGCGCATACGCTGCTGCACGATGCCTCGCGCCGCGACTGGCTGGCTTATACCCGCCAGCTCGGCGTACAGATTAACGTGCAGCAAGGGCCGATTTTCAGCCACAGCGCGATGGTGCTACAGGCGGCGATCCACGGGCAGGGCGTGGCGCTGGCGAACAATGTGATGGCGCAGACGGAGATCGAAGCCGGCAGACTGGTTTGTCCTTTTAACGATGTACTGGTGAGTAAAAATGCTTTTTATCTGGTATGTCATGACAGTCAGGCAGAACTGGGTAAAATAGCCGCCTTTCGGCATTGGATTCTGGCGCGGGCGGCCAGCGAGCAGGAAAAGTTTCGTTTCCGTTACGATAACGGTACGCGCTGAGGCCGGTGGTGGCCGGGCCTTGGCTTTACAGACCGATTGAATTGGATTTCAACAATGAATAGTCGTTTTATGCTGGTGTTTTCCGCCATCAGCGGTTTTATTTTCGTCGCCCTGGGGGCGTTCGGTTCTCACGTGTTAAGTAAAACGCTGGGGCCGACGGAGCTGGACTGGTTACAGACCGGGCTGGAGTATCAGGCGTTTCATACGCTGGCGATCCTGGCGCTGTCCATCTCCATGCATCAGCGCGCCAATCTGTGGTTTTACTGGAGCAGCGTGTTTCTGGCATTGGGTACGGTGTTGTTCAGCGGCAGTTTGTACTGCCTGGCGCTTTCGCATCTGAAGCTGTGGGTTTATGTCACGCCGCTTGGCGGATTCTGTTTTCTGATTGGGTGGCTGTTGATGCTGGTTGGCGCGTTGCGTCTGAAGAGAAAGGCCGAACGCCATGAATAAAGTTATTTTGTATTGCCGTCCCGGTTTTGAAAAAGAGTGTGCGGCGGAAATAACCGCCAAGGCGGCGCATCATGACGCCTATGGTTTTGCCCGGGTAAAGGATAACAGCGGGTATGTGATATTCGAGTGCTACCAGCATGAAGACGCCGAGCGGCTGATAAAAGAGCTGCCGTTTCATGAGCTGATTTTCGCCCGCCAGATGTTTCTCGGCGGCGATCTGCTGCGCGACCTGCCGCCGGAAGATCGCATCACGCCCATTGTCGGCATGCTGACCGGCGCCGTTGAGCGCGCCGGCGAACTGCGGGTGGAAGTGCCGGACACCAATGAAAGCAAAGAGCTGATGAAGTTCTGCCGCAAGTTTACCGTGCCTTTACGCGGCGCGCTGCGCAAAAACGGCATTCTGCTTGAGCGTGAAAAGGCCGAACGGCCGGTGTTGCACGTGCTGTTTATTGCCCCCGGCTGTTGTTACGTCGGCTATTCCTTCAGTAATAACAATTCTCCCTTCTATATGGGGATCCCGCGCCTGAAGTTTCCGTCCGAGGCGCCCAGCCGTTCAACCCTGAAACTCGAAGAGGCGTTTCACGTCTTTATTCCCGCCGATGAATGGGATGAGCGCCTTGGCAGCGGCATGTATGCGGTCGATCTGGGGGCCTGTCCCGGCGGCTGGACTTATCAGCTGGTGCGGCGCAGCATGATGGTGCACGCCGTGGATAACGGCCCGATGGCGCCGAGTCTGATGGATACCGGGCAGGTTATTCATCATCAGGCCGACGGTTTTCGTTTTGAGCCGCCGCGCAACAACGTTTACTGGCTGGTGTGCGATATGGTGGAAAAGCCGGCCAAGGTTACCAGCCTGATCGCCGACTGGCTGGTGAAAGGCTGGTGCCGGGAAGCGATATTCAATCTGAAACTGCCGATGAAAAAACGCTATGAGGAAGTTGCGCAGAACCTGACGCTACTCCGCGAGCGGCTGGAGGAAAACGGCATTAATGCGGAAGTTCATGCCAAACAGCTCTACCACGACCGCGAAGAAGTGACGGTGCACGCCCGCCGTTTCTGGGCCGCGGTGCCGGGTCGGCGCGATGAGCGGTAGCATTCGCCAGGGGCGGCGGGAGAAGCGGGATTAAGGATTTTGCTGCGGCAACCGTAACTGCTGAAGATTGCCGTCCAGCGTCAGATCCCGGCTGAGCGTCGCCACCCGGCGGCTGATAAAGGCCATCTCCCGCTGTTGTTCCAGTTTGGCGCGCCATTTTTCCGCTACGTTTTCCAGTTGCTGATAAAGCGCGTCCAGACTTCCCGCCTGTTGCAGCAAGAGCACCGCGCTTTTGGGGCCAATCCCGCTGACGCCGGGGATTTTACTGCTGCTGATGCCGGCCAGTCCCCAATAATCCGTAAGCTGCTGCGGCAGTACGCCGAACTCCTGCCGTACAAAAGGCAGGTCCAGCCAGCGCTTCTGGAAGTAATCTCTGATTTGGATGGTCGGCGCCAGTAGCTGACAGTAACCTTTGTCGGTGGAGACAATGGTCGCCTGATGCCCGGACGCCGCCACTTTGCTGGCCAGCGTCGCCGCCAGATCGTCGGCCTCGTTGCCGGGCGAATGCCAGTTGGCGACGCCCATCTCGGCAAATGCGGCTTTGATCTGCGGCAGTTCCTGTTTAAGGTCCTCCGGCATCGGCGCGCGCCCGGCTTTATAGTCGGGTAAAATCTGATGGCGCCAGCTGGCGCTGCGATCTTCATCGTCGAATACCGCCACGGCGTGGCTCGGCTGGCTGTGTTGCAGCAACTGGCCCAGCGCATGCTGACAGGCCGTGACGCAGGGCGAGCCTTGTACCGCATGAATCCGCCGTATCAGGTTAAGCGCATCGACAATCAGCAAATGTACGGGCATGGGCGTCTTCCTGGTGATGTCCCTTGTCTGCGGGGAAGGCGCGTTTCCCCGCGTTGGCGTCAAGCAGACGGCTAAGCGCAGATCTCGTAACAGGGAATATAGGCGCTGCCGGGCAGTTTCATGCGCTGCTGCGCCACGAAGCCCTGTAGCAACCTATCCATGCTTTTCATCATCCGCGGGTCGCCATGGAGTTTATAGGGGCCTTGCTGTTCAATGGCCTGAATGCCGACCTCCTTAACGTTTCCGGCGACGATGCCGGAGAAGGCGCGACGCAGCGCGGCGGCCAGTTCTTCCGCCGGCTGGTCGGGATGCAGGTTAAGGTTGGCCATATTTTCATGGCTGGGATTGAACGGCAACTGCAAGTCCGGCGCAATGCGCAACGACCAGTTAAAGCTGTATGCGTCGCCGGTATGGCGGCGGCTTTCCTTGACCAACGGCATCGATTTTTTCATCTGACGGGCGACTTCCGCCGCGTCATCAATAACGATGGAGTAGTAACGGCGCGCCTGGCGCCCCAGGGTGCCGATAATAAATTCATCTAATACGCGGAAATAATCGGCGCTCTCTTCCGGCCCGGTGAGGATGATCGGCAACACCTGTTCGCTGTTCTCCGGATTCATCATAATCCCCAGCAGATAGAGGAACTCTTCCGCCGTACCGACGCCGCCGGGGAAAATAATGATGCCGTGGCCGATACGCACAAAGGCTTCCAGCCGTTTTTCAATATCCGGCATGATGATCAGCTCATTCACCAGCGGGTTGGGCGGCTCCGCGGCGATGATGGAAGGTTCCGTCATACCGATGAAACGCCCGTCTCTGTAGCGCTGCTGGGCGTGTCCGACGGCGGCGCCTTTCATCGGCGCTTCCATGGCGCCGGGGCCGCAGCCGGTACAGATGTTCAGCTCGCGCAGGCCGAGCTGGCTGCCCACTTTTCGGGCGTAGAGATATTCGGTTTCATTAATGGAATGTCCGCCCCAGCACACCACCATATTCGGCTCTTCGCCGACGTGCAGCGCTCTGGCGTTGCGTAAAATAGAGAAAACCAGATTGGTGATGTGGGCGGAGTTTTCCAGATTCAGGTTGTAGTAGCGTCCGGCGTCGGTGATTTGACCGTTAACAAACAGAATATCGCGCAGCACGGCGAACAGGTTGGCCTGCAGCGAACGGATAATATAGCCGTCGACAAAGGCTTCCTCCGGCGGGTTGACCAGCTCCAGTTTGACGCCGCGCTCACGGCGCAGCACGTTAATATCAAAGTTCTCATAACGGGAAAGCAGCTCTTTGCTGTTATCCGTCTGGCTGCCGGAATTCAATACCGCCAGGGAACAGTTGCGAAACAGGCGGTAGAGATCGCTGCTGGCGGAGCTTTTCAGCATATCCACTTCCAGCTGCGATAACAGATCCATAGACCCTAACGGGCTGATATGCGTAATCAATGTTGCTCCTTAAAATGCAGTAAAATCCGCTGAGGATGGCGATCTATTTTTTCTTGATATCCCACCTTAGCGTGCTGCCATCATTTTTTCCAATCATCACCGCCGTCGGCGACAAAAGTTGCGTAACGCTACGCATTTATTGCCGCGGCAGTCGTCCGGTCGCCGGGGTGAAAGGGACATTGCTGCGCCACGGATTGATGTCCAGTCCGCCGCGGCGCGTGTAGCGCGCGTAAACGCTAAGCTGTTGCGGCTGACAGTAATGCATCAGATCGTTGAAAATCCGCTCGACGCATTGTTCGTGAAACTCATTGTGATGGCGGAACGACACGATATAACGCAGCAGCGACTCCCGATTAATGCGTTTCCCGCGGTAGCGAATCTGAACCGAGCCCCAATCCGGCTGATGGGTAATCAGACAGTTGGATTTCAGCAGATGACTGACCAGCGTCTCTTCCACCCAGGTTTCATCCTGCGCGTTTGCCGCCAGATAGTCGGCGTTGAATTCATAGTTGTCGATGCGAATGTTCTGATCGTCGATACATTCGCCGTCAAAGCCGGCGATAGGCTGGCCTTCCAGCTCACCGAGTCTGAACAGCGTTACCTGGACCGGGCCTTGCGCGCATTGGGCAAGATCGTCGGTTAGCGTGGCGCGCACGCGCTCCCAGCTGTCGAATACGGTTTGGTTGAAGCTGTTGAGATAAAGTTTGAAACTTTTCGATTCAATCAGATTCAGGCTGGCGGCATCCAGCTGCATTTCACCCACGGCGACCTGGGGTACGCCGTTTTCGTTCAGCCAGGAAAGCTCATACAGCGTCCAGATATCCGCGCCGTGAAACGGCAGTTCCTGCGGCAGGATGCCGAGCGGTTCACGGTTCAGGCTGCGGGGAACCGGTTGTAATAAACCGGCGTCATAGCGATCGTGATAAGGTGTCGGTTTTCCCAGCGTCAGCCCGCTCAGGGCCTGATGCTTGTCGTAAGCGGACATGCTGTTACCTTGATGTAAGAAGATAGGATATGGTGAGTAGTGTAACCCGACTAACAGAATGATGAGAAAAATTATGGATTATGAGGTGACTCAGGCATTGGCGGCCTTTACCCGGCGCTATGTCGAACTATGGCGGCAGGAAACAGGCCAGCCGCCCGCCAGCGAGGCGCTATACGGCGTTCCTTCCCCCTGTATTACCGCCAGCCGGGAAGATGCGGTTTACTGGCTGCCGCAGCCGTTTTTACCGGCGGCGTCGCTGGACGGCGTCGAACGGGCGCTGGATATCGGCCTGCATCCGGATATCCATGCGTTTTATACCGCGCAGTACGCCGGCGACATGGCGGCGCGCTTCGGCGAGGTCGCGTGCATTTTGCTGCAGGTCTGGAGCGAGGAGGATTTCTCGCGCATGCAGGAGAACCTGATCGGCCATCTGCTGACGCAGAAGCGCTTAAAACTGCCCCCGACCTTGTTTCTGGCGACCACCGACTCCGAAATGACGATGATTTCGCTCGCCAATATTTCCGGGGAAGTGATTCTGGAGGAGTTTGGCACGCGAAAACATCAGGTGCTGGCGCCGACGCTGGCGGATTTTCTCTCTGGTCTGCATCCGGTGCTGGCCTAATCATTAATCGCGTTTCACTTTTTGCCATGTGAGAGATCTCTTACATTTGCTGTGAGAGATCTCTCATCTTTTATAGCTAAGTTAGCGTGCATGTTTATTTTTTCATTATTAATTAGTTGGTTAAGTTTAGCTTCCCTCTTTTTTCGCCGCGAAGATTGATAAACAGCATTATTTTCCCCTTGCTGAAATGGAACAATTAATACATCTTATTACTTAAGTTAGTAACCGGTTACACTGGGTTTGATGATAATCATCAGTAATGATGAATGATTTATCAGGTTCTGTTTTAAGGAAGATAAGTTTCAGGACGAAACCGGGACACCTCCAGGAAGGAGACAGAGAGCCGCACGGGAAGTGTCGGTGGGGCAGGAGCCTGATGGATTGAGTCAGGGACGATACAGGATGGATAAGTCAGGAAGAAAGTCGGACGCCAGCATGGATTGTCGGTCAGGAAGACTGCCAGGGAAAAGTTTTCAAGGATGAGCAGGGACGCAACGGTGTAGCGGGATGGCTATAAAACGAACCGGGGGTACTGAGCAATCAGTACCCCCATTTTTTTATGGCGGTCAATCCTGCCCGCCACCCTGCGGGCCGTCGCAGGCGACGTTTAAAAACGCTCCCGGCGTTTTTTTATGGCGGTCAATCCTGCCCGCCACCCTGCGGGCCGTCGCAGGCGACGTTTAAAAACGCTCCCGGCGTTTTTTTATGGCGGTCAATCCTGCCCGCCACCCTACGGGCCGTCGCAGGCGACGTTTAAAAACGCTCCCGGCGTTTTTTACCGCAGTCGTTTAGCAAAATGCGAATATTGGGCGAGACTGATATCAATGCTATGCTTTGCCGCCAACCGCAACAGGCTTCAGCCGTGAGAGACCGCATGAGTTTAGAGAGTCAGGTTCGTCAGTCGCTGATCGACATCGAACGCGTATTAAAAGACAGCCCTTTCTGGCAGACCTCCCCCCCGGAAGCCTCCGCCTTCGCCAGCGTCGAGCCTTTCTGTATTGACACCATGCGGGCGGAACAGTGGCTACAGTGGGTGCTGCTGCCGCGTATGCACGCCTTGCTTGACGGCGGCGCCCCCTTGCCGACCGAATTTTCCCTGCTGCCCTATTTCGAAGAGGCGCTGGAAGGCGTTCCCTCCGATCTTGAGCCGATTTTAACGGAGGTTGGCCAGCTCGACGCGCTATTTGCCAATCGCCGGAACTCCCCGGATGAACACCACGATGCTTGAGATCGTTTATCAGGATGAGCATCTGGTGGCGGTCAATAAGCCGGCCGGTTGGCTGGTCCATCGCAGCTGGCTGGATCGTAAAGAGAAAGTGGTGGTGATGCAGACGGTGCGCGATCAAATCGGTCGGCATGTCTATACCGTCCACCGTTTGGACCGGCCGACGTCCGGCGTGCTTTTACTGGCGCTGTCCAGCGACGTGGCCCGGCTGTTGTCGCAACAGTTTGAGCAGCATCTGTTGCGGAAAACCTATCACGCCGTGGTGCGCGGCTATGTGATGGATGATGGGGTGGTCGATTACGCCCTGACGGAGGAACTGGACAAAATAGCGGATAAATTCGCCAATCCCGATAAGGCGCCGCAGCCCGCGGTGAGCCATTATCGCGCGCTGGCGCGGGTTGAAATGCCGGTGGCTATCGGCCGCTACCCGACGTCGCGCTACAGCCTGCTTGAACTGACGCCGCAAACGGGACGCAAACATCAGCTGCGTCGTCATATGTCACACCTTCACCATCCGATTATCGGCGACAGCGCCCACGGCGATCTGCGGCAGAACAGAGGCATGGGGGCGCATTTCGCCTGCGGCAGGCTGATGTTGCATGCGAGCCGGCTGAATTTGACTCACCCGGTGAGCGGCGAGGCATTAACGTTGCAGGCGCGCTGGGATGCGCCGTGGCAGGGGGTAATGGCGCAATTTGGCTGGCAGGGGATTCTCCCTGAGTTTGAAAGGGTTGAGTTTCATGCGGCGTCGGGTCAGGATAGCGGGCATTTCATTAAGTCTTAAATAAAATTGGAGTTACAAATCATGGCGCAGATTGGTATTTTTGTTGGCTCGGTCTACGGCAACGCGGTGCTGGTAGCCGAAGAAGCGGAAAATATCCTCAGAGAACGCGGACATGAGGTTAACGTTTTTGAGGATGCGTCGCTGGAGTCATGGCTGAGCTACCTTGAGCACTATATTCTGGTGGTGACCTCAACCACGGGCCAGGGACAGCTCCCTGACTCGATCGCGCCCCTGTATGCCGCTTTACGCGAGCAGGGGGGCTATCAGCCGCAGCTGCGCTATGGATTGATCGCGCTGGGCGACAGCAGCTATGAGAATTTCTGCGGCGGCGGGCATCAGTTTGACGCGCTGCTGCAGGAAATCGGCGCCAAGCGCATCGGCGACGTACTGGAAATCGATGCGATTGAGCATCCTGAACCGGAAGTGGTTTCCTGTCCGTGGGTAGAGCAGTGGGTGGAGTCGGTCGAGGCGCAAGGGGAGTAAGCCGCATACAAAACGGGAGCGCGAAGCTCCCCGTTCAGACCATTGACAAGCCCGTTATTAGGGAGGGCGTGGCGAGGGGCCGTAGCGGCGTAAGCCGCCGACAAATTTGCCAGGAGCAAATTTGAACAGCATTGATATGCTGGCCCGCTAGGGTGGGACACAAGGATGTGTCCCATAATAGCCCCTCGGTACGGTAGGCCCGGATATCTCAGGCTTACAGACGACTTTGTCAGCAACCTCCGTTTTACATTGTCCCGTAGCCTGGCCGTCAGCGATTTTTAGTCAGCTTCTCCAAATCGGCTTCGATCTCGGCGATTTTGTTCGATACCACGCCTTCCAGATGGCGCAGATCGTCAAGGATCTTGCGTTTCAAATCGACTTCCACCTGTTCGTGCTGACAGATTTGATCGAGCTCCTCAATCACATAGCGCAGGTTGGGGCTGATTTCGTTGATCTCTTTGTAAGCCTGACCGGAATTGTCCGCCATGATGGTTTTACGCTGACGCGGATATTTGAATTTTACGCTTTTGGCGAAAAACTCCCCCTTATCCTTGCGAAAGTATATTTTCAGAATGTCGTTGCTGGCTTCCTGACGCAGACTATAGCGGTCGATATCATCCGGGTTGCTGATACCCAGGCTTTTCAGATTGTCATACATGGCGCGGCCTTTTTTGATTTTAAAATACGTCGATGATTATAGAGAGAAGCGACCGGGTTTATCTGTGATTGTTCACGATTTTTTGTGCGCTGGCGCGGCGGCCTGAAAGGTGGCGGCCACGGATGGCACGCCCATAGAAAATGGCGGGTTGGATAAACCCGCCGGCTTCGCCTGTTAGTCGATGGTGCGCAATAACTCGTTAATTCCCACTTTAGCGCGGGTTTTCGCGTCCACTTTCTTGACGATAACCGCGCAATACAGACTGTGGCTGCCATCTTTCGACGGCAGATTGCCGGAGACAACCACAGAACCCGCCGGTACGCGGCCGTAGTGGATCTCACCGGTTTCACGGTCGTAAATCCGCGTACTCTGGCTGATAAATACGCCCATGGAAATCACCGAGCCTTCTTCAACGATCACCCCTTCAACCACTTCCGAACGCGCGCCGATAAAGCAGTTGTCTTCGATGATGGTCGGGTTGGCCTGTAAAGGCTCCAGAACGCCGCCGATGCCGACGCCGCCGGACAGGTGCACGTTTTTACCAATCTGCGCGCAGGAACCCACCGTTACCCAGGTATCGACCATGGTGCCTTCATCGACATAGGCGCCGATGTTGACGTAAGACGGCATCAGCACGGTGTTGCGGGCGATAAACGCCCCCTGGCGCACGCTGGCCGGCGGCGCCACGCGGATACCTTCGCGCTGGAAACGCGCTTCATCATAATCGGCGAATTTCATCGGAACCTTGTCGAAAAAGCGCGTTTCCGCCCCTTCGATAAGCTGGTTATCGTTAATGCGGAAAGAGAGCAGCACGGCTTTTTTCAGCCATTGATGGGTGACCCACTGGCCGTCGATTTTTTCCGAAACGCGCAGCGCGCCGCTGTCCAGCAGGCCGACGGCCTGACTGACCGCTTCGCGGGTGACGGCGTCTGCGCTGGCGGGGGTAATCTCGGCGCGGCGCTCGAAGGCATTTTCGATAACGTTCTGTAGTTGTTGATGCATCCTGTTTTCTCTTTCCTGATTGTGAAAATTAACTCAATGGTACTTTATCGTTTGGGTTAAGGGCTTCTGTCAACCGTTGTTGCAATTTAACGCGCAATTCCGGTTTTAGCGCCCGTCTCTCGCTGTCGGCGAGAATAAACAAGTCCTCCACCCGTTCGCCGATGGTGGAAATACGGGCGCCGTGCAGCGACAGATTAAGGTCGGCGAAAATTTCGCCGATACGGGCCAGCAGCCCCGGCTGATCGAGGGCGCTAAGCTCCATATAGCTGCGTCTATCCGTATGAGTCGGCAGAAAGTTCACCTCGGTCGGTACGCTGAAGTGGCGCAGCTTCGGCGACGAGCGGCGCGCGCGCGGATGCTGATAGTCACGCTGGGTCAGCGCCTGCTCAAGGGCGTAACGCGTGGTCTCGTGACGGTCCTGCGCCAGCGGGCTGCCGTCCGGCTCCAGGACGATAAAGGTATCCATCGCCATGCCGTCGCGACTGGTAAAGATTTGCGCATCGTGCACGCTGAGGTTGCGGCGATCCAGCTCGCCGGCCACGGTGGCGAACAGATAGGGCCGGTCCTGGCAGCGGATAAAAATTTCCGTGCCGCCCCGGCTGGCCTGATGGCTGATCAATACCAGCGGTTTACCGCTGTCGTGCTCCAGCAGGTGGCGGGCGTGCCAGGCCAGCTGGTTGGGGGAATGGCGCAGGAAATAGTCGGCGCGGCAGCGGCCCCAGATATTATGCAGCGCCTCTTCATCGATATTATCCATACGCAGCAGAGCCAGCGCCTGTAAGCGGTGGTGGCGCACGCGTTCTCGCACGTCCGGGGTATTCTGCATTCCTCGGCGCAGCTGTTTTTCCGTGGCGAAATAGAGCTCGCGCAACAGACTCTGTTTCCAACTGTTCCACAGGGTTTCGTTGGTGGCGCAGATGTCCGCGACGGTCAGGCTGACCAGATAGCGCAAGCGGGTTTCGCTCTGCATTTCCGTGGCGAATTGCTGAATCACGGTCGGGTCCTGAATATCGCGGCGCTGGGCGGTAACGGACATCAGCAGATGGCGGCGCACCAGCCAGGAAACCAGCTGCGCTTCACGCAGATTCATTCCGTGCAGCGTCGCGAACTCCAGCGCATCCAGGGCGCCGAGCTCGGAATGATCGCCCCCGCGCCCTTTGGCGATATCGTGAAACAGGGCGGCGAGCAGCAGCAGTTCCGGCTGCGGAAGACGCGGATAGAGCTCCACGCACAGCGGGTGGCGCGTTCGGGTTTCCTCCTCGGCGAAGCTTTCCAGCTTCAGCAATACCCGGATAGTGTGCTCATCGACGGTGTAGGCGTGAAACAAATCAAACTGCATTTGCCCGACGATGTTGCTCCACAGCGGCGTATAGGCCGACAGCACGCTGTGGCGATGCATGGGGAGCAGGGCGCGGCTTACCGCATGCGGGTGGCGCAGGATATTCATAAACAGCTGCCGCGCCTCCGGGATGGCGCATAGCGGGCCGGCGAGATGGCGCCGCGCATGTCGCAACTGGCGCAGCGTGGTGGAATAAATCCCCGCGATGTCGCGGTCGCGCACCATCAGGTAAAACATGCGCATGATGGCTTCCGGCTTATGGATGAACAATGTGCTGTCACGCAGATCGATCAGGTTGCCGCGCAGCTGAAATTCGTCATCGATCGTCCGGGGCTTTTCGTTCGGCTCCAGCGCCAGAATCGCTTCGTCGAACAGCTGCAGCAGCATCTGGTTCAGTTCGCTGACGCGATGGGTCACCCGGTAGAAGTCTTTCATCATCCGCTCTACCGGCGCATTGCCTTCGCCCCGGTATTGCAGAAGCTGCGCCACGTTGAGCTGACGGTCGAACAGCAGACGATTGTCGTAGCGCGGCAGCAGCAAATGCAAGGCAAAGCGGATACGCCACAGAAAGCTCTGACACTCGTTGATCTCCTTGCGCTCCGCCTCGGTCAGAAAGCCGAAACCGACCATCTCGTCAAGGGAGGTGGCGCCGAAGTGGCGGCGGGCCACCCACAGCAGGGTGTGAATGTCGCGCAATCCGCCGGGGCTGCTTTTGATATCGGGCTCGAGATTGTAGCTGGTGCCGTGGTAACGCTTGTGACGCTCCTGCTGTTCGACGATTTTGGCCGCGAAAAAGGTCGCCGAGGGCCAGAAGTCTTCGCTGAATACCTGTTTTTGCAGATTGAGGAACAGCGCCACGTCGCCGCAGATCATGCGGGATTCAATCAGGTTGGTGGCGACCGAGATGTCCGCGCGTCCTTCCTGCAAACACTCTTCCAGCGTTCTGACGCTGTGACCGACTTCAAGCTTGAGATCCCACAGCTGGGTAATGAATGCGCCCACGCGCTGTGAGTGCTGTTCGCTGAGCTTTTCCTGGCTCAGCACCAGAACGTCGATATCCGACAGCGGATGCAGCTCGCCGCGCCCGTAGCCGCCAACGGCGACCAGCGCCGTTTGCGACACGTTTTCAAAACCGTAAAAAAACCACAGCCGTTGCAGCAAATGGTCGATGAACTGCGTTCTGGCGTCAATAAGCGTTTCCGCACTGACGCCGGAGGTAAACTCGCTTGCCAGCCAGTCTTGAAACTGTTCCAACTGCTGTTTCAGCACCCGGCAGTTCAGCATCTCGTCGCGGTAAGTGAGGGGCGAATCAGGAGGCGGAACAACCGCGGGGGATGGCGCGGGAATATCTGGCGGAAGGTTTTTTTGGATCATATGCGCAGCCCATAACAAATTGCCGTGAGTGATGACAACGACGGAACCGACGAGACCGTTATCGCCGCGCCCGCCGTCATTCCCGCAGGTCCCCGCTTTCGCGAGGAGGAATCTCAAGCAACGCCGGTCATCGGTGAAAGCAGATCCCTGCCTACTGCCGCAGGGACGACGAGATGGCGCCAACCAGCTAAATTGGCGCGATATTATGCCTGGTGCGTAATGATGTTGGGGATGGTGTCATCTTTCCGCAATGTCATTATTTCGCAGCCGTCGTCGGTTACCACAATAGTGTGTTCGTACTGCGCCGACAAGCTGCGATCTTTGGTTTTTACCGTCCAGCCGTCTTTCATGGTGCGAATGCGGAAATCGCCGGCGTTGACCATCGGTTCGATGGTAAAAGCCATGCCGGGCTGTAACACCACGCCGCCGTCGTCCGCGTCATAGTGCAGCACCTGCGGTTCTTCATGGAACCCTTCGCCAATACCGTGACCGCAGTATTCACGCACCACCGAGAAGTCGTGCGATTCAACGTATTGCTGGATCGCTTTGCCCAGCGCGCGCAGGCGGATGCCGGGTTTCACCATTTTCAACGCCAGATACAGGCTTTCCTGGGTGATGCGGCACAGGCGTTCGCCCAGGATGGTGGGTTTGCCGGCGATAAACATTTTCGAGGTGTCGCCATGAAAACCATTTTTGATCACCGTGACGTCGATATTGACGATATCGCCGTCTTTGAGGATTTTCTCTTCGCTGGGAATGCCGTGGCATACCACTTCATTGACGGAGATGCACACGGATTTGGGGAAGCCGTGGTATCCCAGAGAGGCGGAAATGGCCTGCTGTTTATTGGTGATGTGATCGTGGCAGATTCTGTCCAGTTCGGCGGTACTGACGCCGGGCACCACGTAAGGTTCGATGATTTCCAATACTTCGGCGGCCAGGCGTCCGGCCACGCGCATTTTTTCGATGTCTTCAGGAGTTTTTATTGATATTGCCATTGAATAATGTCCGCAGGTGTCGCATTGAACGACGAAATTAAGATTGCTCGGTAAGTAATAACGTATGTTATCAGCCCTGCTAGCGGCTTGCCAAATGATGATTATGAAACGGCGCGGCGGGAATAACAAAAGTTGGTGTCCCGGCGGGAATTATGGTATAAAGCGCGCCGATGATCCGACTGGGTATTTTTGCATACCGTTCGGCTGAATCAACTAAACTCACTTTGTGTATATAACACACACGTGTCGGCACATTCGCCGGGGTGCTCCAAAGGTTTTCAACCTGCGGGGTCGGCGCAATGGGACACGTGGAGGCTTAACCCCATACTTAATTTACAGAGGTAATCATGGCAACTGTTTCCATGCGCGACATGCTCAAGGCTGGCGCCCACTTTGGTCACCAAACCCGTTACTGGAACCCGAAAATGAAGCCGTTCATCTTCGGTGCGCGTAACAAAGTGCATATCATCAACCTTGAGAAAACCGTACCCTTGTTCAACGATGCGCTGGCTGAGCTGAGCAAAATTGCTTCTCGCAAGGGCAAAATTCTGTTCGTCGGTACCAAACGCGCAGCAAGCGAAGCGGTAAAAGAAGCTGCTGACAGCTGCGATCAGTTCTTCGTGAACCATCGCTGGCTGGGCGGTATGCTGACTAACTGGAAAACCGTTCGTCAGTCCATCAAACGTTTGAAAGATCTGGAAACTCAATCCCAGGACGGTACTTTCGACAAACTGACCAAGAAAGAAGCGCTGATGCGCACCCGCGAACTGGACAAGCTGGAAAACAGCCTGGGCGGTATCAAGGATATGGGCGGTTTGCCGGACGCGCTGTTCGTCGTTGACGCCGATCATGAACACATCGCAATCAAAGAAGCCAACAACCTGGGTATCCCGGTGTTCGCTATCGTTGATACCAACTCCGATCCGGATGGCGTTGACTTCATCATCCCCGGTAACGATGACGCCATCCGTGCAGTGAACCTGTACCTGAGCGCCGTTGCGACCGCCGTTCGCGAAGGCCGTTCTCAGGATCTGGCTGAACAAGCGGAAGAAGGCTTGGTAGAAGCTGAATAATAAGGCTGGCTCTGTGAGCCCTTATTAACCAGGTATTGACATATGTTGGTTAGGGGGCCTGTTAAGGCCCCCTTTTTACTTATCTCCCCCGTGAGATAACCGAGGAAAAGACAATGGCTGAAATTACCGCTGCCCTGGTAAAAGAACTGCGTGAGCGTACTGGCGCAGGCATGATGGAATGTAAGAAAGCGCTGGTTGAAGCGAATGGCGACATCGAGCTGGCTATCGACAACATGCGTAAGTCCGGCCAGGCGAAAGCCGCCAAGAAAGCCGGCCGCGTGGCTGCTGAAGGCATCATCCTGACCAAAATTTCCGCAGACGGCAAATACGGCGTGATCGTTGAACTGAACTGTGAAACCGACTTCGTCGCCAAAGACGCCGGCTTCAAGGCTTTCGGTGAAGAAGTGGTTAGCGCGGCGCTGAACGAGCGCATCGCCGATGTTGAAACGCTGAAAGCGAAATTTGAAGAACAACGCACCGTGCTGGTGGCGAAAATTGGTGAAAACATCAATGTTCGTCGTATCGCGGTTCTGGAAGGCGACGTGCTGGGTTCTTACCTGCACGGCGCGCGCATCGGCGTCGTCGTTGCGGCAACCGGCGCGGATGAAGAGCTGATCAAGCATATCGCCATGCATATCGCCGCCAGCAAACCTGAATACGTTAAAGCCGACGATGTTCCGGCCGACGTGGTGGCTCGCGAGCACCAGATCCAGCTGGATATCGCCATGCAATCCGGCAAACCGCGTGAAATCGCGGAAAAAATGGTCGAAGGCCGTATGCGTAAATTCACCGGTGAAATCTCCCTGACCGGTCAGCATTTCGTTATGGACCCGAGCAAAACCGTCGGCGATCTGCTGAAAGAGCACAACGCCGACGTAACCAGCTTCATCCGCTTCGAAGTGGGTGAAGGTATTGAGAAAGCCGAAGTCGACTTTGCCGCTGAAGTTGCGGCAATGAGCAAGCAATCTTAATATAAAAAAAGGAGCCGCCGGTTGGCGGTTCCTTTTTATCCAGCCAAAATAATTTCAGCGCATTTGTGGGTGTTCACATTCTGGTGAACAGCGATAAGTGCGACAGTAGCGACTCCCAATACTACGATGACAGCCTGTAGGATGAGAACACCATGGCAACCAATGCAAAACCCGTATATCAACGAATCCTGCTTAAGCTGAGCGGCGAAGCTCTGCAGGGAAACGATGGTTTTGGTATCGATGCGAGCATTCTGGATCGCATGGCTCAGGAAGTGAAAGAACTGGTTGAGTTGGGTATCCAGGTCGGTGTGGTCATCGGCGGTGGCAACCTGTTTCGTGGCGCCGGCCTGGCCAAAGCAGGGATGAACCGCGTTGTGGGCGACCATATGGGGATGCTGGCGACCGTCATGAATGGCCTGGCGATGCGTGATGCGCTGCATCGCGCCTATGTAAACGCCCGTCTGATGTCGGCGATCCCGCTGAACGGCGTGTGTGATAATTACAGCTGGGCGGAAGCAATCAGCCTGTTGCGCAATAACCGGGTGGTGATTTTCTCCGCCGGTACGGGGAATCCTTTCTTTACCACCGATTCGGCAGCCTGCCTGCGCGGCATTGAAATTGAAGCCGACGTGGTGCTGAAAGCGACGAAGGTGGATGGCGTTTATTCCGCCGATCCGGTGCAGGATCCCTCCGCGGTATTGTATGAAACGCTGAACTACCAGGAAGTGTTGGAACGCGAGCTAAAAGTGATGGATTTAGCCGCTTTTACGCTGGCGCGCGACCACAACCTGCCGATCCGGGTTTTCAATATGAACAAGCCCGGCGCGCTGCGTCGCGTGGTCATGGGTGAGAAAGAAGGGACGTTGATCAGTAATAACGGATAACCCTAAAAATAGGGTAATATTCTCCCCTGATAACAAAAGATAGCCAGCTCGCGCTGGTATTAATTATTCACCGGGTCATGCGTTGCCATGCCCCGTCAGGCAACCAGCTTTCAAGGGTTCACAACGTGACTAATGAAATCAGAAAAGATGCTGAAACGCGCATGGAAAAATGCGTAGAGTCTTTCAAAAACCAGATCAGCAAAATTCGTACCGGCCGCGCGTCGCCCAGCATTCTTGACGGTATTCAGGTCGAATATTACGGCAGCGCCACGCCGCTGCGTCAGTTGGCCAACGTGGTGGTGGAAGATTCCCGCACCCTGGCGATTACCGTATTCGATCGTTCGCTCGGCCCGGCGGTTGAGAAAGCGATCATGTCTTCCGATCTCGGTCTGAATCCTTCGTCCGCGGGTTCCGTCATTCGCGTGCCGCTGCCGCCGCTGACGGAAGAGCGCCGTAAAGATCTGATCAAGGTGGTGCGCGGCGAAGCGGAGCAGGGACGGGTATCGGTACGTAACGTGCGTCGTGACGCCAACGATAAGCTGAAAGCGCAGCTGAAAGACAAAGCGATCAGCGAAGATGAAGAGCGCCGTGCTCAGGACGAGGTTCAGAAACTGACCGATATCTACATCAAAAAAGTGGATGCCGCCCTGGCGGAGAAAGAAGCGGAACTGATGGATTTCTAATCGGCTCGCTTGAGAGGCGTCGCGGGAAAGGTGATGGTGCCGTCGGCATCAGCCTTGCCGCGGCGCCTTGTTTTTGGCGAATGGTTTTTGATGTTCGATAAATCCATTGCGGCAGGTCAGCCTTGTTGGCGATAATTTGCGATAAACAATATAGACACTTTACGGCAATCGTCTCAGACTAGTCTGCTTTCCTGTCATCACATCCCGTTATCCAGAGCATTTTAATGAAGCAACTGACTATTCTTGGCTCGACCGGTTCTATTGGCGTCAGTTCGCTGGCGGTGATTAGGGCGAATCCAGATAAATTTGCGGTAAAGGCATTAGCGGCGGGACGCAACGTCGAGCGCATGCTGGAGCAGTGCTTGGCTTTTCGCCCGGACTACGCCTCAATGGCGGATGAGGCCTGCGCCAGATTGTTGCGGCAGCGGCTGGCGCAACACGGATGCCGGACGGAAGTCCTGTCCGGGGAACAGGCGGCGTGCGAACTGGCCGCGCTGGATGATGTCGATCAGGTGATGGCGGCCATAGTCGGCGCGGCGGGTCTGCCGCCGACGCTGGCCGCCATCCGCGCGGGCAAACAGGTCTTGTTGGCGAACAAAGAGTCGCTGGTGACCTGCGGACGCCTGTTTATGGATGCGGTGGCGCAAAGCAGCGCGCAGTTGCTGCCCATCGATAGCGAACATAATGCGATTTTTCAGAGTTTGCCTGAGCAAATTCAGCGTCAGTTAGGCTACTCTTCTTTAGAGCGGTATGGCGTGGAGCGTATTATACTCACCGGATCCGGCGGGCCGTTTCGCGAAACGCCGCTTGCAACCCTGGCCGGGATGACGCCCGATCAGGCCTGCGCGCACCCTAACTGGTCGATGGGGCGCAAAATTTCAGTGGATTCCGCCACCATGATGAACAAGGGGCTGGAGTACATTGAGGCGCGCTGGCTGTTTAATGCCTCCGCCGAGCAGATGGAAGTGATTATCCATCCGCAGTCGGTGATTCATTCCATGGTGCGCTATGTCGACGGCAGCGTGCTGGCGCAGCTGGGATCGCCGGATATGCGTACGCCGATCGCCCACGCCATGGCGTATCCCGAGCGGGTGGCGTCGGGAGTAAAGGCGTTGGATTTCTGCCGGTTGGGCGCCCTGACGTTTTCCGCCCCGGACTATGCGCGCTATCCCTGTTTACAACTGGCTATTGATGCCTGTAATCACGGTCAGGCGGCGACCACGGCGCTAAACGCCGCCAATGAAATCGCGGTCGCCGCCTTTTTACAGTTACAAATTCGTTTCACCGATATTGCTGCGGTTAATCAGCAGGTGATCGAGCAACTGACATTGCCGGAGCCGGTAAGCGTGGATGAAGTTCTCTTTATCGACCTTTGGGCCAGGCAGGCTGCAACACAGACGCTGGGCATGATGCGCCATAGGTAAATTCACATGGCACGATTTGTTCATGTGTGGTTGAGATGGTATAGTCTGCGCCACTCAACGACCGGCCGGGCGATGTTTCCTGGGGCGGTGGTGAAGTTAAGCCGTGATCGTTCACGGCTTTTTTGCGCTGACAGAGTCTGATGTTACGGAAGGACTGTTGTATTTCTTGCTTGAGGAAATAAGTACGCGTTATGCCGTCCGATAATCAAAAAAGTGCTAATAATCTGTCATCCGCTGGGCCACGGCACGTCGCCATCATTATGGATGGAAATGGTCGCTGGGCGAAAAATCGGGGGAGACTGCGGATTTTTGGCCATCAGGCCGGTGTGAAATCGGTACGCCGGGCGGTAAGTTTTGCCGTCAGCCATGAACTTGACGCGTTAACCCTTTATGCGTTCAGCAGTGAAAACTGGAATCGTCCCGCGCAGGAAGTCACCGCCCTGATGGAGCTGTTTGTCCGGGCGCTGGACAGCGAAGTCAAAAGCCTGCATAAACACAACGTTCGCTTACGCGTTATCGGCGATATCAGCCGTTTCAGCCTGCGTTTGCAAGAGCGCATCCGTCGTTCGGAAGAGCTGACAAAAAATAATCAGGGCCTGGCGCTGAATATTGCCGCGAATTATGGCGGCCGTTGGGATATCATTCAGGGAGTACGGCGGCTTGCCGAGCAGGTACAGGAAGGAACGCTGCGTCCTGATGGTATTGATGAAGCGTCATTGTGCCAATATGTTTGCCTGAATGAACTGGCGCCGGTTGATTTGGTGATCCGCACCGGCGGCGAACATCGGATAAGTAACTTCCTGCTGTGGCAAATCGCTTATGCCGAGCTTTACTTTACCGATGTCCTTTGGCCTGATTTTGATGAACAAGTCTTTGAAGGTGCGCTGAATGCATTTGCACAACGCGAGCGTCGCTTCGGGGGAACAACACCTATCGATGCGGATGCATCCTAGGGGGAACTTTTGCTGAAGTATCGCCTGATTACTGCTTTAATTTTAATTCCGATCGTTATCGCAGCGCTGTTTTTGTTGCCCCCGGAGGGCTTTATTCTGGTCACGCTGGGCGTTTGCATGCTGGCCGCCTGGGAATGGGGACAGCTTGCCGGGTTCGCCTCATACGGCCAACGGCTGTGGCTGGCTATTCTGTGCGGTTTTTTGCTGGCGCTGATGTTGCTGACGCTGCCGGCATACCGTTATTCGATCCACGTACCGCAAATTAGCGCCGCGCTCTGGGTTTCTCTCGCCTGGTGGGTTATCGCGCTGTTTCTGGTTCTGTTCTATCCCGCTTCCGCGGCATTATGGCGCCGTTCCCGCATTCTGCGGCTGCTGTTCGGCGTAGCGACCATCGTGCCCTTTTTCTGGGGAATGGTCGCCCTTCGCCAGTATAACTATGATATCAATCCCTTTATCGGCGCGTGGTGGCTGCTGTACGTCATGCTGCTGGTATGGGGGGCGGACAGCGGCGCTTATCTGTTCGGCAAACTGTTCGGCAAGCGTAAGCTGGCGCCGAAAGTGTCTCCGGGGAAAACCTGGGAAGGGCTTATCGGCGGGTTGATCACCTCGGCGGCGCTCTCTTTGCTATTCAGCCGCTATGCGCCGCTGGCGATTGCGCCGGCGACGCTGCTTATCTGTTCCGTCGTCGCCGCGCTGGCTTCGGTACTGGGTGATTTGACCGAAAGCATGTTTAAACGCGAGGCGGGCATTAAAGACAGCAGCCATTTGATCCCCGGGCACGGCGGCGTGCTTGACCGTATTGATAGCCTGACGGCCGCCGTACCGGTGTTTTCCTGTCTGATGCTGTTGATGTTTAAAGCCGTATAGGATGAGGCGTTAGGGATTATTTATGATGAATTTCCTCTGGAGCCTGGCCGCATTTATCATCGCACTGGGTGTGTTGATCACCGTGCATGAGTTCGGCCACTTCTGGGTGGCTCGTCGCTGCGGCGTGAAGGTCGAACGTTTTTCCGTCGGCTTCGGCCGGGCGCTATGGCGCCGTCGTGATAAACTCGGCACCGAATTCGTTATCGCCTTAATTCCGCTGGGCGGCTATGTCAAAATGCTCGATGAGCGCGTCGATACCGTGGCGCCGGAATGTCGTCATCAATCTTTTAATAGCAAGACGGTCTGGCAGCGTGCCGCTATCGTCAGCGCGGGACCCATCGCCAATTTCCTGTTCGCCATCGTCGCCTATTGGCTGGTGTTTATTATCGGGGTGCCCGGCGTTCGTCCGGTGGTGGGGGAAATACTGCCCGATTCCATCGCCGCGCAGGCTGAAATATCAGCCGGGATTGAACTAAAGTCGGTTGACGGTATCGAAACGCCTGATTGGGATACGGCGCGCCTGGCGCTGATCGGCAAAATCGGCGACGGTGAAGTGGTGGTGGGCACGGCGCCTTTCGGCGCCGGCCAGTCCGCCCAAATAGCGCACAAAACGCTGGACCTGCGCAACTGGCAGTTTGAGCCGGATAAACAGGATCCCGTCACCTCGCTGGGGATGGTTCCCCGGGGGCCGCAGGTTGAGGCGGTGCTCACCCAGGTACAACCGGGGTCGGCGGCGGAAAAAGCGGGTTTACAAGCCGGGGACAGGATCGTTAAAGTCGGCGGACAGGTTTTAACCCACTGGCGCGATTTTGTTACCGCCGTGCGCGATAATCCCGACCGGGATATCGAACTGGAGGTGGAGCGGGGCGGGATAACCTTGCCTCTGACGTTGACGCCGGCGAGCAAATCCGTCGGCGGCGGCAGAGTTGAAGGACTGGCTGGAGTGATGCCCAGCGTGGCGCCGCTTCCCGAGGAATACCGAACGGTACGGCAGTATGGGCCGTTTAGCGCCATTTATCAGGCGACGGACAAAACCTGGCAACTGATGAAGTTGACCGTCAATATGTTGGGAAAACTGGTGACGGGTGATGTTAAGCTGAATAACCTGAGCGGTCCGATTTCGATTGCTCAGGGGGCGGGAATGTCGGCGGATTACGGATTGATCTATTATCTGATGTTTCTGGCGTTAATCAGCGTCAATCTGGGGATCATCAATCTGTTCCCGTTGCCGGTGCTGGATGGTGGACACCTGCTCTTTCTGGCGGTCGAAAAACTGCAGGGCAGGCCGGTTTCTGAGCGTGTGCAGGACGTTAGCTACCGCATTGGTACAGTATTGCTGATGTTGTTAATGGGACTCGCACTTTTCAATGATTTCTCGCGCCTGTAGGCGTGGGATTAGGTTAGGAAAAACGCATAACAACGATGGCGATGAAAAAGTTGCTCATAGCGTCGCTGCTGTTTAGCAGCGCCACCGTATACGGTGCAGACGGGTTCGTAGTGAAGGACATTCATTTCGAGGGCCTGCAACGGGTTGCCGTCGGAGCGGCATTACTCAGCATGCCAGTCCGCGTTGGTGATACCGTCAGTGATGATGATATCGGTAATACCATCCGTGCTTTGTTCGCTACCGGAAATTTTGAGGATGTCCGCGTCCTGCGCGACGGCGAAACGCTGATTGTGCAGGTCAAGGAGCGCCCGACGATCGCCAGCATGACGTTTTCCGGCAACAAGTCGGTGAAAGACGACATGCTGAAAGAGAATCTGGAGGCTTCCGGCGTGCGGGTGGGCGAGGCGCTGGACCGTACCGCGCTCTCCAGCATCGAGAAAGGGCTGGAGGATTTCTATTATAGCGTCGGTAAATACAGCGCCTCGGTAAAGGCCGTCGTCACGCCGCTGCCCCGTAACCGCGTCGATCTGAAACTGGTGTTTACCGAAGGGGTCTCCGCCAAGATTCAGCAAATCAATATCGTCGGCAACAAGGCATTCAGCTCCGACGAGTTGATTTCGCGTTTCCAACTGCGCGATGAAGTGCCGTGGTGGAACGTGGTCGGCGATCGCAAATATCAGAAGCAGAAGCTGTCCGGCGACCTCGAAACGCTGCGCAGTTTTTATCTGGATCGCGGTTACGCCCGCTTCAGTATCGACTCCACCCAGGTCAGCCTGACGCCCGATAAAAAGGGTATCTACATCACCATCAACCTGACGGAAGGCGATCAGTACAAACTTTCCGGCGTCGCCGTCAGGGGGAATCTGGCCGGCCATTCCGCGGAAATCGAAGGGTTGACCAAAATTGAGCCGGGCGAGCTGTATAACGGCGCCAAGGTTACCCGCATGGAAGAGGACATCAAGAAGCTACTGGGCCGTTACGGTTACGCCTATCCGCGCGTGGTGACCCAGCCTGAAATCAATGACGCCGACAAGAGCGTCAAACTTGATATCAACGTTGATGCCGGTAATCGCTTCTATGTTCGCCGCATCCGTTTCGACGGTAACGATACCTCCAAAGACTCCGTGCTGCGTCGTGAAATGCGCCAGATGGAAGGCGGCTGGCTGGGCAACGATCTGGTCGAACAGGGTAAAGAGCGCCTGAACCGGCTGGGGTACTTTGAAAGCGTCGATGTGGAAACGCAGCGCGTTCCCGGCACCGCCGACCAGGTCGACGTGACCTATAAGGTCAAAGAGCGTAACACAGGGACATTCAACTTCGGCGTGGGCTTCGGCACGGAAAGCGGCGTCAGCTTCCAGGCGGGCGTGCAGCAGGATAACTGGCTGGGTACCGGGAATTCCGTCGGCATCAGCGGGACGCGAAACGACTACCAGACCTACGT
This sequence comes from Brenneria tiliae, assembly GCF_023347575.1. Lineage (NCBI taxonomy): Bacteria > Pseudomonadati > Pseudomonadota > Gammaproteobacteria > Enterobacterales > Pectobacteriaceae > Brenneria > Brenneria tiliae. The sequence goes on along the minus strand of NZ_JAKPCB010000089.1, from coordinate 70,818 downwards.
CGAGCTCTCTCTGACCGACCCGTACTTCACGGTGGACGGCGTCAGCCTCGGCGGTCGTATCTTCTACAACAAGTTTGAAGCGTACGACGCGGACCTGTCCGATTATACCAACGCCAGCTACGGCATCGGCAGCACCCTGGGCTTCCCGATCAACGAGAACAACTCGCTGCGTCTGGGGCTGGATTACGTCCATAACGACCTGTCGGATATGAGACCGCAGGTGGCGATGTGGCGCTATCTGGATACCGTCGGCGTCAACCCGGATGTGGTTGGCGAAAACGTTAAATCCAGTGCGGATTTCACCGCCAACGATTTCTTCCTGAATACCGGCTGGACCTACAATAATCTGGACCGCGGCTACTTCCCGACCTCGGGCACCCGTGCGTCGGTCAACGCCAAATTCACGGTTCCGGGCTCGGACAACGAATACTACAAACTGACGTTTGATTCGGCCTCCTACTTCCCGCTGAGCGAAAACCGTAACTGGGTGCTGATGGGGCGTGCCCGCGCCGGTTATGCCGACGGTCTGGGGGGCAAGGAGGTGCCGTTCTACGATAACTTCTATGCCGGCGGTTCGAGCACCGTGCGTGGCTTCCAGTCCAATACCATCGGGCCTAAGGCGGCGTACTATAAATGCCCGACGGCGTCATTGCCGAACTCTTATGCAAATTGTCCGATCGATGCGGACAATCTGGACGACGCGGTGGGCGGTAACGCCATGGCGGTATTGAGCGCGGAACTGATTGTGCCGACGCCGTTTATCAGCGAGAAGTATGCCAACTCGGTGCGCACCTCGTTCTTTGTCGACGGTGGTACGGTATGGGATACCAACTGGGAAAACACCCAGGCAACCATTGATGCGGGCGTCCCGGATTACGGCAAGGCGAGCAACTTCCGTGTTTCCAGCGGCATCGCCCTGCAATGGATGTCTCCGCTTGGGCCGCTGGTCTTCTCCTATGCCCAGCCGGTTAAAAAGTACGATGGCGACAAATCGGAGCAGTTCCAGTTTAATATTGGCAAAACCTGGTAAGGCGGCGTCGGTAGATCGTATGTAAGACAAGTCGCATGGCGGGCAGGGTCTGGAATGCTGAATAATGCATCAATACTATGACGCTATGCACATCAACGTGTTAAGACACAAACGGTTAGGTTGAGGAGTTTATAGTGAAAAAGTGGTTGTGTGCCGCAGGTCTCGGATTAGCATTGGCTGCTTCAGCCAGCGTTCAGGCCGCTGACAAGATTGCCGTTGTTAACGTATCCAGCATTTTCCAACAGTTGCCGCAGCGTGAAACGGTAGCTCGTCAACTGGAAAACGAGTTCAAAGGCCGCGCTTCTGAATTGCAATCATTGGAAAAAGATTTGCAAACCAAAATGCAGCGTCTGCAACGTGATAGCTCCACCATGAAAGCGAGCGATCGCAATAGAATGGAAAAAGATATCATGGCTCAGCGCGAGCAGTTCTCCACCAAAGCGCAGGCATTTGATCAGGACAATCGCCGTCGTCAGATGGAAGAGCGCAACAAAATCCTGAGCCGTATTCAGGATGCGGTAAAATCCGTTGCCAGCAAAGAAGGCTATGATGTGGTGATCGATGCTAACGCGGTAGCCTATGCCGCCAATGCCAAAGACATTACCGCCGACGTGCTGAAACAGGTTAAATAATACATGGATTCGATTCGACTGGATGCTTTGGCACAGCAGTTGGATGCGCAATTACACGGTGATGGCTCTGTGGTCATCACCGGCGTTGCTTCTATGCATTCAGCAAAGTCCGGGCAGATTACGTTTCTGTCCGACAGCCGCTATCGTCAGCAGCTGGCGGAAACCCAGGCTTCCGCGGTGGTGCTGACGGAGGCGGATCTGCCTTATTGCCAGGCAGCGGCGCTGGTAGTTAAAAATCCTTATCTTACCTATGCGCGTATGGCGCAGCTGATGGATACCACGCCGGCCCCGGCCGCCGATATCGCGCCCAGCGCGGTTATCGCCGCGGACGCCGTGCTGGGACGGCAGGTTGCCGTCGGCGCCAACGCCGTCATCGAAGCCGGCGCGCAGCTGGGCGACGGCGTAATCATCGGGGCGGGCTGTTTTATCGGTAAAAACGCGCGTATCGGCGCCGGCACCCGCCTGTGGGCGAACGTCACGGTGTACCACAACGTTGAAATCGGCCAGCAGTGCCTGATTCAATCGGGCGCGGTCATCGGTTCCGACGGTTTCGGCTACGCCAACGATCGCGGCAACTGGGTGAAGATCCCGCAGTTGGGAACGGTGAGAATCGGCGATCGGGTGGAAATCGGCGCCAGCACCACCATCGATCGCGGCGCGCTGGATGATACGATCGTCGGCAACGGGGTGATTATCGATAATCAATGCCAGATTGCTCACAACGTGGTAATTGGCGACAATACGGCCGTCGCCGGCGGTGTCATTATGGCAGGCAGCCTGAAAATCGGGCGTTATTGCATGATCGGCGGCGCCAGCGTGATCAATGGCCATATGGAGATCTGCGATAAAGTCACGGTGACGGGAATGGGCATGGTGATGAGACCGATCACCGAACCTGGGGTATACTCGTCGGGCATTCCTTTGCAGCCCAATAAAGTTTGGCGCAAAACCGCCGCGCTGGTGATGAATATCGACGATATAAGCAAGCGGTTAAAAGCCATTGAACGAAAAGTCGATAACGGTTAATCATCGCGGTTTTGTCTGATGGGGTGGAAACGCATAGTCTGGATGTAAATGAAAAGTTCGGGTGCGGGCGGAATCGTATTCTGTAAATGAATAGCGTATGCCCACGCCGACGTACTAATCCTTATTTGCGGCCTGCCGAAAGATCCCCTTTTAGGGTCTGAGCAGGCCGTGTTGTTGATGGCATCAGTTTTATGGACAGGAAGAGTATTTTGACTACTGACACTCATACTCTGCATATTGAAGAGATCTTAGAATTATTACCTCACCGGTTTCCGTTTTTACTGGTTGACCGCGTGCTGGATTTTGAAAAAGGGAAGTTTTTACGGGCGGTGAAAAATGTCTCTTTCAATGAACCCTTCTTTCAGGGGCATTTCCCGGGCAAACCTATTTTCCCCGGAGTGCTGATTCTGGAAGCCATGGCGCAGGCCACGGGCATTCTGGCGTTTAAAAGCGTCGGCAGGCTGGAGCCGGGGGAGCTTTATTACTTTGCGGCAATTGACGAGGCGCGCTTTAAACGCCCCGTACAGCCGGGGGATCAAATGATCCTCGAGGTCGAATTTATTAAAGAGCGTCGCGGCGTTGCACGCTTTAAGGGCGTCGCCAAAGTTGATGGTGAAGTAGCCTGTGAAGCGTCAATGATGTGTGCTCGTCGTCGAGAGGCCTGATAACGTGATTGATCAAACCGCCTTTGTTCATCCCAGCTCCATCGTCGAAGATGGCGCTATCATTGGCGCCAATGTACATATTGGCCCATTCTGCTACATCGGTTCTCAGGTCGAGATCGGTGCGGGTACTGTGCTGAAGTCGCACGTCGTGGTTAATGGCATCACCAAGATTGGCCGCGACAACGAAATCTATCAGTTCGCCTCTATTGGTGAAGTGAATCAGGATCTGAAGTATGCAGGAGAGCCGACTCGCGTTGAGATCGGCGATCGTAACCGTATACGCGAAAGCGTCACTATTCATCGTGGCACCGAGCAAGGCGGTGGGTTGACCAAAGTCGGCAGCGATAATCTGCTGATGATCAACACCCATATCGCCCATGACTGCGTGATAGGCGATCGCTGTATCCTGGCCAATAACGCCACGCTGGGCGGGCACGTCTCCGTCGATGATTTCGCCATCATCGGCGGTATGACGGCGGTGCATCAATTCTGCATTATCGGCGCGCACGTCATGGTCGGCGGATGCTCCGGCGTGGCGCAGGATGTGCCTCCCTACGTGATTGCGCAGGGAAACCACGCCACGCCGTTCGGTTTGAACATTGAAGGATTGAAGCGCCGCGGTTTCGACAAAGAGACCCAGCACGCCATCCGTAACGCCTACAAGCTGATTTACCGCAGCGGTAAAACGCTGGACGAGGTAAAACCGGAAATCGAAGCGCTGGCGGCCGCTCACCCGGCGGTACAGGCATTCCTCGATTTCTTCGCCCGTTCTACCCGCGGCATCATTCGTTAATCCATGCCGCCGCGTCCTTTGGTTATCGGATTGGTCGCCGGAGAAACCTCCGGCGATATTCTTGGCGCCGGCCTGATCCGGGCGCTGAAAGCGCAGGCGCCGGATGCCCGTTTCGTCGGCGTCGCCGGGCCGCGTATGCAGGCCGAAGGCTGCGAAGCCTGGTACGAGATGGAAGAGCTGGCGGTGATGGGCATCGTGGAGGTGCTTGAACGGCTGCCGCGCCTGCTTAAAATTCGCCGGGACTTGACGCAGCGCTTTAGCGAACTGCGGCCCGACGTTTTTGTCGGCATTGATGCGCCGGATTTCAACATCACGCTGGAAGGCAGACTGAAACGGCGCGGCATCAGCACCATTCACTACGTCAGCCCGTCCGTGTGGGCCTGGCGGCAAAAACGCGTTTTCAAAATAGCCAAAGCGACCAATCTGGTGCTGGCCTTTCTTCCTTTTGAAAAAGCGTTTTACGATCGTTTTAACGTGCCCTGTCGTTTTATCGGCCATACGATGGCGGACGCCATGCCTCTGCAGCCGGATAAGCAGGCGGCCAGAGCCGCGCTCGGCATCCCCGAGGGCAGTCCCTGTCTGGCGCTGCTGCCCGGCAGCCGAGGCGCCGAGGTGGAGATGCTCAGCGCCGATTTTCTGCACGCCGCCCGGCTGCTGCGCCAACGTTTTCCCGCGCTGGAAATCGTCGTTCCGCTGGTCAACGGCAAGCGTCGCGAGCAGTTTGAACGGATAAAAAACAGCGTGGCGCCCGATTTGCCGCTGCATATACTGGACGGGCGGGCGCGCGAAGCGATGATCGCCAGCGACGCCGCGCTGCTGGCCTCCGGCACCGCCGCGCTGGAGTGCATGCTGGCCAAATGCCCGATGGTGGTGGGTTATCGTATGAAACCGTTCACCTTCTGGCTGGCGCGGCGATTGGTGAAAACGCCCTGGGTTTCCCTGCCCAATCTGCTGGCCGGGCGCGAACTGGTCAGCGAACTGCTGCAGGCCGACTGCACGCCGGATAAACTGGCGGCGGCGCTGCTGCCCTGGCTGGCCGATAAAAGCAAAACCGCCGCGCTGCAGGCCGCGTTTTTGGAGTTGCATCGGCAGATTCGCTGCAATGCCGACGAACAGGCGGCGCAGGCCGTATTGGAATTAGTGAAATCATGAGCGAGACCTTTACCTACCCGCCGGCGTACTGCCGTATCGCCGGGGTTGATGAAGTGGGGCGCGGCCCGTTGGTGGGCGCCGTCGTCACCGCCGCGGTGATCCTCGATCCCGCCCGGCCGATTATCGGGCTGGCGGATTCAAAACAGCTGAGTGAGAAACGCCGGCTGGCGCTGTATGATGAAATAAAGGAAAAAGCGCTCTCCTGGAGTCTTGGCCGGGCGGAGCCTGAAGAAATAGACCGCTTGAACATTCTGCACGCCACCATGCTGGCGATGCAGCGGGCCGTGGCCGGGCTGGCGCTGACGCCGGATTTGGTATTGATCGACGGCAATCGCTGTCCCGCCTTGCCGATGCCGGCGCAGGCGGTGGTGAAAGGGGATAGCCGCGTGGCGGAGATCAGCGCGGCCTCCATTATGGCGAAGGTGACGCGCGACAGCGAGATGGTGGCGCTGGATAAACTTTTCCCCGCCTACGGTTTCGCGCAGCACAAAGGCTATCCCACCGCTTTTCATCTCGAGAAGCTGGCGGCTTTGGGCGTCACCGCGTTTCACCGCCGGAGTTTTGCTCCGGTTAAACGGGCGCTGGGACTGGCGTAATCATCATTAACTCTCAGCGCGGCCGCTCGCCGCGTTGACTAATCGATAAATTCTGGGATCTGGAGATGGCCGAACCACGTTTTGTTCACCTGCGTGTTCACAGTGACTATTCCATGATCGACGGGCTGGCGAAGGTCGGGCCGCTGGTAAAAAAAACGGCGTCGCTGGGCATGCCGGCGCTGGCGATTACCGATTTCACCAACCTGTGCGGGCTGGTGAAGTTTTATGGCGGCGCCCATGGCGCCGGCATCAAGCCGATAATCGGCGCGGATGTCTACGTCGCCAGCGAAGAATTGGGCGATGAACTCGCTCATCTCACGCTGCTGGCGATGGATAATGAAGGCTACCAGAATCTGACGCTGCTGATTTCCCATGCTTATCAGCGCGGTTACGGGGCCGAGGGCCCGACGATAGATCGCGACTGGCTGATCGAGAAAAATCACGGATTGCTGCTGCTCTCCGGCGGCCGCAACGGCGACGTCGGCAAGTTTATGCTACGCGGCAATCAGACGCAGGCCGAACAGTGCCTGGCGTTTTATCAGCAATATTTCCCCGATCGTTATTACCTGGAGCTGATCCGCACCGGGCGCCCGGATGAAGAAAGCTATCTCCACGCCGCCGTGGAACTGGCTACCAAACACGGCCTGCCGGTGGTGGCGACCAACGACGTCCGCTTTATCAGCGAAGAGGATTTCGACGCCCACGAAATCCGCGTCGCCATCCACGACGGTTATACGCTTGACGATCCCAAACGGCCGCGCAACTACAGTCCGCAGCAATATATGCGCACGGAAGAGGAGATGTGCCAGCTGTTTGCCGATATCCCCGAGGCATTGGCCAACAGCGTCGAAATCGCCAAGCGCTGCAACGTGACCATCCGCCTGGGCGAATACTTCCTGCCGCAGTTTCCGACCGGGGAGATGTCCACGGAGGATTATCTGGTCAAACGGGCGAAAGAGGGGCTGGAAGAGCGTCTCGAGTTCCTGTTCCCGGACCCGGCGGAGCGGGCGGAGAAACGCCTGGAATATGATGAACGCCTGGATATCGAGCTGCAAGTCATCAACCAGATGGGCTTCCCCGGCTACTTCCTGATCGTGATGGAGTTTATCCAGTGGTCCAAGGATAACAATGTGCCCGTCGGTCCGGGGCGCGGGTCGGGCGCCGGTTCGCTGGTGGCCTACTCGCTGAAGATCACCGATCTGGACCCGCTGCAGTTTGACCTGCTGTTCGAACGCTTCCTCAACCCCGAGCGCGTCTCCATGCCGGACTTTGACGTCGACTTCTGCATGGAAAAGCGCGACCTGGTTATCGATCACGTCGCCGATATGTACGGCCGCGACGCGGTATCGCAGATTATCACCTTCGGCACCATGGCCGCCAAAGCGGTGATCCGCGACGTGGGGCGGGTGCTGGGCCATCCTTACGGCTTTGTCGATCGCATTTCCAAACTGGTGCCGCCCGACCCGGGGATGACGCTGGAAAAAGCCTTTGCGGCGGAACCGCAGCTGCCCGAAATCTACGAGGCGGATGAAGAGGTGCGGGCGCTAATTGATATGGCGCGCAAGCTGGAAGGCGTAACGCGCAACGCCGGCAAACACGCCGGCGGGGTGGTTATCTCCCCCACCAAAATCACCGACTTCGCCCCGCTGTACTGCGATGCGGAAGGCAACCATCCGGTCACCCAGTTTGATAAAAGCGACGTCGAATATGCCGGGCTGGTGAAGTTCGACTTCCTCGGCCTGCGTACGCTGACCATCATCGACTGGGCGCTGGAGATGATTAACGCGCGCCGGGCGAAGCAGGGTCAGGAGCCGATAGATATCGCCGCCATCCCGCTGGATGACAAAAAGAGTTTCGACATGCTGCAACGCTCGGAAACCACGGCGGTGTTCCAGCTTGAATCGCGCGGCATGAAGGACCTGATCAAACGCCTGAAGCCCGACTGCTTTGAAGATATGATCGCGCTGGTGGCGCTGTTCCGCCCCGGTCCGCTGCAGTCCGGCATGGTGGATAACTTTATCGACCGCAAACACGGGCGCGAGGCCATCTCCTATCCGGATATCGAGTGGCAGCACGAGTCGCTGAAACCGGTGCTGGAGCCGACCTACGGCATTATCCTGTATCAGGAACAGGTCATGCAGATCGCCCAGGTGCTGGCGGGCTATACGCTGGGCGGCGCGGATATGCTGCGTCGCGCCATGGGTAAAAAGAACCCGGTCGAAATGGCCAAGCAGCGCGGCGGTTTTGAAGACGGCGCGAAGGCGCGCGGGGTGAACGGCGAACTGGCGATTAAAATCTTCGACCTGGTGGAGAAATTCGCCGGCTACGGATTTAACAAATCGCACTCGGCCGCCTATGCGCTGGTTTCCTACCAGACCCTGTGGCTGAAGGCGCACTATCCGGCCGAGTTTATGGCGGCGGTGATGACCGCCGATATGGACAACACCGATAAAGTGGTCGGGCTGGTGGACGAGTGCTGGCGCATGGGGCTGAAAATCCTGCCGCCGGACATCAACAGCGGCCTTTATCATTTCCACGTCAACGACGACGGCGAGATCGTTTACGGCATCGGGGCGATCAAGGGCGTCGGCGAAGGGCCGATTGAAGCGATTATCGAAGCGCGTAATCAAGACGGCTATTTCAAAGAGCTGTTTGATCTGTGCGCCCGTACCGATATCAAGAAACTGAACCGCCGGGTGCTGGAAAAGCTGATTATGTCCGGGGCGTTCGACCGCCTGGGGCCGCATCGCGCCGCGCTGATGAACTCGCTGGGGGATGCGCTGAAGGCCGCCGATCAGCACGCCAAGGCGGAAGCCATCGGCCAGGTGGATATGTTTGGCGTGCTGGCCGATGCGCCCGAACAGGTCGAGCAGTCCTACAGTACGGTTGCGCCCTGGCCGGAACAGGTGGTGCTGGACGGCGAGCGGGAAACGCTGGGGCTCTACCTGACCGGCCATCCGATCACCCAGTACCTTAAGGAGATCGAACGTTACGCCGGCGGCGTGCGTTTGAAAGATATGCACCCGACGGAGCGGGGCAAAATGACCACTGCCGTGGGCCTGGTGCTGGCCGCCCGGGTAATGGTCACCAAGCGGGGAAACCGCATTGGCGTTTGTACCCTGGACGACCGTTCCGGTCGTCTGGAAATTATGCTGTTCACCGATGCGCTGGAGAAATATCAGCATTTACTGGAAAAAGACCGTATCCTGATCGCCAGCGGGCAGGTCAGCTTTGACGACTTCAGCGGCGGGCTTAAAATGACCGTCCGGGAGTTGATGGATATCAGCGAAGCGCGGGAAAAATATGCGCGCGGACTTGCTATATCGCTGACTGACAGGCAAATTGATGACCAACTATTAAACCGTCTCCGCCAATCGTTGGAACCTCATCGATCGGGGACGATCCCGGTGAATCTCTATTACCAGCGTGAAGATGCGCGCGCCCGGTTGCGTTTCGGCGCGGCATGGCGCATAACGCCGACGGATACGTTGCTGAACGATCTGCGCACGTTAGTGGGTAATGAACAGGTGGAACTGGAATTTGACTAATATAGGAATACTATGAGTCTGAATTTTCTTGATTTTGAGCAGCCGATTGCAGAGTTGGAAGCGAAAATTGACTCGCTGACCGCAGTCAGCCGTCAAGACGAAAAATTGGATATTAATCTGGACGAAGAGGTCCAGCGCCTGCGCGAGAAGAGCGTTGAGCTGACGCGCAAGATTTTCTCCGATCTGGGCGCCTGGCAAGTCGCCCAGCTGGCGCGTCATCCGCAGCGTCCGTATACGCTGGATTACATCAGGCACATTTTTAGCGACTTCGACGAATTGGCGGGCGATCGCGCCTATGCCGACGATAAAGCGATAGTGGGTGGGATTGCGCGTCTCAACGGGCGTCCGGTGATGATCATCGGCCATCAGAAGGGACGGGAAACCAAGGAAAAGATCCGCCGCAACTTCGGCATGCCGGCGCCGGAAGGATATCGTAAAGCGCTGCGTCTGATGGAGATGGCCGAACGTTTCAAAATGCCGATCATCACCTTTATCGATACGCCGGGCGCTTATCCGGGCGTCGGCGCCGAAGAGCGCGGCCAGTCGGAAGCCATTGCGCGCAACCTGCGTGAAATGTCCGCCCTGCGCGTGCCCATCGTCTGCACCGTGATCGGCGAAGGCGGCTCCGGCGGCGCGCTGGCCATCGGCGTGGGCGACAAGGTCAATATGCTGCAGTTCAGCACCTATTCGGTGATTTCGCCGGAAGGATGCGCCTCCATTCTGTGGAAAAGCGCGGACAAGGCGCCGCTGGCCGCGGAAGCGATGGGCATCACCGCGCCGCGTCTGAAAGAGCTGAAAATGATTGATAGCGTGATCCCGGAACCGCTGGGCTCGGCGTACCGCAATATCGATGCGATGTCCGCCTCGCTGAAAGCGCAGTTGCTGTCCGATCTTGAGGATCTGGATGCGCTGAGCGAAGAAGAACTGCTCAACCGCCGCTACCAGCGTCTGATGAACTACGGCTATTGCTGATTATCCGCCGTTGCGGCGTCAGGCCCGCTATCCTGTGGATAGCGGGCTTTTCTCTTTCTGCGTCCGGGTTCACCCGGCGTCAGCGATCTTCGATAATCAGATACGCCGCGTGAATCGGGCCATGCACGCCGATAACCTTAATCAATTCAATATCCGCGGTGGAGCTGGGACCGGCGATAAGATTGATGCAGGCGGGCATCCGTTCGCCGTTTTGCGCCATATGATGCAACCGCTGCGCCAGCTGTGCCACCCGCGGCAGAATGTCGCTTTTGCGCAGCACAAAGATGGAGGTTTCGGGCAGCAGGCTAATGGAACAGCCTCGTTCCGGCCCGGAGAACAGCACTACGCCGCCGGATTCCGTCAGCCCCGCTTCGGCATAGACCACGCCAATCTTCGCCCGTTCGGCCAGGCGGATATTCTCCTGTCGCGCTTCCGGCCGCCAGACGTGCGCCTGGTAATGCCGTTGCAAGGTCTGGGTGACGCCCAGTTCGGCCAAACGCGCGTCGCCGCTGACCACCAGCGGCGTCGGGCCGTACTCTGCGCACAGCGCCAGCAGATTCTCCAGCAGCGTTTCTGACGAGGTCAGCACGCAGTTAGCTTTAAGGGTTGTTCGGGCGAAATCGACAAAGGCCTGACAGCGCTGGTCCCGCGTCAGCTCCGTCAGGCGCGTCTGCGCCAGAAACGTCGTTTCCGACATCGCGCCAATCGGCGTATGACGCACCTTGCGGCCGAGCCGTCCGGCGATTTCCGCTAAAAAGTCGTCACGGTTTTGTTGATTAAGCATTATTTTTTCCCCTCGGACCGATGGCGTTTAAACCAACTGCGGAAACTTTCGCCGTCCGCCTGCGGCAGGTCGCGCGCCTGCGTCCATGCGCCCAGCGCGCCGATGTTAAAGGGCGCTTTGCCGTCTTTAATCGCCCAACCGGCGGCTTTGGCGCCCACCACCATCCCCACTTTCCATAGGCCGGGATGGGCGTTGGCATAGTTGAACAGTTTGATGACGCGCTGCTCCGTTTTCGGGGTGATGCCCTGTTCCGCCATCACGCGGCGGTGCTTGAGCAGCAGCTGCGCCAGCGGGATTTTCACCGGACAGACCTGATTGCAGGCGGTGCAGAGCGAGCAGGCGTAAGGCAGATCTTTAAATTCCTTATAGCCGCCCAACAGCGGCGACAGCACCGAGCCGATGGGGCCGGGGTAGATCGAGCCGTAGCCGTGGCCGCCGATATGGCGATAGGCCGGACAGGTATTGATGCAGGCGCCGCAGCGGATGCAGCGCAGAATCGAGCGGAATTCGGAACCCAGCACCTGAGAGCGTCCGTTATCGATGATGACCAGATGGAACTCCTCCGGCCCGTCGATATCGCCTTCCCGCCGCGGGCCGGTCAGCCAGGTGTTATAGCCGGTGAGCCGGGCGCCTACCGCGCTGCGGCACAGCATGGTGATCAACACGTCGACTTCGGCGAAGGTGGGCGCGATGCGCTCCATGCCCATCACCGCGATATGGGTTTTCGGCAGGGTGGTGCACAGCCGGCCGTTGCCCTCGTTGGTCACCAGACACACCGAACCGGTTTCGGCGACGGCGAAATTACAGCCGGTAATGCCGATATCGGCGCTGAGAAAATCCTGACGGATCTTCCGGCGGATAAACAGGGTCATGGCTTCCGGCGTTTCCGGGCCGTCGTAGCCCAGGCGTTCTTTCAGGATGCGCTGGATTTGGTGGCGGTCTTTATGGATCGCCGGGACCACGATATGCGACGGCGGATCCTCATCCAGTTGCAGAATATATTCGCCGAGATCGGTTTCCACCACCTCGATGCCCGCCTTCTGAAGCACGTGGTTCATGCCGATCTCTTCCGTGACCATCGATTTGGACTTGACGATTTTTTTAGCCCGCTTGGCCTGGGCGACGTTAAGAATATACTCGGTGGCCTGTTCGCAGGTGCGGGCAAAAAAGACCTGCCCGCCGTTCGCCGTCACTTTCTCGCTCAACTGATACAGATAGGCGTCGAGATTCTCCAGTACGTGATTACGGATCTGCTCCGCCTGGTCGCGCCACTGTTCCCAATCGCCCAGCTCTTCCACCATCTTTTGCCGGTTGGCGCCGATGCGCTCCTGCGCCATGGAAACGTTGCGGCGCATGATGTCGTCCTGCATCTCTGCGTTGATGCGCGGCTTGAAATCGACTTTACTGGTTTTCAAATACATGGCGGTCTCCTTATCGGCTCATCAGTACTATCGGCTCATTAATACTTCGGCGATATGCATCACCTTGACGGGTTGTTTTTCCCGGCTGAGCCGGCCGCCGATGTTGATCAGACAGCTGACGTCGGCGCTAATCAGATAGTCCGGCTGCGGCGCCATCAGGTGGCGTACCTTTTCCTTGACCATCTCGCCGGAGATCTCGGCCATCTTGACCGAAAAGGTGCCGCCGAAACCGCAGCAGGTTTCCTGGTGTTCGAACGGCAGCAGTTCCAGCCCGTCGACGTGGCGCAGCAGCGTAAGCGGCGCCTCGGTGACGCCCAGCTTACGCGACAGGCTGCACGAGGGATGATAGACCGCTTTGCCGGGCAGACGCGCGCCGACGTCCACTACGCCCAGGATATCGACGATAAACGAAGTGAGATCCTGCATGCGGTCGGCCACGGCCTGCGCGCGCCGCGCCCACTCCGGCTCGTCGCTCAGATAGCCGGCGTAGCTTTTGATGGCGTAGGTACAGGAGCCGGCCGGGGAAACAATCGGATAATCATTCTCTTCCAGCGCCGCGATCAGCGACTTCATGGCGGGTTTGGCGTCCTCGACGTAGCCGCTGTTCAGCGCGGGCTGGCCGCAACATCCTTGTTTTTCAGGGAAAAAAACCTTACAGCCCAATTGCTCGAGCAGCAACACCGTGTCACGCGCCATCTTGGCCTTCAAGGCATCGCCGAGGCAGGTGACATAAAAATTGATGTTCATTGACGTTTGCTCCATTGCTAACGGTTAAAACAGCCGTACTGATAATTTTTATTTTTGAAATTATTTTTTAATTCAACGCCTTATTAAGGCTAGTAGAAAAAGTAGTACAGCGCGCTCACTTTAAACCCGAGAATAATGATGTAGATCAAGCAGTAGCGCAGCACGCCGGACATGATGGCGCTGCTTTGTCCCTCCATGCGCGTCGCCGAAACCGCTATCGAGATGCTTTGCGGCGAGATCATTTTTCCGCCCGTCGCGCCCGAGGTGTTGGCCGCCGCCAGCAACAGCGGGTCGGCGCCTATCTGCTGAGCCGCGGTGGTTTGCAGTTTGCCGAACAGCACGTTGGAGTTGGTATCGCTGCCGGTGACGAAAGTACCCAGCGCGCCGATCAGCGGCGCGATGAAAACGAAGCCGCGTCCGGTGACCGCCACCAGCGAATTGGCGACGTCGCCGATCATGCCGCTGATATCCATTACCGTCGCCATGGCGACGATGGCGCAAATGGCGATGATGGAGTTTTTCAATTGCACCAGGGTGCGCCATAGCACCGTCAGCATCACGCCCGGTCGTGCGCCCTGAATGGCGCCGCCGATCAGCGTCGCCAGGATAATCAGTACGCCGGGGGTTCCCAGCCACTCAATCTTCAGCAGCAGCGTTTGCCCGCTGCTCAGCACCAAAGGGAACTGGCTGGAAATCAGACCGACGATTCGTTTCAGCGCGGGAAACAGCGGAGAACACAGCAGGATAAAAATAAAGGTCAGCAGATAGATGGCGCCCGCGCGCAGCATCTGCCGGCGGCTATAGGTCGTCCGCGGCGCGGCCTGTTCCGCCTCCGCGCGCCGCGCGGCGGGGCGGCGTTTCGCCAGCCACATGACGACCGCCATGCTCGCCAGGCTGCCGGCGAAGGCGGGCAGTTCGGCGCCGATGTATGCCGCCACCAGATACTGCGGCACCAGCGAGGCGACGCCGCACATCAGGGTGATGAAGACCACGCCGCGCAGCGCGCGAATACCGCCGTTGGTGATGGCGACGACGACGAACGGCAACAGCAGATTGAACAGCGCCAGCTGGATGATCACCATGCCGCCAAGGTCCGTTACCGGCAGCCCGGTCTGTTGCGCCAGAATCGCCACCGGAATGCCCACGGCGCCGAACGCGGTCGGTACGGTATTGGCCACCAGCGAGGCGATGGCGGCCTTGAGCGGGTCGAATCCCAGGGCGATCAGCAGGCTTATCGGAATGGCGACGGCGGTGCCGAATCCGGCGGCGGCTTCCAGAAACCCGCCGAAACACCAGGCGATGAGCAAAACCTGAATACGCGGATCGTCGCTGATGGCCGCCAGCCAGTTTTTCAGCACCTCCATGGCCCCGGTTTTCTGCATCAGGTTATAGCTGTAGATTGCGCCGAGTATCACGATTACAATCGGCCATAGCCCTTTGATTGCGCCATAGGCGGATGACAGCAGCAGATCCGACGGCGATGACTGCCAGTACCAGCCGGCGATAATCAGCGTCAAAATCAGGGAAAGCAGAACGGAGTAGTGCACGGGTGTTTTCAGCCATAAAATCATGACGATCAATGCAATTAACGGCGAGCTCCCCAACATAAACATCTGCGGGTCAAACATACCGACTCCTCTTTTTTATCTGTTAGATTTATTACTGAGTCCGCTATTGAAGTGCGGACTGTATCAGCAGTCGGGTGAGAGGGGTCTGTGAGGTGGATCGTTTCAAGTGAACGGGATGATAAAATTTGTAGCATCAAATGATATAGATCAATCTGCGACAGAGAATAGGACGGCGTTATGTTACAGCTGAAAGGTATTCATCATATTGCCATCATCGCTGCCGATTATGCGCGGAGTAAAAGTTTTTATTGCGATATCATGGGCTTTACCCTGATCAATGAGGTCTATCGGGCGGAGCGGGATTCCTGGAAAGGCGATTTGGCGTTAAATGAACGTTACCTGATTGAGCTGTTTTCTTTCCCCGCGCCGCCGCCGCGGGTCAGCCGGCCGGAAGCGTGCGGCCTGCGGCATCTGGCCTTTGCGGTTGACGATGTGGAACAGGCCATTAGCGCGCTGACGCAGGCCGGCGTGGAATGTGAACCGATTCGCATCGATGCCGAAACGCAGCGCCGGTTTACTTTTTTGCGCGATCCCGATGGATTGCCCCTGGAACTGTATGAACGATGAAGCGTTGAACCCTGCCGCT
Source organism: Brenneria tiliae (assembly GCF_023347575.1). NCBI lineage: Bacteria > Pseudomonadati > Pseudomonadota > Gammaproteobacteria > Enterobacterales > Pectobacteriaceae > Brenneria > Brenneria tiliae. Next base: position 55,238 of record NZ_JAKPCB010000089.1, on the reverse strand, counting down.
CCCGACGACGCGCTGCTTGCCGCGCTGGCGTCGCAAACCGCCGGGCATCGGCGGATCCTGGTGGCGTACAGCGGCGGGCTGGATTCCAGCGTGCTGCTGCATCTGCTGGTGAGGCTGCGTCAAGAGCGCCAACTGGATATCCGCGCGGCTTACGTGCATCACGGTTTAAACCCGCTGGCGGAGAACTGGGCCGAACACTGTAGTCGCCAGTGCCGGCAATGGCGGGTGCCCTTTGCCCGGCTGGCGGTGACGGTGGCGGCGCAAAACGGCGGGATTGAGGCGGCGGCGCGCGAGGCGCGCTACCGGGCGTTGCGAACGCACCTGCGGGACGATGAGATTTTGCTTACCGCGCAGCATCTTGACGATCAAAGCGAAACGTTTTTACTGGCGCTTAAACGCGGCAGCGGCCCGGCGGGGCTGTCGGCGATGGCCGCCAGCGCGGCGTTGGGCGAACACAGGCTGCTGCGTCCGCTGCTGGAGTTTACCCGGCAACGGCTGGCGCAGTATGCGCGCCATCATCAGTTGGAGTGGATTGAGGATGACAGCAATCAGGATGAGCGCTTCGATCGCAATTTTCTGCGTCATCGGGTATTGCCGCTGTTAACGCGGCGCTGGCCGCATTTCCCCGCGGCGGCGGCGCGCAGCGCGCGGCTTTGCGCCGAACAGGAACAGCTGCTGGATGAACTGCTGGCGGCATCGCTGCGGGAACTGCGCCGGCCGGACGGTGCGCTGAGTATCGAGGGGCTGCTGCCGCTGAGCCCGCTACGCCGCTTTGCGCTGCTGCGCCGCTGGCTGGCCGGGGAGAACGCGCCGATGCCGTCCCGCGAACAGCTGCAGCGGCTGTGGGACGAGGTGGCCGTCAGCCGTCAGGATGCCGAGCCGGTATTGCAGCTTGGTCGGCGGCAAATCCGCCGTTTTCGTCAGCATCTTTACCTCTTGCCTTTGCTGCCGGCGGTGAAAGGCCGCGTCGTGCCGTGGTCATCGTTCACTACTCCGCTGACGCTGCCGGAGGGATTGGGGCAACTCTCTCTGGCGGATAAGGGCACGGCGGTGCGGGCGCCGGCGGAGGGCGAACGGGTCAGCGTCCGGTTTGGCGCCGCCGGCGTGGTGTATGCGGCGGGGCGGCGACACGGCCGGCAAATCAAGAAGCTGTGGCAGGAGCTGGCGGTGCCGCCATGGTGGCGCGATCGCACGCCGCTGGTGTTTTACGACGAGCAACTGATTGCGGCGGTCGGGCGGTTTGTTACCTGGGAGGGTCGGCCGAAAGAGGGGGAGCCGGTGTGGCATTTCGTCTGGCGCGAAGGCGGCTAAAACGCAAACGGACAACGCAGGGTTGTCCGTTTAAGCGCCAAGCCGACGGAGGCAGGCTAGGATTCGCTGACCACCACTTTTCCTATTTCCGGGTGGCTGAAGCTGACGATGTGGTCGAGGCGCAGTTCGCGCGTGGCGCCGGACTCCTCGATCACCAGATATTCGACGTGCTTGCGTAAGATCAGGTCACTGGCTTTACCGGTAACGGTTTCACCGCTACGCAGTTCCAGCGTCAGCGTGAGATTCTGCTGGCAGGTGGCTTCCAGATTTTCGTAATCATCACAGTTAATGGGTTGATATTCGTTACTCATTGACATAATCGCTCACCAATAAGTTAGCGGCGGCATAAGCCGCCTGTTCCCTGACAGAGGAGGGCAAATCGCCGTTGGCGGCGATGCCGTCCAGGGTTTTCAATACACAACCCAGCGCGTCGGGTATATAGCCCAGATCGCCGCTGGCGATCTCTGAGTATAAGCGGCGTACCAATTCACAGTATTCTTGCACTATATATCCTCCCTTGAAAGCTTAACCCGGTAGACATTCATGCTGTTACGACACCCGATGCTGTAAAGCCTACGAAGATAAACTCTATTTATCAAACCGACTATAGCATAGGCTCCGGCAGGATATCAGTATTACTCGGGAGCCTAATCTGTCGGTTACGTGGCGTATATCACCTTTACTGTGATGATAGAGGCAACTCAAGTACACTAGGGTGAAATAGACTTGAGGTCACAGATGGCATTAAAAGCAACGGTTTATAAGGCGGCGGTGAATATTGCGGATATGGATCGCCATTTTTTCCATGACGTCAATCTGACTATCGCCCGGCACCCCTCGGAAACGGATCAGCGCATGATGCTGCGTTTGCTGGCGTGGATCTGCCACGCGGATGAAAATCTGCGTTTTACCAAGGGGTTGAGCGCCGACGATGAGCCGGAGATCTGGCTACGCGACGACACGCTGCAGCTGCTGTTGTGGATAGAACTGGGGCTGCCGGATGAAAAGCGGCTGAAAAAAGCCTGCGGCCAGTCGCGCTCGGTGGTGCTGTACGCCTACAGCGAACGCGCCGCGCAGGTGTGGCGGCAGAACGTCGCGGGCAAGGTGGCCGGGTATCCGAATCTGACCATCCGTTTTCTGGACGATAGGCAACTGGCCCTGCTGACGGCGCTCGCCCAGCGCAATATGGCGCTACAGGCGACGCTGCAGGAAGGGACCATCTGGCTATCGGATGATAAGAATAGTCTTGAAATTTCATTTGCCGAGTGGCAAATCGCCGCAACGGAGGGATGATCGCCGGTAACGTTCTTTTTCCGGACGCAGGCTGCGGCCTGATGGCGCCGGCGATGGATATAATAAGCAAACCAACACGGCAGGAGGGTAAGGGTGAAAAAACTGGCTATCGGTGTGCTGCTGATCTCGGTGATCTCTGCGCTGATTGGGTGTCATACGCGTTCGCGGATTCAGGAAGCGCCGCTGCAGCCGATGGCGCAAAGCTATCGCGGCGTGTTGCCTTGCGCGGATTGCGCGGGGATCGATACCTCGCTGTTTCTGGACCAGGACGGCACCTTTATCCTGAAAGAGCATTATCAGACGACGCGCGCCGGACAGACGACCTTTGCGGAACAGGGGCAATGGCAGCGCACGGCGGATAAACTGGTGCTGACCGACAGCCAGGGTGAAAAACGCTATTTCCGTCCGACGGATAACGGGCTGGAGATGCTCGACAGACAGGGAGTGCCGATCCAGTCCGGCAATTCCTATCGGCTGACCGCCTCCGACGGGGCGCTGTGAGCGGGCCGGATCGCAATGGGCGCGGCGGGCGCTGATCTCTCAGCGCCCTGGCGCTTACAGCATTTTCTTCAACTGATACAGCCAGTCCAGCGCCTGACGCGGCGTGAGCGCGTCGGGGTCGATGGATTCCAGCGCCTCAAGCGCCGGGGAGGACTCATCATTGGCCAGCAGCGCCAGCTGCGCGCCGTCGATATGGCTGGATGAGGCGTTGTTGGAGAGCGTTTCCAGTTCTTTAAGCTTCTGACGCGCGCGCTTGATGACGTCTTTCGGCACCCCCGCCAATGCGGCTACCGCCAGGCCGTAGCTCTTGCTGGCCGCGCCGTCCTGTACGCTGTGCATAAAGGCGATGGTGTCGCCGTGCTCCAGCGCATCCAGATGGACGTTCACCACGCCTTCCATTTTTTCCGGCAGATTGGTCAGCTCGAAATAGTGGGTGGCGAACAGCGTCATGGCCTTGATGCGATTCGCCAGATTCTCGGCGCAGGCCCAGGCCAGGGACAAACCGTCGTAGGTCGAGGTGCCGCGTCCGATTTCATCCATCAGCACCAGGCTGTTTTCCGTGGCGTTGTGCAGGATGTTGGCCGTTTCGGTCATCTCCACCATAAAGGTCGAGCGTCCGGAGGCCAGATCGTCCGCCGCGCCGACGCGGGTGAAAATCCTGTCCACCGGACCGATGGTCGCCCGATCGGCCGGTACGAAGCAGCCGATGTGCGCCATCAGTACGATCAGCGCCGCCTGACGCATATAGGTGCTTTTCCCGCCCATATTGGGGCCGGTGATAATCAGCATGCGGCGCTGCGGCGACAGCGACAGCGGGTTGGAAATAAAGGGTTCGCTAAGCACCCGTTCCACCACCGGGTGGCGGCCGCCGCTGATTTTTATGCCGGGTCTGTCGCTGAGCGTCGGACACACGTAGTTCAGCGTGTCGGCGCGCTCCGCCAGGTTCGCCAGCACGTCCAGTTCGGCCAGGGCGGCGGCGCTCTGCTGCAGATCCGCCAGATGGGGCAGCAGCAAATCGAAGAGTTCGTCATAGAGCGCTTTTTCCAGCGCCAGCGCCTTGCCTTTGGAGGTCAGCACCTTATCTTCGTACTCTTTCAACTCGGGGATGATATAGCGCTCGGCGTTTTTCAGCGTTTGGCGACGAACATAGTGGATAGGCACCAGATGGCTCTGGCCGCGGCTGACCTGAATGTAATAGCCGTGAACGCCGTTAAACCCGACCTTCAGCGTATCCAGCCCCAGCTTTTCCCGCTCGCGGATTTCCAGCTTATCCAGATAATCGCTGGCGCCGGCGGCCAGCGCGCGCCATTCGTCCAGTTCGGCGTTGTAGCCCGGCGCAATCACGCCGCCGTCGCGCACCAGCACCGGCGGCGCCTCAATGACGGCTCGTTCAAGCAGATCCCGCAGCTCGTCGAACTGCCCGATCTGCGCGACCAGGCGGCGGATAGCGTCGCTTTCCAGCGGGGCCAGCTGCGCCCGGATATCCGGAAATTGCTGAAAGGCGTGCCGCATGCGCGCTAAATCACGCGGGCGGGCGGAACGCAGCGCCAGACGCGCCAGAATACGCTCCAGATCGCCCACCTGCCGCAGGTAGGGCTGTAATTCCGGCGTAATATCCCGCAGCGCCGCTATCGCCTGCTGACGCTGCGTCAAGGCGGCGATGTCCCGGCTGGGCATATGGATCCAGCGTTTCAGCATCCGGCTGCCCATCGCGGTCACCGTGCAGTCAAGGACGGCCGCCAGCGTATTTTCCGTGCCGCCGGAGAGATTTTGCGTCAGTTCCAGATTGCGCCGCGTGGCGGCATCCATAATGATGCCGTCCTGCTGCCGTTCCATGGTGATGCCGCGAATATGCGGCAGGGAGGTGCGCTGGGTATCCTTGGCGTATTGCAGCAGACAGCCCGCGGCGCGCAGCGCGAGTTTGGCCTGCTCGACGCCGAAGCCGTTGAGATCCCGGGTGCCGAACTGCAGATTGAGCTGCTGGCGGGCGGTATCGAGCTCGAACTCCCACAGCGGACGGCGGCGTAAACCGTGGCGCTGCTCAATCAACGACATGGATTCAAACGACTCGGGGTAGAGCAGTTCGGCCGGATTGGTGCGCTGTAATTCGGCGGCCATGGTTTCGCTATCGGCCGGTTCGGTGACCCGAAAACGTCCGGAGCTGATATCCAGCGTGGCATAGCCGAAGCCGCGGCCGTCTTGCCAGATCGCCGCGAGAAGATTGTCCTGTTTTTCCTGCAGCAGCGCTTCATCGCTGATGGTGCCGGGGGTGACGATACGCACCACCTTGCGCTCCACCGGCCCTTTGCTGGCGGCCGGATCGCCGATCTGTTCGCAAATGGCGACCGACTCGCCCAGTTGCACCAGCTTGGCCAGATAGTTCTCGACGGCATGGTGCGGCACGCCGGCCATGGGAATAGGCTCTCCGGCGGAAGCGCCGCGTTTGGTCAGCGAGATATCAAGCAGCTGCGACGCCCGTTTGGCATCGTCATAAAACAGCTCGTAAAAGTCGCCCATGCGATAGAACAGCAGAATTTCCGGATGTTGCGCCTTGAGCTTGAAATACTGCTGCATCATTGGCGTATGGCTGGCAAGGTCCTTGTCAATCGACTGATTCATATTGATTTTACTCGGTTTTTCACTCTATCTGTTAGCTCTGGAGGCGCTGGGAAAATGGTCGAGCCTTATCTTATCACCGACACCCCAGATTATTCACCTGTACGAGGCGGGGTGAAAATCAGCGCAACGGCGAATATACAGGATTCGGCGGCGGATTGATTGCGGCGGAGGTCGCGCCCACGGCGGTAAAGCACCACCGGACGTTATCAGAGCCGCGATGGAAAATGTATCTGATTTTGCGAATATTGATCGGGCGCGCGAAGCGGCTCGCAACTTTGTCGAGGTAAAGCGCGTTAGCGTCCTTTCGCCAGGTACTGCGCCATTTCCGCTTCCGGCACCATCCCCCCGCCGGTCGCCCACACCAGATGCGTGGCGTTATTTAATCGCCCCGCGCTGAATGCGTGCATCCGCTGGTAATCCGTCGAGGCGCAAACGCGCTGAGGTCCGGCCATGCCTGCCAGCGCCGACGGCTCCAGGCGAATGCCTTCTTCCTGCGCCAGCCAGCCCAGCATGTCATACATGGTTTGATCGTCGAGGGTATAGAGCCCGTCAAGCAGTCGCTCCATTGCCCTGCCGACAAAACCCGAGGCGCGCCCTACAGCCAGACCATCCGCGGCCGTCAGGTTATCGATGCCAATTTCCTGTACGGAAATAGCATCGTGCAGACCGGTGTAGACCCCAAGCAGCATGCAGGGTGAATGGGTAGGTTCTGCGAAGAAGCAGTGTACATTGTCGCCAAACGCCAGTTTTAGGCCAAACGCCACGCCGCCGGGACCGCCGCCGACGCCGCATGGCAGATAGACAAACAGAGGATGGTCGGCATCCACCACGCGCCCTTGCCGCGCGAACTGCGCTTTCAGGCGCTGCCCGGCGACCGCATAGCCTAAAAATAGCGTGCGGGAGTTTTCATCGTCGATAAAGAAACAGTTCGCATCGGACTCCGCCGCCTTACGCCCTTGCTCCACGGCCACACCGTAATCTTCCTCGTATTCCACCACCGTTACGCCGTGACTGCGCAATTTGGCTTTTTTCCATGCGCGCGCGTCGGCCGACATATGCACCGTGACGTTAAAGCCGATGCAGGCGCTCATGATGCCGATCGACAGTCCCAGGTTACCGGTCGAACCCACGGCGATGCCGTACTGGCTAAAGAACCGTTTGAATGCTGGGGAGAGCAGAATGCCGTAGTCATCTTCGGTGGTCAGCAGGCCGGCGGCCAGCGCCAGTTTTTCAGCATGCGCCAGTACTTCATAAATGCCTCCACGGGCTTTGATGGAGCCGGAAATCGGTAAGTGGCTGTCTTTTTTCAGCAATATTTCGCCGCTGATTTTCTGTCCGTACTCTTTTTCCAGCCGTTTTTGCATGGCGGGAATGGCGGCCAGCTCGGACTCGATAATCCCGCCGGTTGCGGCGGTTTCGGGGAACGCTTTTGCCAGATAGGGCGCAAAACGGGTCAGGCGGGCATGGGCGTCCTGAACATCCTGCTCCGTCAGGCCGGCATAGGGCAAACCATCGGCCAGAGAGGTGGTGGCCGGGTTAAACCAGGTCGTTTCCTTGAGCGCGACCAGTTCCTCCACCAGAGGATACCGGGCGATTAATGCGTTTATGTCGGCGTTTTTCATAGTACGTCTCGTTATCCTCGCGAAAAGGGTTTACCACACCTGATAGATCCGGCCGCTTTCGACGCCTTCCACGCTGCGGCGGTAGGCTTTGGCGACGCGCTCGCCGGGGGCGCTTTCAAATCCGGGGAAGAACGGACCGTAGCTGTCCAGGGATTCGGTCAATACCGTAGGGCTCACGCCGTTGAGCCTGATGTTGCGCAGCTCGCAGGCGGCCGAGAGGATAAACCCTTCCAGCGCGGCGTTGACCGTGGTGGCATTAACGCCGTCCCGGATGGGGTTCTGGGCCAGAACGCCGGTCGTCAGGGTGATCGAGCCGCCCGCCGAGAGGTGATGCTGCCCCTGGAGGACGATGCGGACCTGGCCCAGCAGCTTGTCCTGTAGTCCGATCTGGAATTGTTCGGCGCTCATGCCGTCGAGCGGGCCGAAGTGGACGTTGCCGGTGGCGCTGACGATGGCGTCCAGCGTGCCGACATTGGCGAACAGCGCCGAGACGCTGTCGTCCGAGGTCAGGTCCACCTGAAAATCTCCCGAATGCCTCCCTGCCGTCAGAATATGATGATCCTTGCCAAGCTCGCGGGCGACGGCGCTGCCGACGGCGCCTGAGGCGCCGATGATAAGTATTTTCATAAATGCTCCTTTAACTGCCATGGGTTTAACTCTGGACCCTGTTGCGCAATAAGCCGTGGAACCGACGCGCGGCGGCGGAACCGCAGTCTGTTTTACCATATCCGTCCGACCGGTTCCCCCCTGTTATCGCGGATGTTAAATATAAGTAAATAGTATTATTTAGCGTTATTCGTTTTGTGATTTTATAATTTCATTCTAATGCATACAATTTTGCACACAATAGTGATGGCAAAATAAATGTGCTTTTCAGCGCGCTGTGGAGGAATGATGATGAGTACTGGTTATTTAACGGCGGTCGAAAAGCATTCTGCGCAGCAAAAGACGCAAAATTCCGAGGATTACGCCAGCGGAGACTTTATTCAGCTACAGAAAGTGAATAAAGCCTACGGCGATTTGTCGGTGATGAAAGATTTTGATCTGACGATGAAAGCCAGCGACCGGCTGGTTATTATCGGCCCCAGCGGAAGCGGAAAAAGCTCTTTATTAAGAGTATTGATGGGGTTGGAGGGAATAGATTCCGGGACGATAAACTTTCAGAAGCAGCACTATATTACCGGCAGCGATTTCAAAAAAGTCAATATTCTGGATTTCAATATTCAAAGACAGATTGGCATGGTTTTTCAGCACTATACCTTATTCCCGCATTTATCGGTGCTGCATAACCTGATCCTGTCGCCGGTGAAAGTTCATGGCGTAACCAAAAAAGCGGCGATCGACAAGGCGATGTCCCTGCTGGCCAGATTCGGCCTGGAAAGTAAACGCAGCGCCTACCCCAGCCAGCTGTCCGGCGGGCAGAAGCAGCGCGTCGCCATCGCCCGCGCGCTGATGCTGGAGCCGAAACTGATGCTGTTCGACGAGGTGACCTCGGCGCTGGATCCGGAAATGGTGACGGAAGTACAGAAAGTGATGATGCAGCTGGCCGAACAGAATATGGCGATGATTATCGTCACGCACGATATGCATTTCGCCCGCCATATCGCCACGCGCGTGGTTTTCTGCGCCGAAGGCAAAATCGTGGAGCAAGGCCCCCCGGAAAGAATATTTACCCAGCCTGAAGAGGCGCGCACCCGCGAGTTTTTAGAGAAAGTCCTCCACCTTGATTAAATGAGGCCGGCAATGAATTACCAATTCGATTTTCATTTTCTCAACGGCAGTTTTCCCGCCCTGTGGGATGGATTAATGGTGACGCTGGAGCTGGCGCTGCTGGCGAATATTATCGGCCTCACGCTGGGTTTTCTGGTCTGCCTGATGGCGATGAGCCGGGTATTTATTTTCCGCTGGCCCGCGCTGTTATTTATTGAGTTTTTCCGCTGTACGCCGGTGTTATTGCAGATTGTCTGGTTCTACTACTGCGTGCCGATACTGTTTAATCTTTTTATCGATCCGCTGTTTATGGGGATTCTGGCGCTGGGGCTTAATTTGACCGCTTTCAACGCCGAGGCCTATCGCGCCGGCGTCCAGGCGGTGCCGCGCGAACAGCGGGACGCCGGCGTCGCGTTGGGTCTGCGGCCGTGGCAGCAGACGCTGTATGTGGTGCTGCCGCAGGCGTTCAGATCCGCGCTGCCGGTGTTGATGACCAACGGCATCTCCATCCTGCAGCAGAGCGCGCTGGTCGCCATTGTCGCCATCGCCGACCTGATGTACGTGGGCAAAAGTATCGCCACCGAATCCTACCGCCCGCTTGAGATCTATTCATTGATCGCCCTGATCTATTTCGCCTTGTCGCTGCCGGTTTCGCTGGTGGTCGGCGGTATTGAACGCCGTCAGAACGCGGCGAGCGGACGCTGAGGTAGCTATGATGACTCTCGATTTTTCAATCGTTTTTTCCTACTGGCGGGTACTGCTGGACGGCCTGGGGCTGACGCTGGCGTTTACGCTGAGCAGCGCGCTGATTGGCTGCCTGGCGGGGTTTTTGGTGGCGTCGGTGCGGCTGTCGCGCTTCAAAATACTCGGCTGCCTGGTCACGCTGTACGTCGAGTTTTTTCGCGGCACGCCGCTGCTAATCCAGCTGTTCTGGGTGTTTTTCTGCTTTCCGGTGTTATTCCGCATCGATATTCCCCCTTATGGCTGCGTGATGATATCCCTGGTGCTCTATATGGCCGCCATCAGCAGCGAAACATTCCGCTCTTCGCTCAAGTCCATCGAAAGAGAGCAGTACGACGCCTGCACGGCCCTCGGACTCGGCTGGCGGGTGAGAGTGTCATACGTCATTTTCCCTCAGGCGCTGCTACGGGCCGTTCCCCCGCTGCTTTCCAATATCGTCAGCCTGTTTAAAGAGAGCGCGCTGATTTCGTCGGTGGGCGTGGCGGACCTGATGTTCGTCGGACAGAACATATCGAACAGCACCGCGCGTCCCGTTGAGTTTCTGAGTGCGGTCGCGGTGATCTATTTCGTCGTCGCCTTTCCGCTGACGCGCCTTGTCGGCGTGATAGAGCAGCGCTTACTGCGCCGTTATGCCATGTAATTTTTCATTAACTGGAGATGTGAATATGCAACTGACCGGCATTCTTCCCGCCCTGGTGACCCCGTTCACCGCCAAGGGCGCCGTGGATTACGACACCCTGGCGGCGATTCTGGAGTATCAGCTGAAAGCGGGCGTCAACGGGTTTGTTCCGCTGGGATCCACCGGCGAATATTACGCGCTGACCAACGAAGAGCGGCGCCAGATCCTCAGGACGGTGCGCAGCGTGGTCAACGGCCGCGGCACGCTGATCGCGGGGGCGAACGGCTCCTGCACGCGCGAGGTGATCGAGCAGGTAAAGCAGGCGGTCGACGAGGGCTATAGCAATCTGCTGATTGCGCCGCCTTATTACGCCCTGCCTTCGCAGGAAGAGCTGATCGGCCATTACCAGGCGATCCTCGACGCTTTCCCGCAGATCAATCTGGTGCTTTATAACTACCCGATTCGCACCAACGTCGAAGTGGGATTCGGCGTGCTGGAGGCGTTTAAGGATCATCCGCGGGTGGTCGGCATCAAAGAGAGCAGCGGCAGCGTGCAGCGCGCCATCGAAATCAGCGACAGCTACGGTGAAAACTATCAGCTCTCCTGCGGCTCCGACGACGTGGCGCTCGATTTCTTCCTCTGGGGCGCCTCAAGCTGGATATGCGGGCCGGCCAACTGCTTCCCGGAAAAGATTGTCTCCTTCTACCGCCGCTACGCCGCCGGGGATCTGGCGGGCGCTCAGGAGGTGGTGCGCGCGCTGTTCCCGGTGATGGCGAGCATGGAAGCCGGAAAATTCATTCAGAAGGTGAAGTATGGCTGCGAACTGGCGGGTTTCGCCGTCGGGAATGCGCGTATGCCGCTGCAGCCGCTGACGGAAGAGGAAAAGACGGCGTTCCGTGAGGTGTTTACCGCGGCTAACCGCTGAATTCGTTCGCGAGCCGTTACGTGAAAACGGCCCGCGGCGCTGAAACTGAATTCCCGGCCTTTGGCCGACGGAGTGTACGTATGCAGTTGTTTAACCAGCTTTATATTGACGGTAAGTGGGTGGACCCGGTGCAAGGCGGCCGCTTCGCCACCCTCGATCCCAGCAGCGAAGAGGTCATTTCTCAGGTGGCCGCGGCGACGGCGGAAGATATCGATCTGGCGGTGAACGCGGCGCGCCAGGCGTTCGACCAGGGGCCGTGGGGCGCGACCACGGGCCGGGAGCGGGCCGGCGTGCTGCGCCGCATGGCCGATTTGATTCGCCGGCGCCAGCAATTCCTGGCCGAACTGGAGGTGCGCGATAACGGCAAGCCGCTGCCCGAAGCTCTGTGGGATATCGGCGACACGGCCGGTTGTTTTGATTTCTACGCCGATCTGGCTGAAAAACTGGACCAAAACGGCGAACAGCCGGTGCCGTTGCCCGATGAGCGCTTCAGCTCCGTTGCGCGCAGGGAGCCGGTAGGCGTCTGCGGCGCCATTATTCCCTGGAATTTCCCCATGCTGATGGCGGCGTGGAAAGTCGCCCCCGCGCTGGCGGCGGGCTGCACGGTGGTGCTCAAACCGTCGGAAGTCACGCCGCTCACGGCGCTGCAACTGGCGGATATCGCCGATAAGGCCGGCTTGCCGCCCGGCGTGCTGAATGTGGTCACCGGGCTGGGGGCCGAGGCCGGCGCGCCGCTGACGGAGCATGAGGGCATCGACAAGCTGGCGTTTACCGGCAGCGTGCCGACGGGCAGAAAAATCATGCAGGCCGCGGCGCGGGAGATTAAAAACGTCAGTCTGGAACTGGGGGGGAAATCGCCTTTTCTGGTGTTTGCCGACAGCGACGTCGACGCCGCGGTGGAGTGGATCCTGTTCGGCATTTTCTGGAACAAGGGCGAGGTTTGCTCGGCGACCTCCCGGGTGCTGGTGCAGCGGGAGATCTATGACCAACTGATGAGCCGGCTGATTGAAGAGACGGAAAAAATCACCATCGGCAACGGCATGGAGAAGGGCGTTCTGCTGGGGCCGCTGGTGAACGGCGACCAGTATCAGAAAGTGCGCGACGCCATCGAACGAGGGAAGCGGGAGGGAGTCCGGCTGGCGACGGGCGGGGCGCGCCCGCTGCACGTCGACAAAGGCTATTTTATCGAGCCGACGGTATTTGCCGATGTGCCGACCGACAGTTGGATCTGGCGCGAAGAGATCTTCGGTCCGGTGGTGTGCGTGCGCGCTTTCGACAGCGAAGCGGAGGCGATCGCGCTGGCCAATGACTCCCGTTTCGGGCTGGCGGCGGCGGTGATGTCAAAGGATCTGGCGCGCTGCGATCGCGTCGCCCGCCGGTTGCGCGCCGGCATCCTGTGGATCAACTGTTCCCAGCCCACCTTTACCGAAGCGCCCTGGGGCGGCGTCAAGCAGAGCGGCATCGGCCGGGAGCTTGGCGAATGGGGATTGAATAACTACATGGAGGTCAAGCAGATAACCCGTTACGACAGCGCTGAACCCTGGGGCTGGTATCTTAAATAAGGAACGCAACCATGCGCTGGAAAAAAACGCTGCAACTGGTGGATGTGCACTGCGAAGGCGAGATAGGCAAAGTGATCACCTCGGGCGTAATCGATATTCCCGGCCGGACGATGCTCGATAAAATGAACTACATCAACGAGGTGGATGACAGTATTCGCCGCATGGTGACGCTGGAGCCGCGCGGATGTTTGCAGATGTCGGTGAATCTGCTGCTGCCGCCCACCGTGCCCGGCGCCCATGCGGGGTTTATCGTGCTGCAGGCGGACAGGGCGCACCCGATGTCGGGCAGCAACTGCATTTGCGTGGTGACGGCGCTGCTGGAGCTGGGCATGGTCGAGATGCAGGAACCGCAGACCAGGGTGGTTCTCGACACGCCGGTGGGGCTGGTCACCGCGCTGGCCAGCTGTTCGGCGGGCCGCTGTACCGGCGTGACGCTGGATATGGTGCCGGCATTCGTTGAAAAGCTGGACGCGGGGTTCGCCGTCAAGGAATTCGGTGAAATCAAGGCCGATATCGCTTTCGGCGGCGTCTATTACGCGCTGGTCGACGTGGAGCAGGTCGGGCTGCCGATCGCGCCGGAAAACGCCAGAGCCCTCGGCGGCTATGGGATCATGCTGCGCGACAGTATCAATCGGCAGATTCAGGTGCGCCATCCGCTGTTTGAACAGGTTCGGGGCATCGCCTATGTCATGTTCCGCAGCAAAGAGGAAGGAAACGTCTGGCGAACCTGCACCACGCTGCCGCCCGGACGCGTCGATCGCTCTCCCTGCGGCACCGGCAGTTCGGCCAATCTGGCGGCGCTGCATGCCCGGGGCGCGGTCGAAACGGGGAGTAAACTGATTTCGCGTTCGATCATCGGCGGCGAGTTTCACATCGAACTGCTGGGCACGACCACGGTCGGCGATAAGATCGCCGTCTTGCCCAGAGTTACCGGGCGCGCCTGGATTTACGGCATTCAGCAGTTGGGTATCGACCCCGATGACCCGCTGGCGGCGGGGTTTATGCTGAGCGATACCTGGGGACCGGCTTTATCCTGAAATATTTTCCGGGAGGATTAAATCGGCCGTAAAAAAATAGGAAAAATATTAGGAAAAATAATATTTCGCGTTATTGGATAAATTAAATTCCATCGGTTTTCGACGGAATGGTCGCGTTCGGCCAAATAAAAATCCGTTCAAAATAAGAAATAAATATGCCGTCTGCTATTTATTTGCGTTAAATGAATGGCAGCGTATTGAAAATAAATAAATATATCTGGGAATTATTTTTTGTGCCGGTTAGCGCTTAAAAGATAAAAAAATAATATTGGATTCCAGCTGGTTTTTTATGTTGTTATGCCATAAATATTATGTGTACAGTTTTGTATGCATAAAACGGAACCACAGTATTAATTCAGCCGGTGAAATAAAAATATTTCGTCGACAGGTCGCTTTTTATTAATCAGCAGGCGTCGGGGTGAAGATAATGAATGGCAGCGTAAAGGGTGAAGCACCAAAATCGGTGGTGGTCGGGGGAGGCATTGTCGGGGTCTGTTGCGCCTTGTACCTGCAGCGCGAAGGCCACAGCGTTTCGCTGGTCGATCCCGCTCCGCCCGGAGACAGCACGGCCAAGTGGAGCTGCGGGTTGATGGCGGTCAGCGAGATTATTCCGCTGTCCAAGCCCGGCATTCTCAAGCGTATTCCCGGCTGGCTGCTGGATCAAAAAAGTCCTCTGGCGCTGCGACCGTCCGCGCTGCCGACCGTTTTTCCCTGGTTTCTGCGTTTCGTCAGCAATGCCCGCCACAGCCGGATCGGCGCCATCGCCCATGCCATGTCCACGCTGTCGCACCAGGTTTATCAGGATTACACGCCGCTGCTGGCGGAGTGCGAGCAAAAGAATCTGCTGGGCGAGTATCCGGTGATCGAACTGTTCGATACCGCGGCCGGCATTGAGGACGAGCGCGCGCTGCTGGAGCTGCGCCAGCAGCTGGGGTTCAAGCTGGAGATACTCAACGGCGATCGGATCGGGGAGCTCGAACCGGCGCTGGCGGGGAAATTCCGCTACGGCCTGCTGCTGCCGGACTGGCGGGCGGTGCGGGATACGGAAGGATTTATCGCCTCGCTGACGGAAAGCTTTATCCGCCAGGGGGGACGTCGTATTTCCGGCGTCGTCGAGCGTATTGACGAGTCCGACGGGCGGGCCAGCGGCATCAGGCTGAGTGACGGCCGGGGGCTTCCCGCCGACCATGTGGTGATCGCGGCGGGCACCGGGGCGCGGGCCTTCTTTAAACAGCTGGGGGTGAATATTCCGCTGACCGGCATCGCCGGCTATCAGGTATTGCTCCCCACGCCGGAGGTGGACATCCGCCATCCGCTGATCTACGCCGACGGCGGGTTCGGTTTTACCCCGATGACGCGCGGCTTGCAGATTGGGGGAACCATCGAGTTTGCCGGCGCCAACGCCGAACCGAATTTCAAACGCGCGGAGATCATTCTCGAACGGGCGAAACGGATATTGCCGCAGTTGAATACCGCGAATCTGGAATACGGCATCGGCAATCGTCCGTTTCTGCCCGATACCAAACCGGTGATCGATCGCGCCCGGCGCCTGCCCAACGTGCTGCTGGCGCTGGGGCACGGTCAACTGGGTCTGGTTTTGGGCGCCACCACCGGCCGTCTGATCGCCGATCTGGCCGCCGGACGGCGGCCGGCGCAGGATCTGACGCCGTTCAGCGCCGGCCGCTTCTCGTCGGGCGGCTAAGCCGGGTCCGGGGGAAATCGCATCCGCCTGCGCGGGTGCGCAATATGGCGCGCCGTCAGGCCGAGGCGCCGTGTTCAGGGTTACTTCGTAAACCACTAGCGTTCAGGGGAAAATACCATGAAAAATATCATTTTTCGTCATATCCGCAGGCTGTCGTACTCTTTGTTCGGCGCGGCGCTGCTGCTGCCGCAACTCCCCGCGCAGGCCGCCGAGCAGGGGTTCTGGCAGCGGGTGCAAAGCGCGGGCGTGCTGCGCTGCGGCGCGGCCACCGCTCCCCCCTATGTTATGCGCGACGCAAAAACCGGCGCTTACAGCGGCTACTTCGCCGAACTGTGCCGGGACTTCGGGGAAAAGGTGCTGAAGGTGAAAGTCCGTTTTGTGGATGCCAGCTGGGACACGATGGTGGCCGGGCTGCAGAGCGACAAATGGGATCTGGCCATGGCGCTCAATCAGACGCCGGAACGCGCCCTGGCCGTCGCTTTTTCCGTCGCCGCCACCGATTACCAGATCTCCTTTCTGATCAACAAAGACAACCCGAAACTCCGTGAGGCGGGCGACACGCTGGCGGATTACGATCGCCAGGACGTCACCTTTGTGGTCATGTCGGGAACGGCGGGGGACAAAGCCATCAGCGCCGCGGTCAAGAATGGCAAAATCATGCGCCTGCCGGGAAATGACGAAACGCGGCTGGCGCTGATGGCGCGCCGCGCCGATGTGCTGGTGGACGCCAGCGACACCAACCATCTGTTCGCGGTCGCCAATCCCGGCTGGACGAAAGAGATTTTTCCCGCTCCGGCGCTGGCCAAACAGGGGGTATCGTTCGGTTTGCCGCGCAACATTTCCGCGGCGGATCTGCAGGTGCTGAATATCTATCTTACCCAGCGCCGCGAAATGGGGGAGATCGACGCGCTCGTCAATCAGGCGTCGGAAGAGGCCAACGCGCAAAACAAACCCGCACAATAGTTTTCAATGGAATAGTTTCCAACGCAATAGTTTCCAACGGCTCTCCTGCCGGCAGCGGATGGTGGAAGCCTGCGTTAAGCTGTCCGGTCCGGCATGTTATGATGACGGCAGAGAAGCAATTTATTCTTCTGTCGATAGGATACTGATAAATGAGTAAGCCGTTTGCGGAAAACGAGAGTCAAGGCCGCCGTCATGCCGGCAGGTATATTTACGACACGCTGAGAAAACAGATCCTGACATTGCGGCTGAGGCCGGGAACGCAGCTTGACGAGATCTCGCTGGCCGCGCAGTTCGGGCTGTCCCGTTCGCCGGTGCGGGATGCGCTGGCGCGGCTGGCGGCGGAGAGTCTGGTGACCATTCTGCCGAACAGGACCACCATCGTTACGCCCTTCGAGATCGAAGAGTTTCCCAACTACATCGCGGCGCTGGATCTGATGCAGCGGGCGGTGACCCGACTGGCCGCGCTACAGCGCACCGATGAAGAGCTGGAGCATATCCGGGCGGCCAATACCCTGTATATGCAGGCCGTCGCCAGCGACGATTTCAGCCTGATGACGGAAAAAAATAAAATTTTCCATCTGGCCGTCGCCAAGGCCGGGAAAAACCACTATCTGTCATCCCATTATGAACGCTTGCTGGAAGAGGGACAGCGGCTGCAGCATTTGCAGTTCGAGCATATGGCCCGCGGCGACGCGCCGATGAAGCTGGGGCGGGATCACGATGAGATGATAGAAGCCATCGCCGGTAAAAACCCCGACGTCGCCGAACGTTCGGCCCACGAGCATACGATGTTATTCCAGTCCCGTTTTCTCTATTTTATGCAGCAGAATCTGATTAAAGATA
Source organism: Brenneria tiliae (assembly GCF_023347575.1). Taxonomy (NCBI): domain Bacteria; kingdom Pseudomonadati; phylum Pseudomonadota; class Gammaproteobacteria; order Enterobacterales; family Pectobacteriaceae; genus Brenneria; species Brenneria tiliae. The sequence goes on along the minus strand of NZ_JAKPCB010000089.1, from coordinate 37,790 downwards.
TGTCGATTATTTAACCCCCGTCTCCCGGCGGCGGCAAACCGCGAGCCGCCGGGCCCGGCCGCGCCGAAGGCGTCTGCTTTACCAGTCTACTCCGCCTGTTTTTCCTGAAAAAACGGCGTAAACGCCGATTTTAATCTATATAAATCATGGAGGGCGCCGCGTCAGCGGCGGCCGGTTTTGTATCGGCGCAGGTCTTGCTATAGCAGACCGCGCAAGGCAGTGGATAGAGGATATATGGAATATTACGGTTTAGTGTTAATCAAATTCGTCATCGGCTTTTGCATCGTCATCATGCATCTCAATCTTTCAGGAAAAACCCAGCTATCGCAAATGACGCCGGTTGATTTCATCGGCAATTTCGTACTGGGGGGCATTATCGGGGGGGTGATATACAGCGACAGTATTCCGCTGCATCAATATGTGGTGGTGCTATTTATCGGCGTCGGGCTGATATCGTTGCTGAACGCCGTGAGTAAGCATGTGCATCTGTTTCGCGCCATCGCCATCGGCAATCCGCTGCCCATCGTGAAAAAAGGGCGCTTTCTGATGGATAATATTCTGCGCAAGAAAAATAAAATCGATATTTTAAACGTCGCTTCACAGCTGCATTCGCAGGGGATCAACGCCTTTCAGCAGGTAACCTATGCCCAGATAGAGCCCAGCGGACAGCTGACCGTGGTTTGCGATAACGCGAAAATGCCGTCGGTTATCGTGATGAAAGACGGCAAAGTCAGGCCGGAAGAGCTGAAACAGATAGAAAAGGATCGGGACTGGCTGGAAAAAGAGCTGAAGCGTCGCAATCTGGAGGATGAGGATATCTTTATCGCCGAGTTCTGGGACGGCAAGGTGATGTTTATCCTGCGCGACGGCGCCATCGTGAAGTGATACGGCGGCTCGGGCGGAAGGGGCGAAGCCGCGCCGCCCCCCCAATCACTTCGGTCTACAAGGCCGATGGCCGGCCGCCGGCCTGGTGGATCAGCCGCCGTCCGGGCACCGCATCCAGCAGTTCGCGCGTATAGGTTTCGGCGGGAGAGCCGAACACCTGGGCTGCCGGTCCCTGCTCAACCACGCGTCCCTGGCGCAGCACCACGATGTGGTGCGCCACCGCGGCAACCACCGCCAAATCGTGCGAAACCAGTACGTAACTCACGCCGAGTTCGCGCTGCAGTTCCCCCAGAAGTTCGAGAATCTGGGCCTGCACCGAGACGTCGAGCGCCGATACCGGCTCGTCAAGAAACAGCAATTCGGGTTTTAACGCCAGCGCGCGCGCGATGGCCACACGCTGGCGCTGACCGCCGGAGAGCTCGCGCGGCAGGCGATTGAGCATGGCGCGCGGCAGTTGCACCTGGTCGATCAGGCTCCTGGCCTCGCTCTCCAGGGCGGCCCCCTTGAGAAGACCGAATGCACGCAAAGGCTCGACGATGCTTTCAAAGATGGTCAGGCGGGGATCGAGGGAAGCGTAGGGGTTTTGCTGAACCAGCTGCATGCGTCTGCGCAATGGCCGAAACTGCGACCAGCTCAGGCGCGAAAGATCGGTGGCGCCGTCGAAGATGACCCTGCCGGCGGTCGCCTGCTCCAGCCCAAGAGCGATACGCAGCGACGTCGTCTTGCCCGAGCCCGATTCGCCTACGATGGCCAGCGTCTGCCCGGCCGCGACGCTAAAGGATACCGCGTCCAGCGCCTGAAAATGACTCGCCTGGCCGCGCGCGCCGGGTAGCCTGAACGCCTTGCCCACCTGCTCGAAGCGCAGTATCTCGCGCGCGGGCAAGTCCGGCGAAGCAGGGCGCGGCGGCACATTCAGCACCGGCGCCGCCTGCAACAGCATGCGGGTATAGTCGTGCGCGGGCGCGGCCAGCACGGTGGCGGGATCTCCCTGCTCCATAATTCGTCCGCTCTGCATGATTAGCACGCGGTCGGCGCGGTCGGCCGCCACGCCCAAATCATGGGTAATGATAAGCATGGAGATGCCCTGGCTGCGCACCAGCGTTTCCAAATGGTCGAGAATGCGGCGTTGCACCGTGACGTCCAGCGCCGAGGTCGGTTCGTCCGCAATCAGCAGCCGGGGCCGCCCGGCCACGGCGATGGCGATCAGTACCCGTTGGCGCTGACCGCCTGAAAGCTCGTGCGGATACTGGCGGGCGCGCAATAGGGGCTGATCCAGACCGACCTGTTCAAGCAATTCCAGCACGTCGGCGTCAAGGGCCCGGCCTCGCGAGCCGCGAACGCGCCGGACGACTTCGCCGATTTGCCGGCCAATCCGCATGGTTGGATTAAGCGCCACCATCGGATCCTGGGGAACCAGACCGACGGTACGGCCGCGCAGCTGTCGCCAGCGAGTCTCGGAGAAATGGGTAACATCGTCGCCGGCGATGGCGATCTTTCCCCCGGTGATGCGCGCGTTGCCCGCCAGCAGCCCCATAAGCGCGCCGGCCAGCGTAGACTTGCCGGAGCCAGACTCGCCGACGATGGCGACGGTCTCGCCGGGAAATATCGACAGGCTGACGTCATTTACGGCTCTGATATCCCGGTTTTGAACCTGATATTTTACGTACAGATTTTCCACCGTCACCAGCGGCTGCTCCGGGCGGCTCATCGCTGCAGCTCCTCCAGGGTTTTGGCTATATGGTTGAGGCTGAACACCACCAGCGCAACGAACAATCCGGGGAGCAAAGAAACCCACGGGGCGGTCATCAGATAACCGCGTCCTTCGGAAATCAGCGTCCCCCATTCGGCGGCCGGAGGCTGGGCGCCGAACCCGAGGAAGCTCAAGGCCGCAACCGCCAGCACGGCGCCGCCGAATTCGAGAATAACCAGCACCACCACGGGGCCGCAGGAATTCGGTAAAATATGCCGCCAGACAATCATCAACCAATTGGTGCCGCACAGGCGCGCGGCTTCCACGAAGGGAAGGGCCTTGACCTTTAGCACCTCCGAGCGGGTGGTTCTGGCGAATGCCGGAATGCTTCCCACGCCCACGGCGATAGCCACCTGGAGGGTGCCGAAACCTATCGCGGTCACGATTGCCAGGGCCAGGAGAAGCGCGGGAATCGCCAGGGTCACGTCGACTATCCTCATCAGCGCGGCGTCGACCTTTCCTCCTGAAAACCCTGAAAAAACCCCCAGCAGCAGCCCAACTACCGCGGCGATCAGGATGGCGAGAACGGTTGCCTGAATGGTCAGCTTTGAGCCGTAAAGCACCCTGGTGAAGAGATCGCGCCCGACGTGGTCCGTGCCGAAAAAATGCTCCCCCGAAGGCGGCAGGATTTTATTGGCCGGAGAGGTGGCGAAGGGATCGTGGCTGGTAAACCAACCAGGGAAAACGGCCGCGGTGACGACAAAAAGAATAAACAGTATCGCCATAGCCAGTCCCGGCCGCCGAAGCAGTAGCCCGAGGGCGCGAGCCAGCCTGGCCCGCCAGATTTCCGGCCGCGTGGCGGCGTCGTCCCACTCGTTGGCGTTATCAGCCAACTGCGGGCGTGAATTTACTTCACTGCTCATGTGACTTTCTCGACGTGACGTATGCGGGGATCGATGACGAGATAGAGCAAATCGACTATCAGGTTCGTCACCACAAAGGCGGTTGCCGCAATCACCACGATGGCCAGGACGACGGGAATGTCCTGAGCCAGTACGGCTTCCTGGGCCAATCTGCCGATTCCCACCCGTGAAAACACGGTCTCCGTTGTTACCGCTCCGGTAACGGTCGAGCCGATCAGCAGTCCCAGAATGGTGAGCGTGGGAAGGGCGGCATTTTTGAGCGCATGCCTGGTGTAAACCGCAAAATGGGATATTCCCTTCGCCTTCGCGGTCTGGATGTAGGGCTCTTTAAGCGTGTCATTCAGGCTGCGGATTAGCACCTGCGCCAGTACCGCCGCCGATGGCAGCGCCATGGTAATGCTGGGCAGAATCAGAGTCTTCCATCCATCCGAACCGCTTGAGGGCAGCCACCCCAAACCGAATGCGACCACTTGAATCAGCAGCAGGCCGACCCAGAATGATGGCAGCGAAACGCCGAGGACCGGCAGGCGGCTCAGGAAAACCTTGAGCGGCTTCCACTGCACATAGGTCGCCGCAATCGCGACGCTCAATCCGAGCACCAGGGCAAAAACCACCGAAACCGCGCCCAGTAGCGCGGTGCTCGGCAGGCGGGAAAAGACGATCTCGTTAACCGACTGGCTTTTGGTGGCCGAGGTCCCGAAGTCTCCCTGTAGAATACCCGCAAGGTGTGAAAAATACTGCGCTATCGGGCCTTTATCCAGCCCGTAGTATTCTTTGACTTGCTGTAGTTCCTGCGGGGAAAGCGCGTCTATCTGGAGATCGTTGGTGGCAAGCAAATACACCAGCGTATCGCCCGGCAGAACGTAAAGAATGATATACGACGCCGTGTAAGCCAACCACAGCACTAAAATGGCCTGCACAAACCGCCTGACGATATAGCCGGTCATTACTTTTCGATCCAGATATCATTGACGTGGAGAAAGGTTTCTCCGCTGAATTTCACCCCGTGGACCCTGGAGCCGACAGCCGCCTGCTGGGTACGCGCAAAAATCGGGAAATAGGCGTTTTCCTGCAAAATAAAGTCCTGCGCATCCTGATAGATCGTCCTGCGCGCCGCCGGATCCGCTTCAGCCAGCCCCTGGTCGAGAAGTTCCTGCAGTTTCAGCTGCGCCTGGGCGGTAAACCGATTTTTTGACACGGCGGATCCCGAATAACGCACGTCCGAGTGGGATTGGATCACCGCAGGATCGCCGCGCGTCAGGACCCCGCGTTGCAGGTCGTAATTGCCGGAGACATAGCGGGCATTAGCCTCGCCCGCCGTCACCGGCTGCAAAATCAATTCAAAACCCACCTGCCTGACCTGATCCTGAACCAGCACGTCTCCCGGTTTTTCCTCGGTAATCGGATAAACAACCGTCAGCCTTTTCCCATCGCGATAGCGATACCCGTCGTCGGCGACCAGCCAGCCCGCCTTTTCCAGCAGCTGCGCCGCGCCCTGTGGGTCGTGGGTCAAACCGTCAGCCTGGGATTGGTAATATAAGGTCGACGGCTCCACAACGCCTTCGGCAACCGGGAAATGCTGACCATAAATCGTCGCCGCGTAGCTTTTCCGATCGATGGCCTTCTGGAAAGCCTGCCGAACCGCGGCGTTGGAAAACGGCCGGTCATAATTTACATTGGGATATAAACTCTCGGTTATGCCCGGAATGGAGCGCTGAATGATATTGAGTCCTTTACCTTTAATATAATTGTAATCTTCATTGGTAAAGGGATCTCTGGGCCAGGCAATGTCGACTTCCCCGGCGATCACGCTTCCGACCCGGTTGCCGCTCTCCGGAATATAACGCACGATAATTTCATCCAGATACGCATCGCCCTTATTTTCACTGGCCGCGGACGGCCAAGCGTAGCCCTCACGTTTTTTCAGAACAATGCGTTCCTCCGGCGAGTACTCGGCTAAAATAAAAGGACCGGAGCCAATTATTTTGCCGAGATTGCGCTCCCGGATAGTGCTGTTTTTGTAGGTGGCCGGCGCTAAAATTCCCAGATTTGTGGTAGACGTCGCCTGTAGGAAAGCGGCGTTGGGAACGCTGAAATTGACCTTTATGGTGTATTCATCGACGACTTCCGAGGAAACGTAGCCGTCAATGTAGGATTTTCCGAAAGCGGTCGGAAGCTCCTTGAGCAGCGCGATATTGGAGTCGAACGAGAGTTTCACCGCCTCGGCGTTAAACTTTTCGCCATTGCTGAAGGTCACGTCGTCGCGCAGATAAAATGTGTATTGCGTGGCGTCATTATTTAATTCCCAGCGGGTGGCCAGCCAGGGAATAATTTCTCCGCTTTGCGGATCCTGGTCGGTGAGTTGATCGACCACCGCCCTTAACACCGAACGATGCTCGATCCAGTAAACCTGAAACGGATCGATGCTGACCAGAGCGGTATTGTCGCTGCGAAAAGCAATCTTCAGGGCGCCGCCGCGCTGGATCTCGGCCGACTGCGCCAGCGCCGGCAGGGATAGGCCGCCGACAAGCCCGCAGGCCAGGATGGCGGCGGCAAGAATGGCGCCGGAAAGGCGATTGAAATCACGTCTGGGGAAATTCATTGTTCACTCCTGTTATCGCGCGCAATTCGAACTGCCGGGAGGGCATAAAATCCCATGGAAGACCTTTCATCGCCGCAGGGCCGGTAAAGGCAAGCCAGATTGGTTGGCAGCAATAAAATATCTCTTTATTCTTGATATTTAATGGAATCTTGGAGGTAAACCTTTTTGGATGCAAACAAGAAAATCGGATAAATAATTGTATTTTTCGTCTATCGACCGGCGGTGTCGAATAAATCCAACCTGACGATCGGCAGGTTGCCGTTCCCCGTTCTGCGGCCAACGGGGAAGGGAATAAAACGCCGACTACTCACCGTGGCGATAACACGTTAAAATGTCCGTCGTTGGTTATGCCATCTTTGATTTTATTGGATTTTTACATAAACTTTATTCTTTTCAGGAATTTTATAATGCAACAGCTACCTAATTGTCCTAAATGTCACTCTGAGTACACCTGGCAGGATAATGAATTACTCAACTGCCCTGAGTGCGGTCATGTATGGGCAATGGACGGTGAATCGGCCGCTCAGGAGGAAGGGCTGATAGTCAGGGACGCAAATGGCAATCTGCTGGCGGACGGCGACACGGTGACGGTAGTTAAGGATCTGAAAGTAAAGGGAAGTTCCTCAACGCTGAAAATCGGCACCCGGGTTAAAGGCATTCGCCTCGTCGAAGGCGATCATAATATTGATTGCAAGATCGACGGTTTTGGCGCCATGAAGCTGAAATCCGAGTTTGTGAAGAAAAACTGACGGCAGAACGCGGCGCTCTGGCGTCAGGGCGCAGGGCGCCGCCGTTATTGCGTCAGGCAATGCCGGCCGCAGCCGCTATCCTTTTCTTATCTTAATCTGCTTATACGGACACCCAATGCGTCATTTGGCTACTCTCTTTTCACTGATTGTTTTGCTCTCAGCCTGTAGCAGTAAGCCCGCGCCTCCGCCTCCTCCCGCTGCCGCGCAGGGAAATCCTTTCAAGGGCGGCGGCTTGCTGCTAGAGCCCGCGCAGTCGGGGCATCTGCTGGGGGGCGATTTTGCCTTTAATCCGGCGACCAGCCGCTTTGTGGACAAAATGGTGAGCGAGCACGGCTTCGATCGCCGACAGCTGCATGACGTACTGGCCCAGGCGCGGCGGCTGGACTGGGTGCTGCGCCTGATGGACAGGCAGGCGCCGACTTCACGTCCTCCGTCCGGTCCTAACGGCGCCTGGATCCGCTATCGCAGCCAGTTCATCACGCCGGATAACGTGCAAAACGGCGTGCTTTTCTGGAATCAGCATCAGGATGCGCTGCAGCGCGCCTGGGAAATATACGGCGTACCCCCAGAGATTATTGTCGGCATTATCGGCGTTGAAACCCGCTGGGGGCGCGTGCTGGGCAAGACGCGCATTATCGATGCGCTGGCGACGCTGGCGTTCGACTATCCGCGCCGCGCCGACTATTTTACCGGCGAGCTGGAAACCTTTCTGCTGATGGCCCGCAATGAGGGGAATGACCCGCTCAGCCTGCGCGGCTCCTACGCCGGCGCGATGGGCTACGGTCAGTTTATGCCTTCGTCGTTTAAAAACTATGCGGTGGATTTTGACGGCAACGGCCATATCAACCTGTGGGATCCGGTGGATGCCATCGGCAGCGTGGCCAACTACTTCAAGGCTCACGGCTGGGTCAAGGGGGGCATTGTGGCCGTACCGGCCGCCGGTCAGGCGCCGTCGCTGGAGCATGGCTTCAGCACGCGCTACTCCCTCGCGACGTTGCAGGCCGCCGGACTGCGGCCGCAAAGCACGCTGGGCGGCTATCAGGAAGCCAGCCTGCTGCGGCTGGATATCGGCAGCGGATACCAATACTGGTACGGCTTGCCCAATTTTTACACCATCACCCGCTACAACCGCAGCACCCACTACGCGATGGCGGTATGGCAGTTGGGCGAAGCGGTGGACCGGGCGCGGCAGGGCGGCGCCTACTGATCGGCCGCGGGCGGGCTATTCGCTCTCCAGTACCTGATTCATCACCCGGGTTTGCCAGTCGAAATAGGGGTTGAAGGTCAGGCGGACGTGGGTTTTGCCATCTTCCTGATAGCCCCAGTCCGAATACCACAGTTCGTTTCTGTCCCGGCAGATCTGCCGGCTGGCCGGCGTTTGCCCGTTGGCGCAGACGATGACCGAGCCTGACTCGCCGTACTGTTTATTATCCGGCGAGAACAGTATCGACATATGGGAGAACTGGCTGATGCGCCACTCGGGCAAATAGTCGCTGCGGGTCAGCACGCGCGGCGAACGCGCGCCGGCGGGCCGGTCGCCGTACCAGATCAGCCTGCTGTGCGGGTTGGTGAATTTGCGCTCGAATAGCTCAAGCAGGTAGGGGGTGTCCAGCACCGAGTCATGCTCGGTGAGCACCATCAGTAGCGGCTTGTCGTAGGCGGTCTGGGCCAGCAGCCTGCGCACGGCGGCGCTGGAATGGTAAAACTGGGCGAAACCGTTGGTCGGCACCACCATATAGCGCGTTATCAACTGCTGCGGATAACCGGGCCGGGGTGTGAGTATCCAGTCTCTGAAGACGGAAAGCAGCGGCGTGAGGAAATCGTACCGTTCGTCGGATTTTATCGCCGGTGAAAACAGCAGCAACCCGTTGATTTCCGGGTGCTTCAGCGCATATTCCAACACCAGATTGCCGCCGGTGGAAAAGCCGCCCAGATAGACCTCATCCACGTCACGGCGCAGAATGGCCGCCTGCTCGGCGACCACTCTGCGCCAGTCGTCGACGGTGATATGCAGCAGATCCGCCGGGCGGGTGCCGTGTCCCGGCAGCAGCACGGTTCTGACCAGAAAGCCCTGCTGCGCCAGCCGCGGCATAATGTCGTTAAATGAACCGGGAGAATCCCCCAGCCCGTGAACCAGTAAAATCCCCTTGTCCGGCTTGCCGGCCGGACGCATTTCCTGCGGCGTATTCCAGGCCAGCTCGAGGTTTTTATCGCTGCTCTGAAAGGCGCGGTGCTGCGCAACCCAGCGCGCGGTATCCTGCTGATAGCGGGCGAAGGTCGTTTGCCCAAGCGGCGTAATGTCATGCTGCCTGCCCGCGCAGCCTGACAGGATAAGCAGGCCGGCGACGACGATCAGGCCGGATATTATTTTCATAAAAATCGCCGCCAAGGCGGCCCGTAAGGGGGCGGAAACAACAACGTTTTGTCCTGCGATTCGAATTATTCAGGGTATATGAGAATTATTCTTGATATCAACTCCCGTCCGATTAAACTGCGTGCGATTCCCACCATTATCGAGAACAGAATGTTATGGAGTTGCTTCGCATCGTTTACCAGCAGTACCGCTGGACTTTCCTTGCCGTTATCGTCTTAAGCCTGGTCAGCGCCGCTCTGGGAATCGGCCTGATCGCCTTTATCAATCTGAAACTGATTGAAACGGTGAGCCAGTCTCTGGCCGTGCTGCCCCAGTTTCTGGGACTGCTGCTGTTGCTGATGGCGGTGACGCTGGTTTCGCAACTGGCATTGACGACGCTGGGGCACCATTTTGTTTATCGCCTGCGCGGACAGTTTATTAAACGCATTCTGGATACCAATATCGCGCGCATAGAACAGATTGGCAATGCGCAACTGCTTGCCAGCCTGTCCAGCGACATCCGTAATATCACCCTGGCGTTTGTGCGCCTGCCCGAGCTGGTGCAGGGCATCGTGCTGACGCTGGGTTGCGCGGCCTACCTGGCCTGGCTGTCGCCGAAGATGCTGATAGTGACATCGCTGTGGATTGCGATCACCATTTGGAGCAGCTTCATCCTGGTTTCCCGCGTATACCGTTATCTTACCCACGTGCGGGAAGCGGAGGATCGCCTGCAGAAAGACTATCAGACGGTGATTGAGGGGCGTAAAGAGCTGGCGCTGAATCGAGATCGGGCGCAGCAGCTGTATGAAAACATTTATCAGGCCAACGCGCAGGACCTGCGCCAGAACATTATCCGGGCCGATACCTTCCATCTCAGCGCGGTGAACTGGTCCAACATCATGATGCTGGGGGCGATCGGCGCGGTGTTTTTTATGGCCAACAATCTGGGCTGGTCGGATACCAACGTCGCCGCGACTTACTCCCTGACCCTGTTGTTCCTGCGCACGCCGCTGCTTCAGGCGGTCGGCGCGCTGCCCACGCTGCTCAGCGCGCAGGTGGCGTTCAATAAGTTAAAAACCCTTAAGCTGACCGACTACCGCGCTGAATTTCCCGTCACTGCGGCGCCGGAAAACTGGCAAACGCTGGAGCTGCGCGATGTGGTGTTTCGCTATGCCGATTCGGCATTCGAGGTGGGGCCGCTGAATATGACCATCCGGCGCGGAGAGCTGGTTTTTCTTATCGGCGGCAACGGCAGCGGCAAATCGACGCTGGCGATGCTGCTGAGCGGTTTATACACCCCGGTATCCGGCTCTTTATTGCTTGATAATCAGCCGGTAACCGCAGCCACCCTCAAAGACTATCAAAAACTGTTTTCCGCCGTATTTACCGATTTCCACCTCTTCGGACAAATGATCGGGCCGCAGGGCGCGGCGCCGGATATGGCGCTGGTGGATGACTGGCTGGAACGGCTCGATATGCGCCAGAAACTGCAGCTGGATAATTACCGGGTGACGAACTTGCAGCTTTCGCAGGGGCAGCGTAAACGCGTCGCGCTGCTGCTGGCCGTGGCGGAGCAGCGCGATATTCTGCTGCTGGACGAATGGGCGGCGGATCAGGATCCGCAGTTCCGCCGGGTGTTCTATCTTGAGCTGCTGCCTCAGCTCAGGGCGCTGGGCAAAACGATTATCGCCATCAGCCATGACGATCGCTATTTCCAACACGCCGACCGGCTGCTCGAAATGCGCAACGGTCAACTGTCGGAGCTGACGGGCGCCGCGCGCGACCAGGCAAGTCAGGATGCCGTGGCGCAGATCAACCGATGAGCGCAAGGTATAACATTAACCTATGTCAATGATTTTATAGCCAAAGCTATACAGCCGCCGGGCGCTGAGGCATGATAAGCGCCAATGTCGGCCAGCCTCGGCCGACAGGCAGGATATTATTTATCACTCACCGGCAGCCTTCGAGCAGGGGCCTGCCGTTTAAACATATTGGGTCGGTATAGGTATGAAAAGGATATTTAGTTCACTGTTTGTGGTCGTGTTGGTCTGTTTTTCCGCCCTGGCGAGTGCGGCGGAAAACCTGCCTAACGTGGTGATTCTGGCGACCGGGGGGACCATCGCCGGTTCCGCCGCCGCCAACACGCAAACCACGGGGTATAAAGCCGGCGCATTGGGCGTGGATACGCTGATCAATGCGGTGCCGGAACTGAAAACGCTCGCCAATATCAGCGGCGAGCAGGTCGCCAATATCGGCAGCGAGAACATGACCGCCGACGTTTTGCTGAAGCTGAGCAAAAGAGTCAACGAACTGCTGGCCCGCGACGATGTGGACGGCGTGGTGATCACCCACGGTACGGACACGCTCGACGAGTCTCCCTACTTTCTGAACCTGACGGTAAAAAGCGACAAGCCGGTGGTTTTCGCCGCGGCGATGCGTCCGGCGACCTCAATCAGCGCCGACGGCCCGATGAACCTGTACGGCGCGGTTAAAGTGGCGGCGGATAAAAATGCCCGTGGCCGCGGCGTGATGGTGGTGCTGAACGACCGTATCGGTTCCGCCCGTTTTATCAGCAAAACCAACGCCTCTACGCTGGATACCTTTAAAGCGCCGGAAGAGGGTTACCTTGGCGTGATTATCGGCGATAAAATCTATTTCCAGAATCGCCTGGATAAAATTCATACCACCCGTTCGGTATTCGACGTAAGCGACCTGGAAAAACTGCCGGCGGTGGATATTATCTACGGTTATCAGGACGACCCGGAATATATGTATGACGCGGCCATCGCGCACGGCGTGAAAGGCATTGTCTATGCCGGCATGGGCGCGGGCAGCGTGTCTAAACGCAGCGATGCCGGTATTCGCAAAGCGGAAGGCAAAGGTATCGTCGTGGTGCGCGCCAGCCGCACCGGCAGCGGGATCGTGCCGCCGGATGCTTCCCAGCCCGGACTGGTCGCCGATTCGCTGAACCCGGCCAAATCACGCATTCTGCTGATGCTGGCGCTGACCAAAACCAGCAATCCGGCGGTGATTCAGGAATATTTCCACACCTACTGATATTTGTGGCCCTTATCTATATAGGGCGCAGACCATCGATAAAGCTCGTTATTAGGGAGAGCGTAGCGAGGGGTCGTAGCGGCGTAAGCCGCCGGAGCGCCCCTCGGTACGGTAGGCCCGTGTATCTCAGGCTTATAGGCGACTTTGCCATTTAACCCCAGGTTTTTCTTTTATGATATAAGCGGATTTTATATTCGCGAATTTTACCGGTATGATTCATCCTTCGAGTAAATATGAGTAACCCGCCGGCAGAATCACGCCGTTCAGAACGGGCCTGACGAAAACAAGGATACGTCATTAAATGACACAGCCCATTTTTATGGTTGGAGCCAGAGGTTGTGGTAAAACCACCGTAGGAAGCCGACTGGCGCAGGCATTAGGATACGAGTTTATCGATACCGACCTTTTTATGCAGCAGAGCGGCAGGATGACGGTTGCCGAGATCGTGGCGCAAGAAGGATGGCAGGGTTTTCGTCAGCGGGAAAGCCGGGTATTGCAGGAAGTGACCTCCCACCGTCGCGTGGTCGCCACCGGCGGCGGTATCGTGCTGTCGGCGTTGAACCGGCGGTTTATGGGCGACAACGGCTCGGTTATTTATTTGCGCGCGCCCGCCGAATTACTGGCCCGGCGTCTGGAGGTCAGCCCGCTGGCCCACCAGCGCCCGACCCTTACCGGGCGACCGATCGCCGAAGAAATGGCCGACGTGCTGGCCGCCCGCGAGGCGCTCTACCGCGAGGTGGCTCACCACGTCATCGATGCGACGCAGGACCCGACGATCATCGTGGCGAATGTGATGCGGATGCTGCGTTTATCGGCAGCCTAATCCTTCCCGCGTCGCCGCGTTTTCCCCTGATTGGTAAAATAATCGCCGGTCGATGCTACCGGCAGCGCACTTTCATTGAATAGATAGTGACAGCGGCTTATTGCACCTTTTAAGATGAATTTTCCTGGTTTTTTCCAACTTATAGGTGCCGCTCTATGTTGAAGGTAAACGAGTATTTTGCAGGGAAAGTGAAATCCATTGGTTTTGACAGCGGCAGTATCGGGCGCGCCAGCGTCGGGGTCATGGACGCCGGGGAGTACACCTTCGGCACCGGTCAGCCGGAAGAGATGACGGTGATCAGCGGGGCGCTGAAAGTGTTGTTGCCGGGCGCCCCTGACTGGCAGGTTTTCATGCCCGGCGAGTCGTTTTTCGTGCCGGCGCAGAGTGAATTCAATTTACAGGTGGCGGAGTCTTCCGCCTATTTTTGTAAGTATCTGTAGCTTCTTCATTTATACCCTAAATACTTCAAGCTGCTTGCGTTGATTAACGCCAAGCAGCTTTTTTACTATAAACGCGGAGCATGACTCGGTTTTTAAATAGCTTTTTCTTATGCGTGTAAACGGGTTTTATCTGCTGAAAATATGGCGTTTTTTGCTAAGCTAATCCATTATTTTAATATAAATCAACTGGCTGCGAATTACCTCGGCGTTAAACCCGCTGGACCCCATCACTCTTTCTCTCTTTATTGTCCTGATAACCCCCGGTCGCGCCCGGCGGGTGAACTCAAGTTTTATTTTATGGTGCCGTTATGACTCTCATTACCTTGTTGTGCCGGGAGCCTTCCTATGCTGAAAACGACACGCGCCCGAATTTTGGCGGCCTGTACGACCATTGTGGTGCTTTCTCTCGCCATTAATACTTTGCTTAATTACACCATCGCCAATAACGCTAACGAGGAGTCTATCGACAGCATGCTGCATGCGGTGGCCGCCAGCCACGGCATGGCGATCGGCGAGTGGGTGGAATCCAATACGCGGATGATTACCTCGCTGCACGACGGCGTGCTGGCGGATGAGGATCCGGTTCCGCTATTTAGGCAGATCGCCGCCGCGGGCGGCTTTATTAATGTTTATATGGGATACGAGAATAAAACGGCGAAATTTTCCGACGCCGCCGGCATCCCCGCCGATTACGACCCGACGGTTCGCCCCTGGTATCAACAAGCGGTGAAGGAGGGCAAACCGATCGTCACCGCGCCCTATATCGACGTATCCACCAAGGAACTGATCGTTTCTTTCGCCGCCCCGGTGCTGGAGGACAACAGGGTCAGGGGAGTGACGGGCAGTGATTTGACGATGCAGAGCGTGATTGAAAACGTGAAGTCAATCAATCCTACGCCTGCCAGCTTTGGCGTATTGATAGCGCAGGACGGCACGATTATCGCCCACCCGGATGAAAGTCTTACCTTGAAAAACATCACCGAGATTGCGCCGGGTATTAATCTGTCCGCGCTGCTGACGGCCGCGCGTCCGCTTGCCGTCGATGTCGCCGGGGCGGAGAAGCTGGCGATCGCCCAGCCTATCCGCGGTACGAACTGGTATGTCCTGGTGGCGCTGGATAAAGCGGAAGCCACCGCGGGTATGCGCTCTCTGCTGCTTACCTCCGTGGGCACGCTGTTGGCGATCGCCGTACTCGGCGCGCTGGTGCTGGGGGTACTGGTGACGTCGACGCTGCGGCGTTTGCTGCTGATTCGCGATGCGATGGACGATATCAGCAACGGCAATAACGACCTGACGCAGCGTCTGCCTGATGAAGGGCATGATGAGGTGGCGCAAATCGCGCGTTCATTCAATACCTTTATCGACAAGCTCGGCCAGGTGATGATTCAGATCCGCGATATCAGCGCCTCGCTACAGCTGGCGGCGAACGAAATATCGGCCGGCAATAATGACCTGTCGTCGCGCACCGAGTCCGCGGCTTCCAGCATTCAGCAAACGGCGGCCGCGCTGGAGCAGATTTCCGCCGGGGTCACGCAGTCCGCGGGCTCTGCGCGGCAGGTGAATGACAAAGCTCTGCTGCTGGCCAAGGACGCGGGCAGCGGCGGAAAAGTGGTCTCGGACGTGATGACGACGATGGACGATATCGTGGTCGCGTCGGGTAAAATCGGCGACATTATCGGCGTGATTGACGGCATCGCCTTCCAGACCAATATCCTGGCGCTGAACGCGGCGGTGGAAGCGGCGCGCGCCGGCGAGCAAGGACGCGGTTTCGCCGTGGTGGCGGGGGAAGTGCGCAATCTGGCGCAGCGCAGCGCGCAGGCGGCGAAAGAGATTAAAGCGCTGATTGAGTCTACCGTCGCCAGCGTCACCTCCGGTTCGGTTCAGGTTCGCCAGGCCGGCAATACCATGAATGAAATTGTGGGCGGCGTCTCGACGGTAACCACGGTGATGTCTGAAATCACCCATGCGGCGGATGAGCAGATGCGCGGCATCAATGAAATCAACCAGGCGGTGGCGCAGTTGGATTCAATGGTGCAGCAGAATGCGGCGCTGGTTCAGGAGTCGGCCGCCGCATCCGCGGCGTTGCAGTCCCAGGCTGAAGACCTGAGCGCGGCGGTAGGGCACTTCCGCGTGTGAACAGCCTGCCCGCCGCGGCGAGGGCGGCGGCGGGCGCACGGCATAAACGCCGAGGCTAGCGCTGAGCCTCGCCGCCCAGGGCTTCAATCAGGTTGGCGATCAGCGCCGCCAGTTCGGCGGTCATCAGAATAAAGTCGGAGTCGAAGCGCTGAGCGAAATCATCCCGATCGATATCATCGTTTTGTTCGCGCAGCGTATCGGAGAACTTCAGCCGTTTCAGCGAGCCGTCGTCCGACAGCACCAGCTGTACCCGTTCCTGCCAGTCCAGCGCCAGTTTGGTGACCAGCTTGCCCGCTTCGATATGCACCGCGATTTCGTCGCTCACCAGATCCTGTTTTTTGCAGCGGATCACGCCGCCGTCTTCCAGAATCGCTTTTAGCTCGGCTTCATCCTGTAGGGCGAAACCGGCCGGAGGAGTACCGGAGCGCACCCATTCGGTCAGCGTCAGCTCGATGGGATTTTCCATCGTCAACGGCACCACCGGCAGCGAGCCGAGGGTCTTACGCAGCAGCGCCAGGGTGTCTTCCGCTTTCTTGGCGCTGGCGGCATCCACCATGATCAGGCCGTTGACGGTATCGATCCATAACCAGATTTGGCTGAAGCGGCTGAACGCGCGCGGCAGCAGGCTGTGCAGCACCTCGTCTTTCAGCGAGTCTTTTTCGGTTTTTTTCAGCTTGCGGTGCTGTTCCGCCTCCAGCCGCTCGATTTTGGCCTGCAGCGCCTGCTTAATCACCGGCGAAGGCAGGATCTTCTCCTCTTTACGGGCGCAGATAACGATCTGCCCGTTAACCACGTGCGTTAAGGCGTCGCTGTGGGAGCCCATCGGCGACACCCAGCCGCTTTTCATCATGTCCTGACTGCCGCACGGCGTGAAGGCAAAGGCGCTTAACTGTTTTTCCATCTCATCCGCCGCCAGAACGACGTCGCGGTTCAGGCGGTAAATCATTAAATTTTTAAACCACAGCATGGTGTTATCCCTGACTGGGCGCGCAGGCTTGCACGCGGGTTCATTAATGCAGCGCGCATGATAACGAATTCGGGCGGGCGATGCAGAATAAAATCAGCTTATCCCCGTCATACTTCAAGCCCCATACGCGTTCGCCGCGGCCTGAACTAAAGCGCGAATTCCGGCGCCAGCCGGCTGATGCCCAGGCCGTTAACCTTGGCGACCTTAATCTGTACGGGAATGCGCTCTTTCATCGCTTCGACGTGGCTGATGACGCCGATGGTTTTACCGCCGGCGTTGAGGTTATCGAGGGCGTCCAGCGCGGCGTCCAGCGTTTCCGCATCCAAGGTGCCGAAGCCCTCGTCGAGAAACAGCGAGTCGATGCTGGTTTTATTGCTCACCAGATCGGAGAGCGCCAGCGCCAGCGCCAGACTGACCAGAAAACTTTCCCCGCCGGAAAGCGTGCGGGTATCCCGCAGCGCGTCGGCCTGCCAGGTATCCACGATCTGCAGCTTCAACTCGTCATTGGTCTGGCGCTGCAACAGATAGCGGCCGTGCAGGCGGGCAAGCTGCCGGTTGGCCAGATACACCAGATGATCCAGCGTCAGCCCCTGGGCGAATTTGCGGAACTTATCGCCTTTCTGGGAGCCGATCAGCTCGTTCAGACAGCTCCAGTCGTCATAGTGCCGCTGGCTTTGGGCGATTTCCGCCAGCAGCGCCTGCTGATTCTGGCGGTGACGCTGGTCGGCGGTTAATTGCTGACGCATTTCCCCCTGCTGCTGAAGATTGCTTTTCAGCGTTTCATTTAATTCGCCCAGCCTGTGCTGCACCGAGGAGAGGGCGGCTTCCGCCGCCAGCGTTTGCGGGCGCTGCTGCTGATGGGCGGTCAGAAGCCGCTCCGCCTGTTGATACAGCGCGGTCGCCTGTTGCCATTGCTGATGCAGTTTTTCTTTGCGCTCGCGCAGTTCGTTACGCTCCCGCTCATCCAGCAAGGCGCGTTGAAATGCCTCTTCATCCGCGAAAACGCTGTGTTGCAACGCCTGGGCGAAATCCTGCTCCGCCTGCCGCCGCAGCGCGGCGACGCGGGTTTGTTGCTGCTGTACGCCGGTTAATTCGCCGGTCAGGCGGTCCAGCGACGACTCCGCCTGCTGGCGCTGCGCCTGAATTTCCCGGCCGGCCTGTTCGCACTGCCGGCTTTTTTCACGCAGTTGGGCGCTGACTTCCGCCGTCGATTTATCACCGAAAAGCTGTTGCCGCTGCCGTTGGGATTCTTCCAGCGCGCTGGCGTGCGACAGCAGCTGTTGCCGTAACGCCAGCAACTGCTGTTCGCCAAGCTCGATGGTTTTGGCAAGATGCTGACGCTCCGCCTCCAGCGTCGCCGCGCCGTTCGATAGCCGCTGTTGTTCCTGCTCGGCCTCTTTCCAGACCCGCCACTCTTCGGCGCGTTGCGCCAGCCAGCTCTCCTGTTGCGCCGTTTCCGGCACGGCAAGGGAGAAATCCGCCAGCGTTTTTTCCATTTCCTGCCGATGCCGTTTCTGCTGCTCCGCGCTCTGTTGCTGCGCTTGCCGCAGCTCGGAGAGGGCGTTTTTCAGCGTTTGCCGCTGCTGGGTGTTCAGCGCTATCTGCTGCTCCGTCTGTTGCAGCAGGGTATTTGCATTGGTCAGTGAATCCTTACTTTCCTGCCGATGCCGCTGGGCCTGCTCGCGCAGCGCAATCTGCCGTTGAAGCTGCTGTTCCTGGGTTTCGCACTGCGCCAGCCACGCGGTTAATTCGGCGAATTGTTCGGGGGCGTAATCCCCCGGTAAGCGCTCACTGACCTCGCGCCACTGTTGCAGCAACGTCTGATACTCCTCATCCATGCGTCCGCGATCGTTGTGCAACTGGTCGATCTGTTGTTGCAATGCCGCCAGCTGCGCCTCGACGTGCGCCAGCGCGCTTTCCGACTGGCCGACCTCTTGGCTCAGTTGGAGCAGGCGTTGTTCGGTTTCCGAGGGCTGCAGCGCCTGATAGCGTTCAACCGCCGGGTGGTGCGTCGAGCCGCACAGCGGGCATGCTTCTCCCGGTCCCAGTCGCCGTCTTTCCTCTTCCAGCGCTACGATGCGAATTTCCAGCCGATGATTTTTATCCACCTCGGCCAGATGCTGACGGCGTAGCTCAAGCTCCGTGCTCTGCCGCCGGCGCTGTTCCTCCAAGCCGACGCGCTGTTCCTGCAACTGCGTTTGCCGGGTTGCCGACTGCTCCCTGCGCGAAGCGAGCCGCTGGAACAGCTCGCCGAGGGTGGCCAGGCGCTGGCGATCGGGCCGCCGGTCGATAGACTGGCTAAGCTGCTGGTACAGATCGCCGATCGGCTGCCGGCTGTCCGCTTCCTGCAACGCCTGCTGATGCTGGTCGAACCGTTGCTGCGCATGGCTGACCGCGCCGTGCTGTCCGCCGCGCCGGGCGGCCAGCGTGTCCGCTTCCTGGTTCAGCTGCGCCGTCTGTTGCTCATAGCGCGCCTGTTTTTGGCTCAGGTTCGCCAGTTCTTCTACCAGCTGCTGCTGCCGCTGAAACTGGGTGCGCCACAGCGAAAGGTATTCCCCCCAGCGCTGATGATGCGGGTGCCGTTGGCGATAGTCGTGGATCTGCTCCAGCCGTTGCCGGGCGGACTGGTACTGCCGCTCCGTTTGTTCCAGCTTGCGGCGATCGTCCCGCTGGCGCGCCTGCGTTTGCTCCAGTTCCTGCTGCTGTTTGTCCCTCTGCTGGCGCAGGGTGTCGATCTGGTGATCCAGCGGAATGATGCGTTCCCCGATCAGCGTCTCCTGCTGCTGGCGGTGGTCGGCGTGCCGGCGCAGTTCTTGCTGCGTTTTATCCTCTTGCCGGCGCAGCGCCAGCAGAACGCTCTCCTGGGTTAGCCGCTGTTGCGTCAGGGCGGCGAGCTGCTTTTGCAGCGCCGCGGACTCGGCGTGGCAACGGTCCCGCTCCTGCTGGAGCGGCCTGAGTTTTTCCGCCGGTTCGCTTTGCGTCAGCCGTTCGAGCGCCGGCTGCGCCTGCCGCATCTCCTCCTCCGCCGCGGCGAGCCGCTCTTTGCCGGCGGTCAGCGATTGCTGATGTTGAGCGAGTTGTTCAAACCAGCGCTGATGAGTTAGCGCTTGCTCACGCTCGCTAATCAGCGCCTGCTCCCGTTGCGTCAACGATGACAGCTGCGCCTCCAGTTGCCGGCGCTGTTCGTCATCCAGCAGTTCGATGCCCGCCGCGCGCGCCTGCAGGGTATCCAGGGCGATTCTGGCCTGTTTGTGCCGGTCGAAAACGCGCTCGGAAATCAGCCCGTATATATCCGTGCCGGTCAGTTCCTCCAGCAGTTCGGCGCGCTCGTTGGCGTCCGCATTCAGAAAGGCGGCGAATTGCCCCTGCGATAACATCATCGAGCGGGTAAAACGGCCGAAATCCAGCCCGGTGATGGCGGCGGTCATCTCCAGCTTTTCGGTCAGCTTTTCACACAGGATCGTGCCGTCATCCATGCGCGCCAGTTCGGCTTTCGGCGTTTGCAGGTTGCCGTCCGGGGAGTTTCTGGCCCGGCGCTGGCTCCAGAAGGCGCGATAACCGACGCCTTTGACCTCGAACTCCACTTCCGCCAGGCACTCCGCCGTGTTGCGGGTCATCAGCTCATTCTGGCTGGCGGAAATGTTTTTCAGCCGCGGCGTCGCGTGATACAGCGCCAGGCAGATGGCGTCGAGCAGCGTGGTTTTTCCCGCGCCGGTGGGGCCGGTAATGGCGAACAGGCCGTTGCTGGCAAAGGGCTCGCGAGTGAAATCAATTTTCCATTCCCCTTTCAGGGCATTGAGGTTTTTTAACCGCAGGCTGAGTATTTTCATGCGGCGGGCTCGCTATTTTCCAATTCATCCATCACCTGATCGAACAGCGTGCGTACGCGCTGCTGACGGCTCTCTTCCAGATCGGCGGCGCTCGCCAGCCGGCGTTCGAAAACCTCGTGCACCGTCAGCTCGTTCAGCGTCTCTTTCTGCTGGCGCACTATCGCCTGCAGATGTTGTTCGCGGGCGCGGCGCAACAGCAGCACTTCGACGGGTAAACCGTCGGTCAGCGTCTGAATGCGTTTCTGCATATCGCTCAGATAATCCTGCGTGGTGATTTCAATATCCAGCCACACCGGCTTTTCGCCCTGATAATCGCTGAAGGCGGCCAACTGCCGTTCTATTTCCGCCAGATCGCCTTTGATAAGGCGCATCGGCTGGGTGGCCGGCACCGGGAGCGCCTCTACCGTCGGCGGACTGCCCGGCGCCAAATCCACCAGATAAACCGATTTCCGGCTGCTTAATTCATCAAAGCTCAGCGGGATGGGGGAGCCGCTGTAGTAAATGGGCGCGCTTTTCGTCACCCGCTGCGGGCGGTGAATATGGCCGAGGGCGATATAGTCCGCCGGCGGAAAAGCCTGCGCCGGAAACGCATCCAGCGTACCGATATAGATATCGCGCACGGAATCGGAGGCGGTGACGCCGACGGTGGTCAGGTGCCCGGTGGCGATGATGGGCAGCGGCAGCCCCAGAATATCGCGCTGCCGGCAGGCCGACTGGTAACACTGCCGGTAATGCGTGGTGATGGCGTCCAGCAGGGCCTGCTGTTTTTCATCGCCGGATTGCCCGGCCCGGCTGGCGATCAGATCGCGCGGGCGTAAAAAAGGGATGGCGCACAGCAGGGCGCCGGGCTGATTCCGGCGGTTTTCCAGCACCAGCACCTGTTTGTCGACGTCGCCGTCGACGCTGGCGATAACCCGGGTATTGAGGCAGGCCAGCAGATCCCGCGATTCGTTCAGCGTGGCGACGGAATCATGGTTGCCTCCCAGCACCACCAGCCGGCAGCCGGTGCGCTGCATATCGACCACGAAACGGTAGTACATTTCCCGCGCATAGCTCGGCGGCGAACCGTTATCAAAGATATCCCCTGCTACTATTACCGCATCCGCCTGCTGCTGTTCGACCTGTTCCAGCAGCCAGTGCAGAAAAGCCTGATGTTCGGCCGCCCGGCTTTTGGTGTAAAAATACTGTCCCAGATGCCAGTCGGCGGTGTGGATAATACGCATGGAACTCCCTGAACGGCATGTAATCGCAATGCGGTTGATTATAAACAGCCATCGGGGCACTGTCGTGGCGAAAACCGAAAGTTTGGAAAGCGGCTCGAAAATGCGTCGGGCCGTTATTGTGCGAGGTTGAAAAAATCCTTTTAATAAATCTGTCACAAAACTGACGCATAATGCCTTCCGCATGCAACGGCGACGATGATTAATGGCAGGATTAATGATGGCTAGACGCATATTGGTCGTGGAAGATGAAGCACCGATTCGGGAAATGGTATGCTTCGTACTGGAGCAGAATGGTTATCAGCCGGTCGAGGCCGAAGATTATGACAGCGCGGTAACGCAACTGTCGGAGCCTTTTCCAGAGCTGGTGCTGCTGGACTGGATGCTGCCGGGCGGTTCGGGCCTGCAGTTTATCAAGCATATGAAACGCGAGGCGCTTACCCGCGATATCCCGGTTATGATGCTGACCGCGCGCGGCGAGGAAGAGGACCGCGTGCGTGGGCTGGAAGTCGGCGCGGATGATTACATTACCAAGCCGTTTTCCCCCAAGGAGCTGGTGGCGCGAATTAAGGCGGTGATGCGCCGCATTTCGCCGATGGCGGTTGAAGAGGTGATTGAAATGCGCGGATTGAGCCTCGATCCCTCCTCCCACCGGGTGACGACGGAAGAACTCGCGCTGGATATGGGGCCCACGGAATTTAAACTGCTGCACTTCTTTATGACGCACCCTGAGCGGGTTTACAGCCGCGAGCAGTTGCTGAATCATGTGTGGGGCACTAACGTTTATGTGGAAGATCGTACCGTTGATGTGCATATCCGCCGGCTGCGCAAGGCGTTGGAAACCAGCGGGCATGACAAAATGGTGCAGACCGTTCGGGGAACGGGGTATCGTTTTTCAACGCGTTATTGAAGGTTGCCGTAGCGGAGAAACATTAACGTGCTAGAACCTCTCTCATGGAAAAGGCTGGCGCTGGAGTTGGCTTTTTTTTGTCTGCCCGCGCTATTACTGGGATTGATCTTCGGCTATCTGCCCTGGTTTCTGTTAGCCGCCGTTCTGGCGGCGCTGTGCTGGAATTTTTATAACCAGCTTAAACTCTCCTATTGGCTGTGGGTCGATCGCAGCATGACCCCGCCGCCCGGCCGCTGGAGCTGGGAACCGCTGTTCTACGGTCTTTATCAGATGCAACTGCGCAACCGGCGGCGGCGGCGCGAGCTGGCGCTGTTGATTAAGCGTTTTCGCAGCGGCGCCGAATCCTTGCCGGATGCGCTGGTGATCACCACCGAAGAGGGCGCCATTTTCTGGTGTAATCATCTGGCGCAACACCTGCTCAGCTTCCGCTGGCCGGAAGATAACGGGCAGAATATCCTCAACCTGCTGCGTTATCCCGAATTCGCCGACTATATGAAAAGGCGGGATTTCAGCCGTCCGCTGACGCTGCAGCTGAATAACGCCCACCACGTCGAATTCCGCGTGATGCCCTATTCGGAAGGGCAACTGCTGATGGTGGCGCGCGATATTACGCAGATGCACCAGTTGGAAGGCGCCAGACGCAACTTTTTCGCCAATGTGAGTCATGAGCTGCGCACCCCGCTGACGGTATTGCAGGGCTATCTGGAGATGATGCAGGATGAAACGCTGGATAACGCCCTGCGCAACAAGGCGCTGAATACCATGCAGGAGCAAACGCGGCGTATGGACGGACTGGTAAAACAGCTGCTGACGTTATCGCGTATCGAAGCGGCGGCGGCGATCGATCTCAACGAGAAGGTGGATATGCCGCTGATGCTGCGCGTCTTGCAGCGTGAAGCCCAGGCGCTGAGCCAGGATCGCCACGAGCTGGTTTTTCGGGTGAATGAGCAACTGCAGATTTTCGGCAACGAAGAACAGTTGCGCAGCGCGGTTTCCAATCTGGTCTACAACGCCGTTAACCATACGCCGACGGGCACGCGTATTGAGGTTTGCTGGCAGAAAACGCCGCAGGGCGCGCAGTTTCAGGTGAGCGACAACGGGCCTGGGATCGCCGGTGAACATCTGCCGCGCCTGACGGAGCGCTTTTATCGCGTCGATAAGGCGCGTTCGCGGCAGACCGGCGGCAGCGGATTAGGGCTGGCGATCGTCAAACACGCGCTCAGCCACCATGATTCCCGGCTGGAGATCCTCAGTGAGCAGGGGGCCGGTTCGCGCTTTGTGTTTACGCTGCCGAATCGGCTGATTGCGCCTGCGTCCGCGGCTGAAAATACCGTGAAACCCTTAGCCTGACGGCGGCGGACGCCATTGCTTAACCTTGAGACGGGGGGGAGGCATAAACTTGAAATTTACTCAATCACGGTGAAAATTCTTCAATTGCCCGCGAATCGGGCGCGTGGCAGCATACGGTAAATTTAGACGTCCAGATGTCTGAATGGTTGCCGTCGGTGACTATCACGCAGGCTGCCCATTATTCCACTATTTCGCCGCCGTCGCCCATCGGGGCGCGGGCCGGCAACCAGGAGCGACCATGGCTAAAACACTTCCCCCATTCCGCGCCGACGTCGTCGGCAGTTTGCTGCGTCCGGCGGCGATCAAGCAGGCCCGCCTGCAGTATCAGTCCGGCGAGATTGATGCGCTGCAACTGCGGCAAATAGAAGATCGGGAAATCCTGCGGATTGTCGAGCGGCAGCGCGAAACGGGCCTGCAGGTGGTGACGGATGGCGAGCTGCGCCGCAGCTGGTGGCATTTTGACTTCTTCGGCGAGCTGAACGGCGTTGAACGCTACGAAGCCGAGCAGGGGATCCAGTTCAACGGTATTCAGACCAAGTCGCTGGGCATTAAAGTGACGGGGAAAGTGAGCTTTAATCCGCGGCACCCGATGCTGGAGGATTTCCGCTATCTGAACGGCATTGCGGGGGATGCGGTGGCGAAAATAACCATTCCCAGCCCCAGCGTGCTGCATTTCCGCGGCGGCCGTAAAGCGATAGACAGCACGGTATACCCGGATCTGGCGGACTATTTCGACGATCTGGCGCAAACCTGGCGCGATGCGATCCACGCCTTTTACAATGCCGGCTGCCGTTACCTGCAGCTGGACGATACCGTGTGGGCCTATTTGTGCTCGGACGATCAAAAGCGCCAGATCCGCGAGCGCGGCGAAGATCCCGACCAGCTGGTGCGCACCTACGCCGCGGTGCTGAACAAGGCGCTGGCGGATAAGCCGGCCGATCTGGTGATTGGGCTGCACGTCTGCCGCGGCAATTTCCGCTCTACCTGGATTTCGGAAGGCGGATACGAACCCGTGGCGAAAACGCTGTTTGGCGAAGTGAATGTGGACGCTTTCTTCCTGGAGTACGACACGGAACGCGCCGGGGGTTTTGAGCCGTTACGCTTTATCAAGCCGGGTCATCAGCAGGTGGTGCTAGGACTGATTACCACTAAAAACGGCGAACTGGAAAATGCGCAAAGCGTTCAGGCGCGTATTGCAGAAGCGGCGAAGTTCGTCGATATCAACCAGCTTTGCCTTAGCCCGCAGTGCGGCTTCGCCTCCACCGAAGAGGGCAACAGCCTGACGGAAGAGCAGCAGTGGAATAAGCTGAGGCTGGTGGTCGATATCGCCGATCGGGTTTGGTGATCGCCTCGTTTTTATACTGAAGATCCTCCGCGCCGGGAGCGACGTTGAAAACCGCTCCTGGCGAGAGGAATCCCCAGAAAATAATTAAGTATTATTTGATAGATCGTCTTAGATAGCAGGATGTGGTCTTTTAAAGGTTTTCCTTCGCGTAAAAAATCGCGCTGAGGTGGGCGTGACCGCCGGGTGAGCCGCAGGGACGCGGCGAAAGCCAGTGCCGCGCCGGGAGCGCGTCAATGGCGGCCCGATCAGCGGTCACGAACGCCGAAGGCATCGCGTAGCGACGCGATTTTGCGAAAAGCCCGGGGCCACGGGGCGGCGGCGACTGAGCCGCCTCGTGTCGGGCGCGTGCAGCGACGGTTGCAGAAATCGACTGAGGTTAGCGTGCACGAAACCCTCACCAAGCTTACAGACATTCCTTTCCCTGATTTGTGGGGATTCCTCAGACTCCCGGCGTTTTTTTATCCCATAAGTTTATTCTATGGCTTCATCATGCATTTTTTATGATTTTTGTGCAGTTTATTGCAATGTATCGTCTTTAAATGCACAAATCATGTATCAGGTAATTTACGATAGTTGATATTATCTGTTGTTTACATTATTTAATTCAGTTGAAAACTCTAGTTTTTCGATATCGGCTTGTCTTTTAGCGCTATAAACGTTCTAATTGCCCCCCAATATGGCTGTGCGCCAAAAACAAACTCCTATAAATCTGCACGCCGCCTTTGTCTTGGCTGAAGGACGGTGGTAGCAGCACAGTTTTTTCTTCTTCTTATCGATTTATACAGGCAACGCGACATAACTATGAGTCATCGTTTAACGTCCAAAGATATCATGGCATTAGGTTTTATGACCTTTGCCCTGTTTGTCGGCGCGGGGAATATCATTTTCCCGCCGATGGTGGGGTTACTGGCGGGCGAACACGTCTGGATGGCCGCGGCCGGCTTTCTGCTTACCGCGGTGGGGTTGCCGGTGCTGACCGTCGTGGCGCTGGCGCGCGTCGGCGGCGGTATTGACGCATTAAGCTCCCCGATCGGCAAAAAGGCGGGGGTGGTATTGGCGACCGTCTGCTATCTGGCGGTTGGCCCGCTGTTCGCCACGCCGCGTACGGCCACGGTCTCGTTTGAGGTCGGGCTGGCGCCGCTGGTGGGAAACGCGGCTTCTCCGCTGCTGATTTATAGCCTGATCTACTTTGCGATCGTCATCGCGGTTTCGTTATACCCCGGAAAACTGCTGGATACGGTAGGTCACGTGCTGGCGCCGCTGAAAATCGCCGCCCTGACGGTACTGGGCATCGCCGCGGTGCTGTGGCCGGCCGGTTCGCCCATCCCGGCGACGGAAACCTATCAGCATGTGCCATTCTCCAACGGTTTTGTGAACGGCTATCTCACCATGGATACGCTGGGCGCGATGGTGTTCGGTATCGTTATCGTCAACGCCGCCCGTTCGCGCGGCGTTGATAGCGCGCAACTGCTGACGCGCTACACCATATGGGCGGTGCTGATTGCCGGCATCGGCCTGACGCTGGTCTACCTGAGCCTGTTCCAACTGGGCGCCGCCAGCGGCGCTTTGGTGCCGGAGGCCTCCAACGGCGCCGAAATTCTGCATGCCTACGTCCAGCACACGTTTGGCGGCCTGGGCAGCAGTTTTCTGGCGTTGCTGATATTTATCGCCTGCATGGTAACGGCGGTCGGTCTGACCTGCGCCTGTGCGGAGTTCTTCGCGCAGTATCTGCCGTTCTCATACCGTACGCTGGTCTTTGTGCTGGGCGGTTTCTCCATGGTGGTGTCCAACCTTGGTTTAAGCCACCTGATTCAGCTCTCCGTCCCGGTGCTGACGGCAATCTATCCCCCCTGCATCATTCTGGTATTGCTGAGCTTTACGCGCTCCTGGTGGAATAACAATTCGCGTATTGTGGCGCCGGTTATGTTGGTCAGCCTGTTGTTCGGCCTGATTGATGGTATAAAATCGTCGGCCTTCAACGCGCTGTTGCCGGCGTGGAGCCTGCGCCTGCCGCTGAGCGAGCAGGGGCTGGCCTGGCTGCCGCCATCGTTGGTGGTGTTGCTGGCGGCGGCGATTTACGACCGGCTGGGTGCTCATCAGGAAGCCAGAGTACATCAATAACGCGGTCGATTTGGGATGTATGCGCCACAGGCAATAGCCTGTGGTTTTTCTTTTTCAACAGGTTGCTTATCTATGGAACAACAAACCGCCAGGCTTAAGCGTGGGCTAAGTACGCGGCATATCCGTTTTATCGCCCTGGGTTCGGCGATCGGAACCGGTCTTTTTTATGGTTCGGCCAACGCCATTCAGATGGCCGGGCCCAGCGTCCTGCTGGCTTACCTGATCGGCGGGGTCGTGGCTTATATCATTATGCGGGCGCTGGGCGAAATGTCGGTGCATAACCCGCAGTCCAGCTCTTTTTCCCGCTATGCGCAGGATTATCTCGGGCCGCTGGCGGGCTATATCACCGGCTGGACCTACTGCTTCGAGATGCTGATCGTCGCCATTGCCGACGTCACCGCATTCGGCATTTATATGGGCGTGTGGTTCCCGGAGGTTCCCCACTGGATCTGGGTGCTGAGCGTGGTGCTGATTATCGGCGCCATTAACCTGATGAATGTGAAAGTCTTCGGCGAGCTGGAGTTCTGGCTCTCTTTCTTCAAGGTCGCCACCATCATTATTATGATTTTGGCGGGGATCGGTATTATCGTCTGGGGCATCGGCAACGGCGGCGAGCCCACCGGCATCCATAACCTCTGGACCAACGGCGGGTTCTTCAGTAACGGCGTGATGGGGATGATCCTCTCGTTGCAGATGGTGATGTTTGCTTACGGCGGGGTGGAAATTATCGGTATTACCGCCGGCGAGGCCAAGGATCCGCAAAAATCCATTCCCCGGGCCATCAATTCCGTTCCCTGGCGCATTCTGGTGTTCTATGTGGGCACGCTGTTTGTGATCATGTCGATCTACCCCTGGAACCAGGTCGGCACCCAAGGCAGCCCCTTTGTGCTGACGTTCCAGCATCTGGGGATTACCGCCGCCGCCGGCATCCTCAATTTTGTGGTGATCACCGCCTCGCTGTCGGCGATTAACAGCGATGTGTTCGGCGTCGGCCGCATGCTGCACGGCATGGCCGAGCAGGGCCATGCGCCGCAAATCTTTACCCGCCTTTCCCGTCGCGGGATCCCGTGGGTAACGGTGATGGTGATGATCACGGCGCTGCTGGTGGCGGTATATCTGAACTACATCATGCCGGGCAAAGTCTTTCTGGTTATCGCCTCGCTGGCGACGTTCGCCACCGTTTGGGTATGGATTATGATCCTGTGCTCGCAAATCGCTTTCCGCCGCCGCCTGAGCCGCGAGGAAGTGAAGTCGCTGGCTTTCCCGCTGCGCGGCGGTACGGCGACCTCGCTGTGCGCCATCATTTTCCTGTTGTTTATTATCGGCTTGATCGGCTACTTCCCGGCGACGCGGGTTTCGCTTTATGTCGGCGTTATCTGGATCGTACTGCTGCTGGCGGGCTACCTGATCAAGCTGCGCCATCAGCGGCGGTAGGGCGGGCATACGGGGATAAAGGTTTTATCCCCGTTTTACTTGCCGCGGGCGGTGAGTTAACGGGCGGCAACCACATGGCGCGCCAGCGCCTGCATATCATAGCCGGTCGGCGTCTGATGCACGCGCAAATCGAATTCCGGCATAACGGCGAAGATATGGTCGAAGATGTCCGCCTGTATGCTTTCGTACTCCACCCAGGCGGTGGTATTGGTAAAGGCGTAAATTTCCAGCGGTAAGCCTTCCGGCGTCGGCGCCAGCTGGCGCACCATCAGCGTCATGCCTTTATGAATCCCCGAATGCGCGCGCAGATAAGCCTGAAGATAGGCGCGGAACGTCCCCAGGTTGGTCAGCCGGCGTCCGTTGAGCGGGGAGGAGAGATCGACGCCGTCCTGCGCGTTATACTGCTGCAATTCATTGGTCTTGTGCGCGATATACGGCGAGAGCAGCCTGCTGCGCAGCAGCCGCTGCTGTTCGGCTTCGGTCATAAAATGCACGCTGGTGGTGTCGATATTGACGCTGCGCTTGATGCGGCGGCCGCCCGATTCCGACATGGCGCGCCAGTTTTTGAACGAGTCCGATATCAGGGCGTAGGTGGGGATGGTGGTGACGGTATTGTCCCAGTTTTTGACTTTAACCGTGGTCAATCCGATATCGATTACCGCGCCGTCGGCGCCGTATTTCGGCATTTCCAGCCAGTCCCCCAGCAACAGCATATTATTGGCCGAGAGCTGAATCCCCGCGACCAGCCCCATAATCGGATCTTTGAACACCAGCATCAGGACGGCGGTCATCGCCCCCAGACCGCTGATCAGAATCAACGGCGATTTTCCTATCAGCAGCGACACCACCATAATGCCGATCACGATGGTGGCGATCAGCTTCAGGCTTTGAAATATTCCCCGCAGCGGCAGCTGGGTGGCGACCTTCGAACGCGATGAAACGGTAAGAAGGATATCAAGCAGCGAAAACAGCACCAGCAAAGCGAAGATCATGATCCAGACCTGAGAACAGATCACCAGCGCTTCACGGGTTTCACTGTGCGACGGCAGCCACAGCACCACCTGGATATTGAGAATAATGCCCTGCAGCAGAAAGGCCAGGCGGTTAAACAGATTATGCTGCGTTAACGCCTGCTTCCATCCGGGGGCGCCGGCGTTGTCCGATTTGGTTAACGAACGTAATACCACTCTTTTTAACACCACCTGATGAAGAATCAGATGGATGACGGCTGAAATCAGCAATATCAGCCCGAGAACAATCAGTAGCGCAATCATGCCAGCCTGTTGCATTCCCGCGTTTTCCAGCCACAGTGCAAGATTTTGTTGCATGCGTTTCCTCTTTTTTATATCGGCAAACCGGCCGGGGGGTGTTTATGGTGCGTACCCTAGGCTAAAGATTTTGGGCGCGGTCCGTCAATTTTTGTTTTTAGGGCCTGAAGGGGATGACAATAGCAGGAAAAGAACGCTAAGCGGGGGATATAAAAAAGCCAGCGGCCTTGGGCCGCTGGCTTAGGGGAAAGTACGGCGGGATTACAGCTTGTCGGCGTTTTCCGTCAGGTATTTCGCTACGCCGTCCGGTGACGCGCCTATGCCGGATTTGCCTTTTTCCCACTGGGCCGGGCACACTTCGCCGTGCTCTTCGTGGAACTGCAGCGCGTCGACCATGCGCAGCATCTCATCGATATTGCGGCCCAGCGGCAGATCGTTCACCACCTGATGACGCACGATGCCCTCTTTGTCGATCAGGAAAGATCCGCGCAGCGCCACGCCGGCGTCCGGGTGTTCGATTCCGTAGGCTTTCTGGATCTCGCGTTTAACGTCGGCGACCATCGCATATTTTACTTCGCCGATGCCGCCTTTGGCGATCGGGGTTTGACGCCAGGCGTTATGCACGAACTCGGAGTCGAAAGAGACGCCGACCACTTCAACGCCGCGCTGCTGGAATTCGGCGTAACGGTGATCGAAGGCGATCAGTTCCGACGGGCAGACAAAGGTAAAATCCATCGGCCAGAAGAAGATCACCGCTGCTTTACCGTCGATATGTTTTTTCAGGTTGAAATTTTCAACGATTTCGCCGCTGCCGAGAACGGCCGCGGCGGTGAAGTCAGGGGCTTGACGAGTGACCAGTACCATAATTACTCCTGTAATTTGTCGTTAATGGTGGAGTGATGTACAAAACAGCAGTAAGTATAGGGATTTTAGCGCGGCGAATACAGGCAAAGAGACCAATCGATGAGATAGCTTTTACCCATTGAACCAATAGGGCATATATATCATAGCCTGGCGTTAACCATGCTAAATATAAGGATAATAAGCGGAAGGATGCCGATAAACGCGCCGGTTTACAGCCGCTGTGCCTGCGCCAGCGCCATCATCCGCGGATAGAATTGCCAGAAAAGCGTTTCAAATTGCGCATAGTTTTGCTCGATATCGCCGAACGAGCCGGAAAGCGCCGCCAGTTTAGGCCGCCGAAGCGACATTCTGTGCAGCACCTCGGCAATAAACGGCAGTTCCGCATAGCGTTCCAGCCAGCGTTCCGGCCACAAATAGCGATTCAGATGCTGAAAGCGATCGGGCGTTTGCGCCAGATGCGGCGTAATTTGCCCCTGCGCCTGGCTGACAAAGGAGGAGAGCGATATCCGCGGCTCCAGCCGTTGCCAGTGGCGGGCGAGAAAGTGATCCCATAACACATCCAGCGTAATCGGCGCGACGCGGCGGTAGTCGGCGCTGAAATGCCGGCGCGCCTGTTTCACCTCCGGCAGGCTGTCGGTCAGTGAATCGACCCGGCGATGCAGACGAATGCCCGCGACGATATCGGCGGGGTAGCCGTCCTGGGGATTGCCGCGGACGAAATCCGCCATCAGATTGCCTAACAGCGAACTGTCGGCCAGCGCGGCCAGGTGGAGGTGAGCAAGAAAATTCATGGCGACAGTATAATGCATTGCGTCCGCCGCGTGCTTATTTCTTGCAGCCTGCCGCTCGCGGCTCTAGACTAGGCCGCCTTTTTTAACGTATTAACCAGCTAAGTGAATTGTCATGCGCGTTGCCGATTTTTCGTTTGAACTTCCCGAATCATTGATTGCCCACTACCCACAGGCGCAGCGCAGCGGTTGCCGGCTGCTGTCGCTGGACGGGCCGACGGGAAAGGTGACGCACGAGGTGTTTACCGATTTGCTGAATAAGCTGGATGCGGGCGATCTGCTGGTGTTCAACGATACGCGGGTGATCCCCGCGCGGCTGTTCGGCCGCAAGGCCAGCGGCGGCAAGCTGGAGGTGCTGGTCGAGCGGGTGCTGGATGAACGCCGGGTGCTGGCCCACGTGCGCGCGTCGAAAGCGCCCAAGCCCGGAACCGAGCTGCTGCTGGGCGACGACGAGAGCGTTCGGGCGACGATGGCGGCCCGCCATGACGCATTGTTTGAACTGCATTTCGACGACTCCCGCGACGTATTGTCGATTCTGAACGCCATCGGCCATATTCCGCTGCCGCCTTATATAGACCGGCCGGACGAAGAGGCCGACCGCGAGCTGTATCAGACGGTGTACAGCCAGCGTCCGGGCGCGGTGGCCGCGCCGACGGCCGGATTGCATTTTGATGAACCCATGCTGGCGGCGCTGCGTGAAAAGGGCGTGGAAATGGCGTTCGTCACCCTGCACGTCGGGGCCGGAACCTTTCAGCCGGTGCGGGTGGAGTCGATAGAAGATCACGTGATGCACGCCGAATATGCCGAGGTGCCGCAGGCGGTGGTTGACGCGGTGCTGGCCTGTAAAGGGCGCGGAAACAAGGTGGTGGCGGTCGGCACCACGTCTGTGCGTTCGCTGGAAAGCGCCGCGCAGGCCAGCAAGGATGCGCTGATTGCGCCGTTTTTCGGCGACACGCGGATCTTTATCTATCCCGGCTATCGCTACCGGATTATCGATGCGCTGGTGACCAACTTTCACCTGCCCGAATCCACGCTGATTATGCTGGTGTCGGCGTTTGCCGGCTATCGGCACACCCTGTCCGCCTACCGGCAGGCGGTGGCCGAGCAATACCGCTTTTTCAGCTATGGCGATGCGATGTTTATTACCCGCAACCCCGCGGCGGAACAGGAGCAAGCCGGATAGTTTCCCGGCCCGATCGTCCATACGCGCCGCAGACCAGGCTCTGTCAGGCGTTCATTTGATATTATCAACATCAACATCGGACTGTTTTTCCGATGCTGGAGGTTAAGTGAAGTACGAACTGCAAACAACCGACGGCCGGGCCCGGCGCGGCAGACTGATTTTTGAACGCGGCGTGGTGGAAACCCCGGCGTTTATGCCGGTGGGCACCTACGGCACGGTAAAAGGGATGACGCCGGAAGAAGTAAAAGAGACCGGCGCGCAGATCCTGCTGGGTAATACCTTTCACCTGTGGCTGCGTCCCGGCCAGGAAATTATGAAATTGCACGGCGACCTGCATGATTTCATGCAGTGGCACGGGCCGATCCTCACCGACTCCGGCGGTTTCCAGGTGTTCAGCCTGGGGGATATCCGCAAGATCACCGAAGAGGGCGTGCATTTCCGTAACCCCATCAACGGCGACGCCATTTTCCTCAGCCCGGAAAAATCGATGGAAATCCAGTACGATCTGGGCTCGGACGTGGTGATGATCTTTGACGAATGCACCCCTTACCCCGCCGACTGGGACTATGCCAAGCGCTCGATGGAGATGTCCCTGCGCTGGGCGAAGCGTAGCCGTCAGCGTTTTGACGAACTGAATAATAACAATGCCCTGTTCGGCATTATTCAGGGCGGCGTTTACGAAGATTTACGTGACGTATCGGTAAAAGGGCTGGTAGACATTGGCTTTGATGGGTACGCTGTGGGCGGTTTGGCGGTTGGCGAGCCGAAAGCGGACATGCACCGTATTCTGGAGCACGTCTGTCCGCAGATCCCGGCGGATAAGCCGCGCTACCTGATGGGCGTCGGCAAGCCGGAGGATTTGGTGGAAGGCGTGCGGCGCGGCATTGATATGTTTGACTGCGTGATGCCGACGCGCAACGCGCGCAACGGTCATCTGTTCGTCACCGACGGCGTGGTGAAAATCCGCAATGCGCAGCACAAGGACGATGTGAGCCCGCTTGACGAGCATTGTGATTGCTACACGTGTCGCAATTATAGCCGCGCCTACTTGCATCATCTTGACCGTTGCAACGAAATACTCGGGGCGCGGCTCAATACCATCCATAATTTGCGTTATTATCAACGTTTGATGGCGGGTTTACGTCAGGCCATCGAAGAGGGTAAATTAGAGCGCTTTGTGGTGGATTTTTACCAACGGATCGGCAAACCGATACCGCCGCTTGCTGAAAAAAACGTTGCTGACAGTAACTGACCGCCAGCTTTGAAATGTGTTTTTTATATTATTCACTGTTGTAACGTTGATAGCCTATCTTTCGATAGCTTATCTTTTTGACAAAAAAGAGGAAATTTAAATGAGTCTTTTTATCTCCGATGCTGTAGCAGCGACTGGCGCTCCGGCTCAGGGAAGCCCGTACTCTCTGGTTATCATGCTGGCCGTTTTCGGTCTGATTTTCTACTTTATGATCCTGCGTCCGCAGCAGAAACGCGCCAAGGAACATAAAAAATTAATGGATTCCATCACCAAGGGTGATGAGGTTCTGACCACCGGCGGTCTGGTCGGGCGGGTGACGAAAGTGTCTGAAACCGGCTACATCGCCATTGCGTTGAATGACACCAATGAAGTGGTTATCAAACGTGATTTCGTGGCTTCCGTACTGCCGAAGGGCACGATTAAAGCCCTGTAATTTTTGATTTTCCCGAAGGGAACTGCCGTGTTAAACCGTTATCCTTTGTGGAAGTACCTGACGCTGATCGTGGCTTTGCTCATCGGTCTGCTCTATGCGCTTCCTAACCTGTATGGTGAGGATCCGGCGGTACAAGTTACTGGCGCGCGGGGAACCGCCGCCAGCGAAACGACGCTGATCCAAGTCCAGAATGTATTAAAAGAGCAAAATATCACCAGTAAGTCGATTGCATTGGAAAACGGTGCGATTCTGGCTCGCTTCTCCAACCCGGACGTTCAGATCCGCGCCCGTGAAGCTCTCCTCACTGAACTGGGCGACAAATTTGTTGTGGCGCTCAACCTGGCTCCGGCCACCCCGACCTGGCTGCGCGTCCTGGGCGCGGAACCGATGAAGCTGGGGCTCGACCTGCGCGGCGGCGTTCACTTCCTGATGGAAGTGGATATGGATACCGCATTGGGCAAGCTGCAAGAACAGACCCTGGATTCGCTGCGCAGCGATCTGCGCGAGAAAAACATCCCTTACGCCGCAGTGCGTAAAACCGAAAATTACGGCGTCGAAGTGCGTTTCCGCGATGCGCAGACCCGGGATGACGGCGTGAGCTATCTGACCAGTCGCCACCGCGTTCTGGTCATCAGCGCCAGCGGCGGCAATCTGCTGCGCGCGGTAATGAGCAACGAGCGCCTGCGCGAAGCGCGCGAATATGCGGTGCAGCAAAACATCAATATCCTGCGTAACCGCGTCAACCAGCTGGGCGTCGCCGAACCGCTGGTGCAGCGTCAGGGCGCCGACCGTATCGTCGTCGAACTGCCGGGGATTCAGGACACCGCCCGGGCCAAGGAAATTCTGGGGGCGACCGCCACGCTGGAATTCCGTCTGGTGAACAGCGACGCCGACGCCACCGCGGCGGCCAACGGCCGCGTGCCGGGCGATTCCGAATTGAAGAACATGCGTGACGGCGCGCCGGTCGTGCTGTTCAAGCGCGTTATTCTGACCGGCGACCACATCACCGACTCCACCTCGAGCACCGATGAATACAACCGTCCGCAGGTGAATATTTCACTGGACAGCGCCGGCGGCAACACCATGTCCAACTTCACCAAGGACAGCATCGGCAAGCTGATGGCGACGCTGTTCGTTGAATACAAGGACAGCGGCAAGAA
The DNA here is from genome assembly GCF_023347575.1 of Brenneria tiliae. Classification (NCBI taxonomy): domain Bacteria; kingdom Pseudomonadati; phylum Pseudomonadota; class Gammaproteobacteria; order Enterobacterales; family Pectobacteriaceae; genus Brenneria; species Brenneria tiliae. The sequence continues at coordinate 2,007 of NZ_JAKPCB010000089.1, read as the reverse complement.
AGACGCCAACGGCCGGGCGATCCTGGAGAAGCAGGAAGAAGTGATCAACGTGGCGACGATTCAGTCGCGTCTGGGCAACAGCTTCCGCATTACCGGCATCGACAATCCGAACGAAGCGCGCCAGCTTTCCCTGCTGCTGCGCGCCGGCGCGCTGATTGCGCCGATCCAGATTGTGGAAGAGCGCACTATCGGCCCGACGCTGGGGATGCAGAATATCACCCAGGGTCTGGAAGCCTGCCTGTGGGGCCTGGTCGCCTCCATCGTCTTTATGGTGGTCTATTACCGTAAATTCGGGGTGATCGCCACCACCGCGCTGATCGCCAACCTGGTGATGATCGTCGGCGTGATGTCGCTGCTGCCGGGGGCGACGCTGACCATGCCGGGCATTGCCGGCATCGTGCTGACGCTGGCGGTGGCGGTCGATGCCAACGTACTGATAAACGAGCGTATCAAAGAAGAGCTGAGAAACGGACGCAGCGTCCAGCAGGCGATTCACGAAGGTTATAAAGGCGCATTCTCCAGTATTGTGGATGCCAACCTGACTACCCTGATTACCGCGATTATCCTGTACGCTGTCGGTACCGGTTCGATTAAAGGCTTTGCCATCACCACGGCGATTGGGGTAGCCACCTCAATGTTTACGGCGATTGTCGGTACTCGTGCCATCGTCAACCTGCTTTACGGCGGCAAACGCATTAACAAGCTGTCTATCTGAGGAGTGCGTTGTGGCACAGGATTATACTGTTGAACAACTGAACTACGGACGCCGGGTCCACGACTTTATGCGTTGGGATAACGTCGCGTTTTTGATTTCGGGAACGCTGCTGATCCTCTCGCTGATCGTGATGGGCGTACGGGGCTTTAACTGGGGATTGGACTTCACCGGGGGGACGGTGATTGAGATCAATCTTGAAAAACCTGCCGATCTGGATCTGATCCGCGATTCATTACAGAACGCCGGGTTTCACGATCCGCTGATCCAGAACTTCGGCAGCAGCCGCGACGTGATGGTGCGTATGTCGCCGAACGTCGGCACCTCCGGCCAGGAGCTCGGCAACCGCGTATTGAGCGTTATCAATCAGGGCACCGAGCAACAGGCAACGGTAAAACGCATCGAGTTCGTCGGTCCCAGCGTGGGGAGCGATCTGGCTCAGGCGGGCGGCATGGCCCTGCTGAGCGCGCTGATCTGTATCCTGATTTACGTCGGCTTCCGCTTCGAATGGCGGCTGGCGCTGGGGGCGGTTATCGCGCTGGCGCATGACGTGGTGATCACCTTGGGGGTGCTGTCTCTTTTCAAGATAGAGATCGACCTGACTATTGTGGCGTCGCTAATGTCGGTCATCGGCTACTCGCTGAACGACAGCATCGTGGTCTCCGACCGTATCCGCGAGAATTTCCGTAAAATTCGCCGCGGCACGCCTTATGAGATCATGAACGTCTCGCTGACGCAAACCCTGAGCCGTACCATTATGACGTCGGCGACCACCCTGGTGGTGGTGCTGATGCTGTATATCTTCGGCGGCGCGATGCTGGCGGGGTTCTCGCTGGCGATGCTGATCGGCGTATCGATCGGCACCGTGTCATCCATCTACGTGGCTTCCGCGCTGGCGCTGAAGCTGGGGATGAAACGCGAGCATCTGCTGGTGCAGAAAGTGGAGAAAGAGGGCGCCGATCAGCCTTCGATCCTGCCTTAAGCCTGCGTTATGCGGTAATAAAAAGAACCCACTCCCGTATAGTCATCCCCGCGCAGGCGGGGATCTGCAGGAATGACGGATTTGGATTTGCTATTACCAATGGCTACTTTGTCAATGGTCTGAAAACCCCATTCGTTGGGGTTTTTTTATGGCGGCCGTCGCAAGCGACGTTGAAAATCGCTCCTGGCCTGAGAGATCCCCTCAAAATCTATCCTCCTGATAAATTTCCTCAATAATAACAGGGATTGCCGCCATCAGAGCCAGCAAGGTCTCGCGCTCTGTTTCCGGCATCCCTTCCTTCCTCAACACCTGC